>DASTWX010000047.1:0-13098 GCA_035765795.1 Pseudolabrys sp. | reverse complement strand
CAGCCCGGCTCCATAAGATTTTACCTTTGCTTGATGATAGTGGTTGAATTGCCGCTGCCGGTTGTGTCCTCCGAGCAGACCTTCGTCTGTGTAATGCGGTCTTGCGCTGCTTCACGTGTCTTGAAGGCAAGCGGCCCGATTTGCGTAACCACCTCCTGACCGGCGGGCTTCGTCGTGGTTATCGTACAGTGGTGCGTCTTGGGGCTCTTAACGATGTAATATTCATCCGCCACAGCGGTACCGGCGAGGCCAAACACGAGGGCCCCCGCGAGGAACAAGCGCGCTTTCATTGTGGTCTCCTGCGTTAAATGGTGTGCCGGTGACTAATGCGGCTGACCAAGGCGTTGTTCCCGACATAAAAAGCCCTCGCTTTCGCGGGCGGGCACAAGGCCCGCCGCTACCGATCGCCGGGCGGCCGTCCCTGCCGACTGTTGGGGGCGGTGTGAATCCCGTAGCGCTTGCGCCGGGCGGGCGGCGGATCAATGCCAGCGGAACACGACCTAATGCGCGGGGACGTGTGCTTCCTTGATCACGTTTCCCCACAACGCGGTCTCCTCTTTGATAAACGCCGCAGCGTGCGCCGGCGTGCCGCCCTCGGGGTGCAGATTGACCTTGGCGAACAGCTCTTTCACATGGTCGCTCTTAAGCACTTTGTTTGCCGCTTTGTTGAGCTTTGCGACAATGGCCTTGGGCGTGTTCGGCGGCGCAACGATGGCGTTCCACGTGCCCGACTGGAATCCCTTCACCCCGATTTCGTCGAGCGTCGGGATGTCCGGCAGGTTCGGGATGCGCTTCAAGGTCGCCACGGCGAGAATCCGCGCGCGGCCGGATTGGTGCAGCCTGAGCGCTTTGGCCAACTCCATGAAGATCATGTCGATGTGCCCGCCGATCAGCGCATTGAGCGCCGGCGCCGTGCCTTTGAAGGGCACATGGACGAGCTTTGTGCCCGTCACGTGCTCGAACAGAGCCGCGGTCAAATGCGAGGTCGTGCCGATGCCTTGCGAGCCGTAATTGATCTTGCCCGGATTGGCCTTCGCGTAGGCGATGAATTCCTTGGCCGTCTTGGCGGGGAATTTCGGCCGGACCAATAGCACATTGGGAACCGACGACATGATCGTCACCGGCTCGAACTTGGTCGGATCGAAATTCATGTGCTTGTACAGTAGCGGATTGACGGTCAACGGCGAGGGTTGCGCCGCCAGGAGCGTGTAGCCATCCGGATCGGAATGATACACGACATCGGCGCCGATATTACCGCCCGCGCCGGCGCGATTTTCCACGACGATCGGTTGCCCGAGTTCTTTCTCCATCCCCTTGGCCACGATCCGGGTGACGGTATCGACGCCGCCCCCCGCCGGCACGCAGACGACGATCTTGATCGGACGGTTCGGATAGTTAGTCGCCGCGTCGGCGGCGCAAGCCGGCGAAGCGGCGAGTAATAAAGTGAAAAGAAAAGCCAAAATCATGCGCATTGTCACATCCTCCCTTTCTGATTCTTATGCCAAGCTTTGTGAGCCGGACCGTCATGCTTGCAGCGCCGCCAGCATGTCGGCGATGTATTCCTCGCCTGTGGCGATCACCAACATCAACGCCCACGGCCGCAGATGTGCAAGCGTTCGCGACAGCACCTCGTCGGGCGTTGCGGGCGCGCTCACGATGAGGCCGGTTGTCATGACGCGCCTGAGGCTGCATGCCTCGCCGACGATCGACGCGTTTTCGGGAGCAGAGCCGGCGTGTGCGATCATCACCACGTTATCCGCGCCGGCGATTTCGTCGAGCAAGCCCTTGGCATGACCCGCCAGGTCGCGCAGCCACCCGGTCATCGAGAACGTCTGGTCCGCTCCCGGCGGATCCCGCAGGACGGTCAGGAAAGTTGCTCCGCGCCACGGCATCTCGGCCAGCCGTTTGATGATGACTTCGCTCTCGTCATCAAGCGCGATGACTTTGACGGCGCGCGCACGGGAATTTGGCGCGGCGACCCGATAGCGCGCCTCCGCGGCGCTGGCGGCGCGCGCCGACTCACTCAGCATGACCCGTTCTCCGGACCGGAGGATCACACCGAAGCATGTGCGGTCCCTTCACGGACAACCAAGGCGTCCTTGGCCGCCTCCATATAGGGCTGGTCGGGCGGCAGGACGACGGCAGCGGAGCGCACGCGCTGGTGCACGATGTCGACGCCGGGCGGAACGGTGTCCTTGTCCATCAGCGCTTTGACCGCTTTGATGAGCCGATGCCGCGCCATGATGATGCCGTTGTCGGTCGAGACCAGGTTCTCCTTCGTGCGGTCTACGATCGGCCCCATGCTCTCCTGCAAGGAGGCATCCTGCATGGCAATGCCCTCGACCCCGCTGAAGGTGCGGCCGGCTTTCTGCGCCGCGCGATCGATCAGGTAATCATTGTCCTTGTTGGCGAGAGGCCGATAGGTGCCGGGCTGATACTTGACGTGAATGCCCTTGCCCTCGCGCATGGCGTTCACCTGTTCGTCCGTCAGCGCATGAGTCGGATGGTAGTCGAAGCTCCAGGTCCAGCAGTTCTCGTCATCGATGGGTATCCAGAAATGCCCGTGCACGGGATGCCACCCGCGCGGCGGGATCATCGTGAATGACGGCATCACCCACTGCGTGATGCGCCAGTAGTAATTGCCGTCTTCGGCGTCACGGCGCGCCCCGATGAAGAGCCCGCCGGGACTCTCGACCACCTCGAACACGGGTCTTGAATCGCGCAGATTGTACTGATTGGCCTTGGCGCCTTTGAACAACGGATCGGAGTTGAGATCGCCGCGGTGGAGGAAAGAGACGTGGCTCGAATCGATGCCGCCTTCCATCGCCTGCAGCCAGTTGGATTCCTGGATCCGCTTTGAAACGAAACGTTGGCTGGCGGGAACGAGAGCAAACTCCCACTCCGGCAGCGGCGGCTGCCGCTCCGGCGACCCCATATAGGTCCACAGCACGCCGCCGCGTTCGACCAGCGGATAAGCCTTGAGCTTGATCTTCTTGCAGAAGCCGCTTTCCACCGGCTCCGATGGCACTTCGATACACTGGCCGGTGGTGTCGTATTTCCACCCGTGATAAGGGCAGCGCAGGCCGTCCTCCTCGTTGCGGCCGAACCACAGCGAGACGCCGCGGTGGGCACAGAACTCGTCCATCAACCCGAGCCGTCCGCGGCTGTCGCGAAACGCGATCATCCGTTCGGAAAGCAGCTTGACGCGCACGGGAGGGCAGTCGTTCTCAGGGAGTTCGTCAGCCAACAGCGCCGGAATCCAATAGCTGCGGAACAGCCGCCCGCCCGCGGTACCGGGGCCGGTGTGGACCAAGAGGTCGCTTTGTTCTTTCCTCAGCATCCGGCGATTCCCAACAGTTTCGACGATGGTCGCAATCTTATTGACCGGGTCGTGGACCTGTGGTCACAACATCGGCGCAGGCGAACTTTATTATAGTACGCGAACGGGGATCAATGACCGACCCGAATTCCTTGACGGCTTCGCGCGTGAAGCTATGCCGCGCCGATGAGATCGCCGCCGGAGCCGCCATCAAGGTCGAGCATGACGACCTGGTGCTTGCCGTCTACAACGTAGACGGAGAATTCTTCGTGACCGACGATGCCTGCACCCACGGCCCCGGCTCCTTGTCGGAAGGATATCTCGAAGGCGACGTAATCGAGTGCAACTTCCACGGCGGCCAATTCAACGTCCGCACCGGCAAGGTCGTCGGCCCCCCGTGCATGGTGCCGGTGAAGACCTACAAGGTCGTTGTCGAGGACGGGTTTGTTTTCATTGAGGTCTGACATTCCGCAGTATTGGTCTTTGCCGTCATCCTGAGGTGTGAGTGAGCGTGAGCGAACGAGCCTCGAAGGATGACAGCCCGGGCCGTCGCCCTTCGAGGGCTTCGCTTCGCGAAGCCGCCTCAGGGTGACGGCTATAGATCGTTATTCGCCGCAGATGTCACGAGTCGGCTACGCTGGCCTTTGCACCCGCCCCGCTCTTGCCAACCGCGAGATCGCCTCGATCATGGCTTTGGGATCGGCGAGGCCCTTCCCCACGATATCATGCCCGCTGCCGTGGGCGACCGAGGAGAACAGGATCGGGCTGCCGATCGCGAGCCCCGCCGTGGCGTTGCGCGCCAACAGCTTGGCAACGATGTGTCCTTGGTCATGCAGCATGACGATGAAAGCGTCGCCATCGGCCTTATGAAACATGGTGTCGGCGCCGAACGGGCCCGCAACACGGATACCGTCTCTGGCGGCGGCGTCGATCGCGGGCTTGATAATCTCGGCGTCTTCGCTGCCGAATAGACCGCCCTCGCCCGCGTGCGGGTTGAGGCCGCTGACATAGATCTTAGGCTCGGCAATTCCGAAGCGCCGCAGTGTGCGATCGGTAACTGAAATGACGTGGCCGACGCGCTCGCGGGTGATCGATGCGATCGCCTGACTGACGCTGACGTGCAGTGTGCAGTGAACGATTTTCACTTTGTCGAAACAGAGCATCAGATAGACATCGCTGCGCTCGAGATTAGTCTCTCGCGCGACGAACGACGGATAGCCGTCGAATTCGACACCGGCCATCGCGATAGACGTCTGGTTCTGCGGTGCCGCGACTACCGCATCGACCTCGCCTGCCAAAGCGGCCTGAATGGCAGCGCGGGCGGCGGCGAGCGAGGCACGGCCGGCGGCCGCGCTATTGCCGCCCATCTTGATGTCGCCGGCTTCTGCGCTGCTGCACGCGAAAACCGCGGCGCGGCCATCCCGCCCCTCGGCATTCTCGATGCGATCAAATACATCGAGAACACCGGCCATGCCGCATGCCTTCGCGTGACGTGCAATGATCGTCGGATCGCCGACCAGCAACGGCCGGCAGGCGGCACGAACGGCGGGATCGAGCGCCGCCTTCAAACTGATTTCGGGCCCGATGCCGGCGGGATCGCCGGTCGCGATGGCAATGCGAGGCTTGGTCATTATCGATCCGGTCAACCGTAAGCGATTAACGTCTACAATAACCTACAACGTCATGGCCGGCTTGTCCCGCCTGGGGGCCGAAGCGTCCTTAATGTGGTTGCGCCGATGAACCCTTCGGCGGGTGAAGGCCCGGCCATCCACGTCTTTGCCACTGCATCTCTTTAAGGCGTGGATGCCCGCGACAAGCGCGGGCATGACGACTCAGATTTTATGGCACCCATGTTACTCCACATCCTCGACCACCACCGGCTCGCCGCCGAACGCCTTGTGGGCGAGCGCGGCCTGCATGAACTGGTCGAGATCGCCGTCGAGCACCGCACCGGTATTGGACGTGGAGACGCCGGTGCGCAAGTCTTTCACCATCTGATAGGGCTGCAAGACGTAGCTGCGGATCTGGTGGGCCCAGCCGATATCGGTCTTCGCCGCCTGCTCCGCCGCGGCCTTTTCCTCGCGCTTCTGCATTTCGCGTTCGAACAACTTGGCGCGCAACATATCCCAGGCCATGGCGCGGTTGCGATGCTGCGAGCGGTCGCTCTGGCTCTTCACGACGATATTGGTCGGAATGTGCGTGAGGCGTACCGCCGACTCGGTCTTGTTCACGTGCTGACCGCCGGCGCCGCCGGAGCGCATGACATCGACGCGCACGTCGTTCTCGTTGATATCGATCTTGATGCTGTCGTCCAGCACCGGATAGACGTTGACGCTGGCGAAAGACGTATGCCGCCGCGCATTGGCGTCGAACGGCGAAATGCGCACGAGGCGGTGCACGCCGTTCTCGCTCTTGAGCCATCCGTAAGCGTTGTGGCCCTTCACAATGACGGTCGCCGATTTGATGCCGGCGCCCTCGCCTTCGGTTTCTTCCATCCACTCGACCTTGTAGTCGTGCGCTTCCGCCCAGCGGACATACATGCGCATGAGCATGCCGGCCCAATCCTGGCTCTCGGTGCCGCCGGCGCCGGCATGGACTTCGAGATAGCAGTCGTTGGCGTCGGCCTCGCCGGAAAGCAGCGCTTCCAATTCGCGCCGGCCGACCTCAGCGCGCAGACGACCGAGCGCGGCTTCGGCCTCCGCCACCGTCTTCTCGTCGCCTTCCTCTTCGCCAAGCTCAAGCAGCGTGAGCTGATCGTCGAGCTCCTGCTCAATCCGGCCGATCGCCGCGAGCTGATCTTCGAGCGCATCGCGCTCGCGCATCAGGCGCTGGGCGCGCGCCTGATCGTTCCAAAGATCGGGATTTTCGGATTCCTTGTTCAGCTCGGCGAGACGCCGTTGCGCGGCATCGACGTCAAAGATGCCTCCTCAGCAGCCCGAGCGACTGCTTGATTTCCTCGAGAAGGCTCTGCGTTTCCGCGCGCATGTCCCTTATTCCTTGCCACCAACGCGGCATCGTCATTTGCTGGAAGGCATTTAGCGTTGCAAATGAGCCAGTGCAACCGTTTGCAGAATATCATTGCGAGGAGCAAAGCGACCGAGCCCTCAATACAGCCCACCGGTCCCTGAGCGCACCGCGCGGTCGGCATCGGGAGAAACGCCATACGGCAGGCCGGGGCCGGCCTCCGCATTGCCGTAACCGGCGACCGCGTAGTTGTCCGGCGGTGCCGTGCCCGGCTTGAAGGCTTCGAGGATCACTCGCTTGTCACCCGGCCGCGCGCGCGCGCCGGTCTTGAGGTCGACCCGCACCAGCTTGATACCCGGGGGGACGCGGAACGGCACCGGCGGCTTGCCGGCAAGCGCCTCCTTCATGAAGTCGCGCACGATCGGCGCGGCAACACGGCCGCCGGTCATGCCGCGGCCGAGTGTCTTGGGCTTGTCGTAACCGACGTAGACGCCCACTACGATATTGGGCGTGAAGCCAATGAACCAGGCATCCTTGTAGTCATTGGTGGTGCCGGTCTTGCCGGCGATCGGGCGATTGAGCACACGCAACGCGGTGCCTGTGCCGCGCTGGACCACGCCCTCCATGATCGAGGTGATCTGGTAGGCGGTCATCGGGTCGAGCACCTGCTCGCGCCGATCGATCAGCACCGGCTCGGGCTGATCGTCCCATTTCTTGGCGTCGCAGCCAATGCATTCGCGTTTATCGTGCTTATAGACGGTGTGGCCGTAGCGATCCTGAATGCGATCGATCAGCGTCGGCGTCACCTTGCGGCCGCCGTTGTCGATCATGGCATAGCCGGTCACCATGCGCAGCAGCGTGGTCTCGCCGGCGCCCAGCGCAAACGAAAGATAGGGCGGCAAGCTGTCGTAAATGCCGAAGCGCTTGGCGTATTCGGCGATCAGCGGCATGCCGATGTCTTGCGCGAGCCGCACCGTCATCACGTTGCGCGAGTGCTCGATGCCGAAGCGCAACGTCGACGGCCCGAAGAAATCGCGCTCATAATTCTCGGGCGTCCACGTACCGAGGCCCGGACCCTGGTCGATGGTGATCGGCGCGTCAAGAACGAGCGACGACGGCGTGTAGCCGTTGTCGAGAGCCGTTGCATAGACGAATGGCTTGAATGACGAGCCGGGTTGCCGCAGCGCCTGCGTCGCGCGGTTGAACTGGCTCTCGTCGTAAGAGAAGCCGCCCACCATAGCGAGCACGCGGCCGGTCCATGGCTCCTCGACCACCATGGCGCCCGAAACCTGCGGCACCTGCCGCAACACGTATTGGCTTTTCTCGAGCGCGTCCTTGTCCTTCTTTTTTTTGTTGCTCCTTTCGTCCTGGACGTCTTCGGCAGGCTCTACGTAGATCACGTCCCCGGGGCTGAGGACGTCGTCCACCTTTCGGACCGTCCGCCCCTTCACTTTCACCCATTTCATGCCTGCAAGCGGCAGGACGCCGGTAGCGCGCGCTTTGCTAAGCGCGCCGCCCGGCTCGCGGTCCGGCTCAAGACCGATGCGCGCCGACTTATCGGAAACATCCAGCACCACCGCGAGTCGCCACGGCGCCACATCGTTGAGCGACTTGACCCCGGCGAGGGCAACGCCCCAGTCGTCCTTCTTGATGTCGATCTTCTTCACCGGCCCGCGCCAGCCGGCATAGGTTTCGTCGTAATGGACGAGCCCTTCGATCAATGTCCGCCGCGCGATCCTCTGCAATTTCGGATCGAGCGTGGTGCGCACCGACAGGCCGCCTTCATAAAGCTTCTTCTCGCCATAGCGATCGTAAAGCTCGCGCCGCACTTCCTCCGCGAAATATTCGGCGGAGAATACGTGCGGCCCGTTCGGCTTCGACACGACGTCGAGCGGCTGTTGCTTCGCTTTAGCGGCGTCGGCGGCCTTGATGAAGCCGTCATCGGCCATCTGGTCGATCACCCAGTTTCGCCGATCGAGCGCGCGCTTCTCGTGACGGAACGGCTGATAATTGCTCGGCGCCTTGGGCAACGCAGCGAGATAGGCCGCCTCCGGAATGGTGAGTTCGTTCACCGATTTGTCGAAATAGGTGAGCGCCGCGGCGGCGACGCCGTAGGCGCCCATGCCGAGATAGATCTCGTTGAGATAGAGTTCGAGAATCTTGTCTTTCGAATAAGCGCGCTCGATTTTCAGCGCCAGCAGCGCCTCCTTGATCTTGCGCGTGAAGGTGACCTTGTTGCTCAAAAGAAAATTCTTCGCCACCTGCTGGGTGATGGTGGAAGCGCCTTGCGGATGGCGGCCGGAGCCGTAGTTCTCGACGTAAGCGATCGCCGCACGGGCAATGCCGAAGAAATCGAGCCCGCCATGCTCGTAGAAATTCTTGTCCTCGGCGGCAAGGAAGGCGTTGATCACCAGTTTCGGCACCGCCTGGATCGGAATGTAAAGACGGCGCTCCTTGGCATATTCGGCGAGCAACGAGCCGTCGGCCGCATGCACGCGGGTTGTCACCGGCGGCTCGTAATCCTGGAGTTGCGAGTAGTCCGGCAAATCCTGCGAGTAATGCCACATGATCCCGGCGGCAGCGCCGACGCCCACCACGAACAAAATGGTGCCGGCGGCGAATAGAAAGCCGAAGAACCGTAGTATAAGCCTCATGAAAAAACGGTCCCGCCTCGCATTCGGGAGCAGCCCTGAAGACCGCCTGCTTCCCCCGCGGCCGGGAACTGGCCCTTGGCCGTCATCGACGCCGGCGTCCGCCCGGCGTCCCATCCGTCTTCCGCCGAGATGGCGGCGCAACGCTTTGGTCGCCCTGTTTTATGTTGAAACTGAGGCCGCTCGTTGCATCCTTGCAACGGTCGAAAGGCCATCAGAATCTCTTTAGTCGTTCCGGGACGACGCCAGCGGGTCCGCGCGAAGTGCGGCCCGATGGCGCCGGGCCCGGAATCAAGACGCGCATGCTGAGACTGCCTCTGGATTCCGGGTTCGCTCGCGGAGTTTACCATCGGGCTGGCCTTTGGCCGGACCCGTTGGCGAGCGCCCCGGAATGACAACGGAGCGGCCATCACCGCGCTCCCCGGTTGGTGGCGAGGCGCGGGGCAAAGAAGGTATCGATCGCATCCACCAGCGCGCCTGCGGTGCGCGCCCGCCATGCGGCCGAGGTCAGGTTGGCGCGATCGGCCTTCGACGAAAGATACCCGAGTTCGATGAGCACCGACGGCACGTCGGGGTCCTTTAGCACCTTGAAGCCGGCCGATTTGATCGGATGCTTGTAGAGGCGTGCCGTATCGCGCATCTCCGCCACCAGATCGCGGGCAAACTGAACCGAAAATGTCTTTGTCTCGCGCTGCGCAAGATCGACCAAGATGCTGGCGACATCGTCGGGCTCGGCGCTGAGATCGACGCCGGCAACGACATCCGAATTGTTTTCGCTATCGGCGAGGTAAGCGGCTTCCGCGTCGGAGGCGCGCTCCGACAAGGTGTAGACCGTGGCTCCCTCGGCATAACCCGCGCCGGGCGGTAGCGAATCCGCGTGCAGGGAAATGAACAGGGAGGCGTGGCGGCTGCGGGCAAAGCGCACCCTGTCGCCGAGCGTGACATAGGTGTCGTCGTCACGCGTCATCGCCACCCGGTATTTTCCGCTGCGCATCAGTTGCTCGCGCAGCGTACGGGCGAAAGCGAGCACGATCTCCTTCTCGGCGATGCTCTTCCAATGCGTCCCGTCATCGATGCCGCCATGACCTGGGTCGAGCACGATCAACGGACGCGGATCGCCGCTGTCCTTCGGCGCGGCTTCGGTATGGTGCACAGGAGGAACGCGGCTGGCGCGGTCTTGCAGCGCGATGACGTGCAGGAAGCTCTCGCGATCGGTGGCGGCAAGATCGAGCACCAGCCGCGCCGGCTGTCCCTCGGACGCGGCCAATACGAAGGCCTTGCGGACCTGCACCGGGGCGGTGGTGTCGAGCACGATCCGCGAGCCGCCGCGCATAACCAAGCCGTATCGAAAAGCTTTGATCAGACCGCGGCCGTGCTCGCCGGACTGGCGGGGCAAATCGAAAGTGGTCTGCGGCAGATCGACTACGACTCGATAGGGGTCCGCCAACAGGAAAACGGCGACATCCACCTTGCGGGAGAGATCGACAACGAATCGCGTTTCCTGGGCGTCGCCGCCGACCCGGACGGCGCTGGCCACAGGAAAGGCGGACTTCGAAGCCGCCTTCACACTCGTTTCCTCCGCGGCGGCCACGGCGGCGGAACCGGACAGCAGCGTCCCCCCTCCAACTGCCGCCGTCAGCACGGCAGCAAGGATGATGGCACGCCCGACGGCGCAGAAGACGGCGAATCGGCGTAACCTCACGAATCCCTACCCCTTTCGCGCCCTTTTAGCGCATTGGTAGCCGCTCCGGCTAAGGGAACTTCAGCCGTGCGGCGTTTCCGGTCAGGGCTGTTGCGAGCGTGCGGCACCCTCCTTTCCGCGGCTCGGATCGCGGCTGAGCGGGCGGCCAAGCCTTCGCTTGCCACGTGGGGAATCCGGCCGTATGTAAGAGTCTGCTGACGGTCATGAGTTCCGGTTGTGCCGCGTTCGGGCCTCCGGCGCGCCCTTGATCCGGGACCGCACCTCGAGGAGGCCGGCGGGCGGGCGGGCGAACAAGCCGAAACCCTTGTGAAGGACACCCGGTTCAGCGCGCGGCACCCGATTTTGCCGCCCGCAAATACCCCGTCAGCGCCGACTAATCCGGCTGCCCATCGATAATGGCGCGGCCATACCGTTACGGGTCGCTAAGTCACATGCTGCCAAAGCCGCAGCAAATGCCATTTGAGGTCTTCCGCTTTCGCGAATGCGTCGTGACGGCGCGCTCGGCGTCGGCCTCCCGGCTGTGGCGTGAAAACGCGAGCCTTTCCTTCCACACAAATTGGACCGGTCCGATAGCGCGTCGTCTTGCGCCGTTTAACTTGCGCGAGCGCGTCGCGGGCGCCGGCCCCGAGAGATTGTCCCATGGCCGACAAAATGCTGATCGACGCGACCCACCCGGAAGAAACCCGGGTGGTCGTCCTACGCGGCAACCGCGTCGAGGAATTCGACTTCGAAAGCGCCAACCGCAAGCAGCTTCGCGGTAACATCTACCTCGCCAAAGTCACCCGGGTGGAGCCGTCGCTGCAGGCGGCCTTCGTCGATTACGGCGGCAACCGGCACGGCTTTCTGGCCTTCTCCGAAATCCATCCCGACTACTACCAGATCCCGGTCGCCGACCGGCAGGCACTGCTCGCCGAGGAAGAGCGCGCCCAGCACGAGGCCGACAGCGAGGCCGATAGCCGCTCCAACCGCCGCGGAGGCCGTCACCGGCGCCGGGGCGCCAACCGCCGCCGTGATGTGCGCCGCAGCGACGTCGTCGCCGCCGAAGAAACAGCGGCCGAGCACGTGGATGGGCTGAGAGATGCAGCGCCCGACGGCGACCTGACCGGCCGCGAGGCCTCCGCACCTCTCGAAGCGGCAGAAACCGAAATTGCCGAGATTACGCCTCAGTCGCAGGAAGCCATTGCAGAGCAGTCCACGGACATTCCGCCCTACGCGCCGATAGAAGCGTCCGCGGCGCCGGCCGCGCCGGTTGCCGAAGGCGAACAGACGCTGGACGAACCGGCGACGGAAATCGCGCCGATCGAAACGCCTCTCGACGATACCGCGATCGAGGAGCCCGATGATGCCATGGCCCCCGGCGAGCACGAGGCGCACGAAGAGCAGCAGGAGGAAGAAGACTCTCAGTTCGAAGCCGTTTCCGCCGATGCAAACGACGACTCCCAGCCGAACGGCAACGGCGATGCCAACGGCCACGGCGACGAGCACGAGCACGAGGAAGTCGAATCGGTTGGTGGCGCCGATGCTCTCGAGGAGGTGCAGGAGCGCCTGCCCCGCTTCCGCCGTCAGTACAAAATCCAAGAAGTCATCAAACGCCGCCAGGTCATGCTGGTGCAGGTGGTCAAGGAGGAGCGCGGCACCAAGGGCGCGGCGCTCACCACCTATCTCTCGCTTGCCGGCCGCTATTCCGTGCTGATGCCCAACACCGCGCGCGGCGGCGGCATCTCGCGCAAGATCACCAGCGCTGAAGACCGCAACCGACTCAAGGAAATCGCCCAGGAGCTCGAGGTGCCCGAGGGCATGGGCGTAATCCTGCGCACGGCCGGCGCCAACCGCACCAAGACCGAAGTCAAGCGCGATTTCGAATATCTCCTGCGGCTCTGGGAGACGGTGCGCGATCTCACGCTGAAGTCGACCGCGCCGAAGCTGGTCTACGAGGAGGGCTCGCTGGTCAAGCGCTCGATCCGCGACCTCTACAACAAGGACATCGACGAGATCGTCGTCTCCGGCGAGCAGGGCTACGAAGAAGCGCGTGACTTCATGCGCATGCTGATGCCGAGCCACGTCAAGCACGTGAAGCAGTACAAGGACAATCTCCCGCTGTTCACCCGCTATGCGATCGAGGGCCAGCTCGACGCGATGTTTTCGCCGGTCGTGCAGCTCCGCTCCGGCGGCTACATCGTCATCAACCAGACCGAGGCGCTGGTCGCCATCGACGTGAACTCCGGCCGCGCCACACGTGAGCACCACATCGAGGACACCGCGCTCAAGACCAATGTCGAGGCGGCGGAAGAAATCGCCCGTCAGTTGCGCCTGCGCGATCTTGCCGGGCTCATCGTTATCGATTTCATCGACATGGACGAAAGCCGCAACAACCGCACGGTCGAGCGGCGGCTGAAGGAGGCGCTCAAGCACGACCGCGCGCGCATCCAGGTGGGCCGCATCTCGCATTTCGGTTTGCTGGA
>DASTWX010000046.1:0-3491 GCA_035765795.1 Pseudolabrys sp. | reverse complement strand
TAAACGAGCAGCAGATCGTGGCCGACCAGAATGGTCCCCGCCGAACGCTTTGGCAGCCTCTTTGCGCCAGATATCGTCGGTCATTTCGGGATCGTCGCCATCGACGACGACGGCCTGTCCGGTCATCATCCGCGCGGGCTGAAGAACTGGACCCGCCATCGTGCCGAGCATCAGCAAGTGGGTGCCTGTTGCCGGCAGCTTGTCACCTGCATTTTAGCGCCCTTTCTTTCCATCGCTCGATCAGGTCGCTCAAGTCGAAACTGACGAAGCGGCCGAACCGGATCAGCTGATTACCATGCACCCATGCGTGGTCAACTCGGGTGAGAGCACAGAACACGATCGCAGCCACGGCGTCTTCCGAGCCGATGATTTCAATTCGGTTAGTATCAAACGCGATAAAGTCCGCCACGCAACCCGGAGTGAGGCGCCCGATGTCATTACGGCCCAAGAGCCGGGCTCCGTTGGTGGTTGCCATCTCCAGGACGGTTCGAGCGGTGAGGAGGTCGTCGTCGCCGAGAGCGCGGACGCGCGACAAGAGCAGTGCCGTCCGCATCTCGGCCAACAAATTCGACGAGTCGTTCGAGGCTGAGCCGTCCACGCCCAAACCGACCGTCAGTCCGGAATCGATATATTGCTTCACGGGCGCGACGCCGGAGCGTAGGCGCATATTCGAGCTCGGGCAGTGGCAAATTCCGCAGCCGCACCGGCAGAGTATTCCGACATCCTCGGCATTGAAATGAACGCCATGCGCGACCCACGTGCGCGGGGTCAAACAACCGAGCTCTTCCGCAAATTGCACCGGCGACTTGCCGAAGCGGTCTCGGATGAACTCGGTCTCGGATTGTGTTTCACCCAGGTGCATGTGGAAACATGCACCTGTTCTGGCGGCGAGCTTGGCCGATTCGCGTAGCAGGCGCGGCGTAGCCGTGCGGACCGAATTGGGCGCCACGAACACTTGCCGGAACGAGCCGGGCGAGCCATCGTGAAACGCTTCGATGACTTCTTCCGTGTGCGCCAGAATCACATCCTCGTCTTCGACCAGCGCCGGCGGAGCGAAGCCTCCTTGTGCCTGGCCAATGTTTTGGCTCCCGCGTCCGAGGTGGAAGCGTATGCCGATCTTGTTGGCTGTCTCGAAAAGATCGGCCGCGCCGAGACCGCGCCAAAGATAACGATGATCAGCGACGGTAGTGCAGCCGGAAAGTGCAATCTCGGCCAGGCCGATCTCGGCAGCGATGGCCTCGTCTTCCGGCCCCGCTTTCTCCCATCGGGGATACAGCGCCTTCATCCATTGTACGAGGTTTCCATTCTGCGACGCCGGATAGGCGCGGTCGAGCGACTGATTGAGATGGTGATGCGCGTTGATCAACCCTGGCAGAACTACGTGTCCCGTCAGGTCTACGATCTCGTCGGCCTGCTGCGGCAGGTCATTCGTTTCGGAGACCTGCTCAATGAAACCGTCGCGAACAAACATGCCGCCGTGCGGGATTTCGCGACGCCGCTCATCCATCGTCACCAGGACTCGCGCGTTTCGAACCAGCAAAGTACTCATGGCGCCTGGGCGGCCAATTGGTTGTCGGTAGTCGCGCAATCCGTACGCCAGTGGGCGATTATAGTCTCGCTAGAGGCGACCTCGCCGAAATAGCGCGCCGTATTAGTGAGGGAGGCCTTATGGAGGTCCGTTTCAGAGTCGAGCGCCGCAACGCCGTCCTCGCAGACAATTACATGATAATCGCGGTCGCTTGCTTCCCGCGCGGTCGTTTCGATCGCGCCATTTGTGGTCGCTCCGGCGACGACAACGGTACGAATCGCGTTGCTACGGAGCAAAACATCGAGCTGGGTATCGGCAAACCCGCTGGAACGTTGGCAAGTCACAACTTGCTCGTCGCCGATAGGTCCGAACCCGTCCATGAGTTCGGCGCCCCGGCTGCCGCACACGTCAATTTCCGAGAGAGCAGGGGCTGTGCCGATGCCGTCCTGCCCGCCGCGGAGCGATCTCGCGTGGATGACGAGGCAGCCGGCATTGCGCGCTTCGTCAAGCAATCGGCGAAGACGCGGCAAGGCGGCGATAAGCGCCGTGTTGAGCTTTTTTTGCGCTAGCGCACCTTCGTCGCCGAAAAAATTGCGTTGGACGTTTATCAACAGGAGAGCCGTGTGGACAGGCCGCAATCGGCTCGCCTGCGTCGTCAAGGCCCGCTCCGCGCGCGCCGCCGGTTGCCAATTGCGGGTGCCGTTTGCGCGTCGCCGCCACACTGCGGCGATATCAGTATGAGAGGAGACTATGCCGAAAGAGCGCGCGATGACCGTGAGCGATGCCTTCTGCCGCTCCTCCGAATAGCTGCCGACACAGTCGCTCGCCACCACCACCTGGTAATCCTTGAAGAAGGCATCCCGCGCAGTCGATTCGACGCAGACTTCGGTCGCGATGCCCGCCAGGACGACGGTGCGGATGGCATTCGAGCGCAGCACGAGGTCGATCGATGAGCCCCAGAATGCGCTGTACCGGTGCTTGGTAATCAGCACCTCATTCGGCGCGTCGCGTGGGCCTAACCCATCGTAAAATTCCGCGCCCGGCGTGCCGCTCAAGCAGATGCTGTTGGGATAACCGCGCCGCAGATATTGCTCCGCCAGGGCATGGCTTAGCACCGGCTCGTCGTAAATGGTGCGCACGAAGACGACCAAGACGTTGGCCGTCCGCGCCGCATCGATCAACTGCTTCAGTCGCCGCACCATTGGCGCGACGGGCGAAATATCGTCCCCGACTTGCCCACATACGCCCTGCGGCAATGCAAAGTCGTTTTGGACATCGATGACGACCAACGCGGTGCTGGCCGGATCGACCCGGTCGTCGAAGCTCAATACCTTGCTCTTTCCTTCCCGTCGGTCGACCGTCATGCTTTTTCCCTAACTGGCAGGCGCGCCATATGGATGGCGCGCAAATAGTCGTCCTGCTCGTCCAGATCGAAAGCGAGAGCCGGGTTGTCGATGATGTTCAACGAGTGCCCGGCGCGGCGCGCGGCATTGCGATGACGTAGGAGGCTGTTAGCGCCGAAGCAGAACGGGAATGCCGCGACGGCGCGCCCGCGGAGCAAGAGCAGATTGGTGCCAAGTCGTTTTGTGTCCGTGGCGAGTACCACCTCATAATTGTCCGCAGTCGCGCTGTTCACCACCGCTGCGTTCGCAAGCACTAAGTCGATCGGCAACACCAGCAACGCTTCGGGAATGCCGCCGCGACCTGCGATGTAGCGGCGCGCCGAGTCCAGTGCGCCGTTGAGGTCGTTCGCCTCGTCGGCAATGACCGAAATGCCTCTGGCCGCGGCGCGCTCGGCCGCAAGCGCATCCGCTGTCGCCAGCCAAATGCGATCCCGGCGGGCGACCTCGGTGGCCAGCGCCAGCGTTCTGATCAGCAATCCGTCGCAGAGCTCGAAGCGCTCGTCGGCGCTCAATAGCGCCGCGAGCCGCGATTTTCCCTCGCGCAGCCGTTTGCATGGAAT
>DASTWX010000045.1:0-11253 GCA_035765795.1 Pseudolabrys sp. | reverse complement strand
ATATTCCCGGGCGTGAACATCATCGTCTGTATCATCGGGTCGGGCTTCATCACTGCCGCAGTCGGCGCCGTGTTCGGCTTGCCATCACTGCGCATCAAGGGCTTCTATCTGATCATCACGACGCTGGCGGCCCAGTTTTTTCTGGAATGGTGCTTCATCCGTATTCCTTGGCTCTATAATTACAACGTCTCGGGCGCCATCGAGGTGCCGCAGCGCGAATTGTTCGGCATCATCATCACCGGCCCGCGCGCCACCGCGGAGACGCGCTATTACATCGTGCTGGCTTTCGTCATCGTGATGACGTGGCTCGCCTCGAACCTGATGCACGGCCGCGTCGGCCGTATGTGGATGGCGGTGCGTGACATGGATATCGCCGCCGAATTGATAGGCGTCCGTCTATTGCCGACCAAGCTGCTCTCCTTCGCGGTATCGTCCTTTTATTGCGGCGTCGCGGGAGCGCTGATGGTGTTTCTCTGGTACGGCGGTGCGGAGGCTTCCGCCTTCAACATCAACCAGAGTTTCACGCTCTTGTTCATGGTCATCATCGGCGGTCTCGGCAGCCTGATCGGCTCGTTCCTCGGCGCCGCACTGATCTACATCCTGCCGATCGTGCTGCGCCTGTTGCCGGAATCGATGGGTCTGCGGCTGCATGCGGACACGGTCGAGCACCTCACCTTCATGATCGTGGGTGCGTTGATCATCCTGTTCCTGATCGCCGAGCCGGCGGGTCTCGCGCGGCTTTGGCAAATCTGCAAACAGAAACTGAGGGTGTGGCCGTTTCCGTACTGAAGGGCCAGGGTAGTTCAGGTTTCCAACCGCGGCCGGTCCGGCCGCGGCTTGCGAAAGCGCCGCTTGTGAAGGCGGTGAAGATGGAAAGGACAGGCGCGCCGGAAACTGACGCGCATCAATGGGAGGATCAACATGAAGGCAAGAAACCTCGTCGTAGCGATTGCCTGTGCCGGATTGGTGGGAGCCGCCGCGCTCACCGGCCAAGCTCAGGCGCAGGATTCAATATACGTGCCGCTATTCACCTACCGCACCGGGCCATATGCCAATTCCGGCATTCCGATCGCAAACGGCATGCACGACTACCTCACCATGCTCAATGAGCGTGACGGCGGCATCGGCGGCGTCAAGCTCAATGTCGAGGAATGCGAGACCGGTTACGACGTCAAGAAAGGCGTCGAGTGCTGGGATCGCGTGAAAGACAAGCATCCGACGGTCGTCAATCCGTTCTCGACCGGCATCACGCTGCAGGTGATTCCGAAAGCTGCTGTCGACAAGATCCCGATTCTATCGATGGCCTACGGCCTGTCGGCCTCCGCTGTTGGTCAGGACTTTCCGTGGATTTTCAACCCGCCGGCCACTTATTGGGACGGCATGTCGATGATCATCCGCTATATCAGCGAGAAGGAAGGCGGCTTCGCCAAGCTTAAGGGCAAGAAGATCGGCTTCATCTATCTGGATGCCGGTTACGGCCGCGAGCCGATTCCGCTTCTCCAGCAGCTGGGCAAGGATTACGACTTCACGGTGAAGCTCTATCCGGTCGCCGGCAAGGAGATGTCGGACCAATCCGGGCAATGGCTTGCGGTGCGCCGAGATCGCCCGAACTGGATGATCATGTGGGGTTGGGGCGCCATGAACCCGACCGCGATCAAACGCGCGGCGGAGAACGGCTATCCCATGGACCACTTCATCGGCATCTGGTGGTCGGGAGCCAATACCGACGCCAGCGCCAGTGGTCAGCAGGCCAAGGGGTATCTCGCGCTCAACTTCAACGGCCTCGGCGGCAACTACCCGGCCATTCAGGACATCAAGAAATACGTCGTGGACAAGGGCAAGAGCCAGGTCGAGAAGGACGGATTCGCGACCAATTTCTATAACCGCGGCGTCTACAACACAGCACTGGTGGCCGAAGCGATCCGCAACGCGCAGAAGATCACCGGCAAGAAGGTGGTGGACGGTTCGGACGTCCGGCGCGGGCTCGAGACGTTGAACATCACCGCCGCGCGCTGGAAGGCGCTCGGCTTCCCGGGCAACTGGACGCCGGTGCACGTGACCTGCACCGATCACAACGGCCACAGCCCGGCTTATATGCAGCAGTGGGACGGGACCAAATGGGTCAAGGCTTCCGGCTGGATCGAACCCATGAAGGACAAAGTCGAGCCTTTGCTCAAAGCCGCCGCGGCCGATTACGTGAAGAAGAACGCTGGTTGGCCGAAGCGCACCGAAGCTTGCGACAAGTCGTCGTGAGACAGCCGAGGAGCTAACTGCCCTCATCCTTCGAGACGGCGCTTTCAGCGCCTCCTCAGGATGAGGGCGATCTCAAGCGTGAAATCACATGGCCAGGTTAGAGCACGCCACGACTACAACTCCCGCGTCCGCCGCCGATCGCATCCTCTCGGTCAACAACATCGAGGTGATCTACGATCACGTCATCCTGGTGCTCAAGGGCGTCTCGCTCGAGGTGCCGCGCGGCGGCATCGTCGCGCTGCTCGGCGGTAACGGCGCGGGCAAGACCACCACCTTGAAGGCGATCTCAAATTTGCTGCGCGCAGAACGCGGCGACGTCACGAAAGGGTCGATCATTTTCGACGGGCATGAGGTGGAGCATCTCTCGCCCAACGAATTGGTGCGCCGCGGCTGCATTCAGGTGATGGAAGGCCGCCAGTGCTTCGCGCATCTCACGATTGAAGAAAACCTGCTCACAGGCGCCTTCACCCGCCGCGACGGCAAGGCAGCGATCAAGTACGATTTGGATATGGTTTACGCCTATTTCCCCCGGCTCTTGGAACGAAAGAATTCGCTCGCCGGATATACCTCGGGCGGTGAGCAACAGATGTGCGCCATCGGCCGCGCGCTGATGTCACGGCCGAAGATGATCCTGCTCGACGAGCCTTCGATGGGGCTGGCGCCGCAGATCGTCGAGGAGATATTCGAGATCGTCAAAGACTTGAACGAGAAGGAAGGCGTTTCGTACTTGCTCGCCGAGCAGAACACCTACATGGCGCTGAAGTTCGCGCGCTACGGCTACATTTTGGAAAACGGCCGCGTGGTCATGGACGGTGAGGCGGGAGCGCTCGCAGCAAACGAAGACGTGAAGGAATTCTACCTCGGGGTTTCCGAAGGCCGCCGCAAGAGCTTCCGCGAAGGCAAGCATTACCGGCGAAGGAAGAGATGGCTGGCGTGAATTCGATGTGCCGCGCCCGTCATGGCCGGGCTTGTCTCGGCCATCCACGCCTTTACTGTGCTCTGAAATAAGTAAGACGTGGATGCCCGGCACGAGGCCGGGCATGACGTGGAGGGGCAAATGCCCGATCACTACGACTCCCTCGAAACCCGCGAGCCCGTCCGGCGCGAGCGTGAACTCATGGCCGATCTGCCGCGGCTGATCGCCAATGCGATGAGCGCGCCGGGATGGGCAAAGCATCTGGCCGGCATCGATCCGTATGCCGTCACCTCGCGCGCGGCGCTGGCGAAATTACCGGTGCTGCGCAAGGGCGATCTTGCCGCCATGCAAAAAGCCGATCCGCCGTTCGGTGGCTTCAACGTCACACCGCTTGGGAAGGCGAAACGCCTGCACATGTCGCCGGGCCCGCTCTTCGAGCCGCAAGGGGCCGCCAAGGACTTCGGCAACGCGGCACGCGCGCTGTTTGCCGCCGGCTTCCGCGCCGGCGATATCGCGCATAATTCGTTTTCCTATCACCTCACGCCCGGCGCCTATATCATCGAGGAAGGTGCGCACGCGCTCGGCTGCGCCGTCATTCCTGGCGGCGTCGGCAACACCGAGCAGCAGCTTGCCGCAATCGCGCAATACAAGCCTTCCGGCTACATCGGCACGCCGGACTTCTTGAAAATCTTGATCGACACCGCGGAGAAAGATGGCCGGGGGCCGCTGTCGTTCAAGCGCGCTCTGGTGTCCGGCGCGGCGCTACCGGAGTCACTGCGCTCGGAATTGAGCGGGCGCGATGTCGAAGTGATTCAGTGCTACGCCATCGCGGAGCTGGGCGTGGTCGCCTACGAGTCGCCCGCGCGCGAGGGGCTTGTCGTCAACGAAACCGTCATTGTCGAGATCGCGCGGCCCGGTACCGGCGATCCGGTGGCGGAAGGCGAGGTAGGCGAGGTCGTGGTGACGACCTTCAACCCGGATTATCCGATGATCCGGCTCGCCACCGGCGACCTCTCCGCACTGATGCCCGGTATTTCGCCCTGCGGCCGCACGAACCTCCGCATCAAAGGCTGGATGGGCCGCGCCGATCAGGTGACGAAGGTGAAAGGTATGTTCGTGCATCCGCGGCAGATCGCCGAGATCGGCGCACGCCATCCGCGGCTCGGCAAGCTGCGCCTGGTCGTCGACCGGCAGGCCGAGCAGGACAACATGACGCTGCTGGCCGAGTGCGACTCCCCCGAGGCTGCGTTCGAGCACGAGATCGCTGTCACCCTGCAATCGGTGACGAAAGTTCGCGGCGCGGTGACGCTCGTCGCACCTGGCTCGCTGCCCAACGATGGGCAGGTCATTGCCGACGAACGGACTGTGGGGTGACTCAGCTCACCACTCCTTGGATTAGGCAAGCCGCCAGGTAAGGACAGAATAAACGACCTCATCCTTCGAGACGCACCCTTCGGGTGCTCCTCAGGATGAGGTCTATCGAAGCGATTCTCATGGTGAGGAGCGTCGCGAAAGCGACGCGTCTCGAACCATGAGGGTCGCGGTCAACGTGTGACACTTGACCCCGCGCGCCCTTTACTTCTGATACGTTCATGAGTGCACCGGAAACCATGGCACCGTCGTCCGACTACACCGCGATTCCCAGCCGCCGCATCGGCGTTCTCCTGGTCAATCTCGGGACGCCGGACGCCACCGACTACCGATCGATGCGGCGTTATCTCAAGGAGTTCCTCTCGGACCGCCGCGTCATCGAGGTCCATCCGGTCAAGTGGTGGCTCGTGCTCAATCTGATCATCCTCACGGTGCGGCCGGCGCGGAAAGGGCGCGACTACGACAAGATCTGGAATCGCGAAGGCGACGAGTCCTTCCTCAAGACGATCACCCGCGCGCAGTCGGACAAGCTCGCCGAGTTCTACTCCAATGACCAGCGCATCGTGGTCGATTGGGCCATGCGCTACGGCAATCCGCCGATCCGTTCCCGGATCGAGGCGATGCAGAAAGCCTGCTGCGACCGCATCCTAATCGTGCCGCTTTATCCGCAATACGCGGCGGCTACATCGGCGACCGTTTGCGATAAAGCCTTCGACGCCTTGAAGACGATGCGCTGGCAGCCCTCGCTGCGGGTTGCGCCGCCTTGGTTCGATCGGCCGGTCTATATCGATGCGCTTGCCGGATCGTTGCAAGAAGAGTTGGCCAGGCTGCCGTTCAAACCGGAAGTGATCCTCGCTTCGTTCCACGGCATGCCGCAGGAATACGTGGACAAAGGTGATCCGTATTATTTCCACTGCGCGGAGACCACGCGGCTGCTCCGCGAGCGGCTGGGCTATGACGAGCAGCGGCTTTTCATGACTTTCCAGTCGCGCTTCGGCACGGCCGAATGGCTCAAGCCCTATACCGACGCGACGGTGAAGGCACTTGCCGAGAAAGGGGTGAAGAGCATGGCGGTGATCACGCCCGGCTTCACCGCCGATTGCCTGGAGACTCTTGAAGAGATCGCGATGGAGAACGCCCACATCTTCAAGCGCGCAGGCGGCGAGAATTTCACACACGTCCCGTGCCTCAACGCCGGTGAACGGGGCATGGCCGTAATCCGCGACGTGGTGAGCCGCGAATTGCAGGGCTGGTTGTGAGCGCGACGCGCCGGTCAACGTCCCGTTAACCATCCCGCTTTAGCTTCCGTTAACCACGCTCGCGGCTCTGCCCGGGCGGCGCTCTTTGGCGCCGCCGGTCGGGCAGGCCGCCGTTTGGCCACGGTTCACGTCGTGCCGGTCGCGGCTGGCGCGGAAGGAGAGACAGGACGAACCGAGTGTCGCGCCTTCTCCAGACATGCCCGGTCGTGCCGCGCGGCACCGGCTCGTTCGTTGCCGCCATTTGCGGACTCGGCCTTGCTTTCGGCTATACGCCCGCATGGGCGCAAAGCAATGCGCTCACATACCCCGATCCATTCGCTCCGCAACTCCAGGCAGCGCCGCAGACGTTCAAGAAGCAGGCTGAGGCGGAGAGGGGTACGACAGGTCTACCACGCACTTTGCAGCCGATTGCGCCGCCGCCCTCCGGCACCGGGCTCACCGGCTTCAATTCGCGCAACGCTCCACCGCGCCCGGCGAAGCAGGTGAGCAAGACAGGCTTTGACGCCAATGCGCAGGCGACCGCACCCGGCGCGGCACTGGTCTCCCCCTATCAGCAACCGATCCCACCGCTGCCCGGCGACGTGACCGGAGCGCCCGGCGCACCGCCGGTCGGCAATGTGGGGCCGGTCCGGCGGCGGCCCACGAAGCGCAGCAAGGCGCATCCCGATGAGCCGATCGATCCTTATGCGCCGGCCGGCATCCACGCGGGCGCCTTCGACATCTATCCGGCGGTCGAATTGATCGGGGGCTACGACACCAACCCAAACCGGACCTCGGACGGCAACGGTGCGGCGCTCTATTCCGTCGTGCCGGAGGTGCACATCCGATCCGACTGGTCGCGTCACGAGCTGCAAGCCGATTTGCGCGGTAGTTACACCGGGTACACGCCGGACAGCGAGCCGACCTTGAGCCGGCCTTATCTCAATGGCCGCGTGGATGGCCGTATCGATGTCAGCCATAATAACCGGATCAATCTCGGCAGCCGCGTCCTGGTTTCGACCGACAATCCCGGCAGCCCCAATTTGCAGGCGGGTCTGGCCAAGCTGCCCGTCTTTGTCAACTACGGCGGCAATGCTGGCTTCACGCACAGGTTCAATCGCTTTGAGATCGGCATCACGGGCGACGCCCAGCGCACCTCGTATCAGCACTCCGTGCTGACCGACGGCACGACGGTCAGCAACACGGATCGCAATTACAACCAATTCGGCGGCGCCTTGCGCGGCAGGTACGAGCTCACGCCGGGCATCAAGCCGTTCGTCGAGATCGGCGCCGACACCCGCATTCACGACGTCGAGCCCGATCAAAACGGCTATCGGCGCAATTCCAAGGGGATCACCGGAAAGGTCGGCACGAGCTTCGAGCTGACGCACGAACTCACGGGTGAAGTGGCGATCGGCTACACCCACCGCACCTACGACGACCCGCGCTTCGGACCGCTTGACGGCCTGATCGGGGATGCGTCGCTGATCTGGACCGCCACGGCGCTGACGACGGTTACGCTCACGGCGGCGTCATCTGTCGGTGAGTCCACCATTCCCGGCGTCTCGGGCATTCTTTACCGGGACGTCGGTTTGCAGATCGACCACGCATTCCGGCAGTGGCTGATCGGCACGCTCAAGCTCGGCCTCGGCATCGATACGTACAAGGGTGGCTCGACCAGCGACACGACCGCCTTGTCTCCGATCTGCGATTGCGTGATTACGGTACCGGGCGAAACCGTCCCCGACCGGCGCGACCTGCGCTACCTGATCGGTCTCGGCATCACCTACAAAGTGAACCGCGAGCTTCAGATCAAGGGCGAATTCCGCCAGGACTGGCTTCGCTCCAACATCGCAGGTGAGGACTATAACGCGAGCACTTTCTTGCTCGGCCTGCGCTTGCAACGGTGAAGCGGCCGGCGCGCACGCGCGGAACGGGCGAGATTACTTCCCCAGCAGCCCCTCGATTTCAGCCTTGAATGCCGGCGCGATGTCCTTGCGCGCGAGCGCGTAGGCGACGTTGGCGGCGAGAAAGCCGATCTTCGAGCCGCAATCGAAACTGCGGCCGTCGAACTTCAACCCATAAAACGGTTGGGTCCGCGCCAGCGCGAGCATGGCGTCGGTGAGCTGGATTTCGCCGCCGGCGCCGGCCGACTGGCTCTCCAGCACGTCAAAGACTTCCGGCTGCAAGATGTAGCGCCCCGTAATCGACAGGTTCGACGGCGCTTCGCTCGTCTTCGGCTTCTCCACCATCTTGGTGATGGCGAAGGCCCTGCCTTTGCTCTCGCCGACTCCCACGATGCCGTACATGTGCACACGATCCTCGGGCACTTCTTCCACGGCGATGATGTTGGCGTCGGGTTCCAAGCCGTTCGCTGTGTCGATCATCTGTTTCAGGCAGCCTGGTGTATTCTGCACCAGGACGTCCGGCAGCAGTAGCGCAAACGGCTCATGACCTACAAGATCGCGCGCGCACCATACGGCATGGCCTAAGCCCAAGGGCGACTGCTGGCGGGTGAAGCTCGCCGTGCCGGCTTGTGGCAGGTCCTCCGACAAGAGCGCCAGCTCGGCTTTCTTGCCGCGCTCGATCAACGTCACTTCCAACTCGAATTGGCGATCGAAATGATCTTCGATGACGCTCTTGTTGCGGCCGGTCACGAAGATGCAGTGCTCGATGCCCGCTTCGCGAGCCTCATCGACCACGTGCTGGATCAACGGCCGGTCGACGACCGGCAGCATCTCTTTCGGCATGGCTTTGGTAGCCGGCAGAAAGCGGGTCCCGAGTCCGGCGACCGGAAATATGGCTTTGCGAATACGGGTCATGCGGGCTTAGGTGTCTTGGACAGGTGGGTCCGACTGACAAAGCATGGCGGGGCGCCGCGGTCCAGACCTTTGCCCAATGGCCTAGGTGATCGGTGGCAGCTGGCCACCGAACCACCTTCGAGTTGACATTTTTTTGCGGCTATTGGTTCTTGGCGAGGGGCGGGCGGCATCGCCGGCCGACCTTCGGCAGCAAGTTTGGGCGATCGGCATGGTTGGCGGAAGGCAGTCATCGCGTCGGCTTATTGGAGTACTGCTTCTCGCCGCCTTTGAGGCGCTGAGCCTGCTTGTTCTCGCCGTGAGCGTGCCGTCGCCCGCACAAGCGCAATGGTGGGGTGACCGGCCTCCCGGGTTCATCCGCCGTGCGCCGCCGCCGCGCGACGGTGGAGGCTTCTTCGAAAACCTTTTCGGCGGAGGCCGCGACGACCGCGATTGGCGGCGCGAGCCGGCGCCACGCCGTTATCGCGCGCGTCCGGAACCGCAGCGTCAGGTCGACTACTCGCATGCTCCCGCGCCGAGCAAAGAGGCCAAGCCTGAGCCGGGAGTCCCCGTCACTTCTATTGTGGTGATGGGTGATGGCATGGCCGACTGGCTTGCCTATGGTCTCGAGGATGCTTTCTCGGATACGCCGAACGTCGAGATCGTGCGCAAGGCCAAGCAGTATTCGGGCCTTATCCATTACCAGGCACACAGCGACCTCGATTGGTGGCATGTCGCGCGCGAAATTCTTGCGAAGCAGAAGCCAAATTACGTGGTCATGATGCTGGGCATTCACGACCGCCAGAGCATCAGTGAGCGTGATTTGGCCAAAGAGGCCGAGAAGCAGGAGGCTGAAAAGAAAGCTGCTGCGCAGCCTAATGCAGACGCCGGCAAGGACGCTGCCGGCAAGGACAGCGCCGCCGAAGAGACGGCGAAAAGGCAACTCAAAACCGCCATAGGCCCGCTCGAATTTCGCACCGACCAGTGGGCCAAGGCCTATTCTCACCGGATCGACGAAACGATCGCGGCGCTCAAGAGCAAGGGCGTGCCGGTATTCTGGGTGGGCCTGCCCTCCATTCGTGGCACGAAATCAACCGCCGACGCGCTCTATCTCAACGAGCTCTATCGCGCGCGTGCCGAGCGCGACGGCGCCGTCTACATCGATGTATGGGACGGTTTCGTCGACGATTCCGGTAAGTACACATCCTATGGCCCGGACTACGAAGGACAGATGCGCCGGCTGCGGACGCCAGACGGCGTCTTCTTCACCAAGTACGGCGCGCGCAAGCTTGCGCACTACGTCGAACGTGAAATCCGTCGTTACATGAACAACCGCGCGGTCGTGGCGCTACCCACGGGGCCGGTGGCGCCCGTTCCCGGCAATGGATCGCCCGCCGCGCGTCCGTTAGCCGGCCCGGTGGTGCCGCTCACGTCGATCAGCGGTGGCGGCGACACGCTGCTTGGCGCCGCCGGCACGCAGCCGCCGCCCAGCGATACCATTGCCGCGAGCGTGCTGGTGAAAGGCGAGGCGCTAAACGCGCCGCCAGGGCGCGCTGATGATCACGTCTGGCCGCCCGGGAGCGCGGCATACGGTCATGCGTCGAAGGCCGAAGCGGCGGCTGCACCGGGCAAAGTTGCGCCCAGCAGCGCCGCTGCTAAACCCGCCCTGCCGACGGTCGCCGCCGTTCCTGCGACCCCGCCGCAACGCGCTGCACCCGCCGGGGCGCCGGCGGCGCGGAGCGCCCCGGAGGAGACCAAAAAAACCACGCCGGAGCCGAAAGCGAAGGCAGCGGCGAAGGTGGAGGCATCCGTTACCGCAAAGCCGCCGGTGGAAGCACGAAAGGAGGTCGAATCCAAACCGATCGAAGCCAAGACGCCGGCACGATCACGGCACGAAAGGGCCAGACGAAGCGAAAGGCACGAAGCGTCCCGTCCTTTGCCGCCGCGGCGCATCGAACGCCGTTCGCGCGAAGCGCAGGCGCCGCGCCCCTCCCGGCAAAGCGATGATGGTCTTTTCGGCCGCGACGGCCTGTTCGGCTGGATGCGTTGAGCTTCACATTGGTGAGCTCGCGCATGGCGGCGAGATGCAGCAACCATTAGCTGCCCAACCGCCATGTCGGGCTGTACCCTTGTCTCGGCAATTCACGCGAAGTCAAGGATCACCGAGAGGTTCTCGCGCGCTTGCGTATCACCACGGCAGTGTGGTCGATCCCATCAGGAAGTTGTCGACGGCGTGCGCCGCTTGGCGGCCTTCGCGGATCGCCCACACCACCAAAGATTGGCCGCGGCGCATGTCTCCGGCGGCGAATACCTTCGGCAAGGAGGTCTGGTAAGAATCGGTATCGGCGCTGACGTTGCCGCGACGGTCGAGCGCGACGCCCAAACTTTGCAACATGCCCTCGTGCACCGGATGCACGAAGCCCATGGCGAGCAACACGAGGTCGGCGTCGATCTCGAACGCGCTGCCGGACACCGGCTCGAACTTGGCATCCACTTCGGTGCAATGGAGCTTCTTCACCTTTCCGTTCTCGCCGGAAAATTTCTGCGTCAGCACCGAGAATTCGCGCTTCGCGCCTTCCTCATGGCTGGATGAGATACGCAGCTTGAGCGGCCAGTTCGGCCAAGTGAGCATCTTGTTTTCGCGGAGAGGCGGCTCCGGCATGATCTCGAAATTGGT
>DASTWX010000044.1:0-2876 GCA_035765795.1 Pseudolabrys sp. | reverse complement strand
GATCTTCGAGATCAGCGAATTCGTATAGTACTTGTGCGCGTCGATCGCCTTCGGAAGCTGTTTCGTCGCCACCAGATAATCCTGGAATTTCTTGACGTGATCGGCCGGGAGATCGCCGAATTTTCCCGTCCCGAACGCGTTGCGCGACTGAATCGGGATGCGAACGCTGGCCACGGTAGCTGCCTTCTTCAACGCATCGGGTGTATTGCCCCCGCGCGGCATCGACTGCGGATAGACCTTCCAGTGGAGCAACACCGAGGCGGTCGGGTTTACGCCCTGAAACACCTGCGCCTTGGCGATAGCTCGGGCAAGCCCAATGAAGACCTGCGGCCGCTTCTCGAGATCCTCGCCGCGCACGACGATTGAGCCGGCAAACGAGGTATCGGCACGGGGGTCCTTGTAAATTTTTTCGAATTTGATGCCGCTCAGCTCCATCTGCTTGTAAGCCTCGTCCCATAGCCCGAGCGCCTGGACTTGTCCCGAGCGCAAGGCCGTGGCCGCACGCGCGCCGACACCGACCTCCACAATCGAAAAATCGGAAGGCTTGAGGCCGGCACGAATCAACATTGACTTCGTATAATTCGCGCCTGAGCTAGCGAAGCTCGACACACCGATCGTATGTTTCTTGAGATCATCGAGCGAGTTCATTCCCTTGCCGACGGGAATAGCAACACCGAAAATATCGCCGCGCAGCGTCGTGTAGACGATCTTCAGGTCAACGCCCTTCTGCACGGCGAGCATCGCTGCAACCGGGCTGGCGACAGCCGCATCGGCTTTTCCGCTGATAACGAGCTGGATGGCGGCGGAAGCCCCGGGCGTCGTGATCACGTCGACGTCCAGGCCTTCCTTTTTCCAGTAGCCGAGCGCGACCGGCATCGAGCTGTCGATCGCGAAGCTCGGCGTCAGGTGCGGCAGCGCATGCGCCAAGGTGATCTTTGTCAGGTCTTTGGCCTGCGCGCCGCCGGCGATTAATGCGCCGAGAGCGGCTGCACCGACGATTCTTGCAATCAACTGCATCATTTTCCTCCCTGCTGGTCATTGGCGCCACTCGGCGAGAGACGCGGTTTCACTCAATCCACCTGTCCTCCGGTATTGAGCAATTCACGAATGTGATTGACGGCACTGCCGAACTCAGGTCCCGTCATCATGTCCAAGGTCCGCGGCCGCGGCAGATGGACCGGCACGATCTCGGCCAAGCGGCCGGGACGCGAGGTCATGACGGCAACGCGGTCGCCCAGAAATACGGCTTCGCTGATCGAGTGCGTAATCAAAACAACCGTTTTGCCCGCCTCCATCCAGATTCGTTGCAATTCGAGATTCATCGTCTCGCGCGTCAGGGCGTCGAGCGCCCCGAAGGGCTCGTCCATCAGTAACAGCGCCGGATCGTGGATGAGGGAACGGCTCAAAGCGACGCGTTGTTGCATGCCGCCGGACAACTCACCCGGATATTTATTCTCGAAGCCGGCAAGGCCGACGAGGCTGATCAGTTCGAGCGCACGTTCACGATAGCGGCGGCGATTGAGACCGAGCACGTCGATCGGCAGCATGACATTCTGCAAGACCGTGCGCCAGTCGAGCAAAGTCGCCGCCTGGAAAACCATGCCGATATCGCGGCGCGGCCCCTCGACCGACTCGCCGGAGAGCAGCAGCGTACCCGCGCTGCGCAGGATCAATCCGGCCAGCAGCTTGAGCAGCGTGCTCTTGCCGCAACCGCTCGGCCCGACCACGGCGATGAACTCGCCCGGCGCAATGCTGATGTCCAGCGACTGGAGGGCCGATACTTGTCCCCCATCGCGCGTCTCATAAACTTTCGAGAGGCCGCGACAAAGAATAGCCGGCTGCGATCCGACACCGGCATCGTGTACGACGTGCAACACCTCGGAATATCCGCTTTCCGATCTCATCGATGCCGTTACATGGCAATCATCAAACACGGGCGTCCGGATTGCAAGCTTCGATTACGCCGCTTGACGCGCTGCCCGCGCGCGCGATGCATTTTCACAGTGATCAATCCCGTGTTGGACTGCGGCTGCACAGATCGAGCGCCGTTGCCAGATAGATTCGCGAGGCAGTCAGCACGTCATCGATCAGAACATGCTCGCCAAGCGCGTGCATCGCGCCGCCACGCGCATCGGGATGCATCCGCCCGCCAGGGCCGAAAACCACGCAAGGAACGCCGTAGGCCGTGAAGTGCACCGCATCTGCGCCGGGGCGCCGGATGATAGACGCGGGCCGCTCTCCCATCACATCCATTTGCGCCGCCCCGAGCGCCGCGACAACCGGCAACTGCTCATCGATGTGCATCGGCGGATCGCTGACGTAAACGTAGATCGACGGCTCCGGCGTGCCGGCGCGCTCGGCGAAGCGGGCGAGCACCGCGCGAAGCTCCCGCTTGACTTGATCGACCGTCTGACCGGGCACGGTTCGGATATCGAGATACAAACTGCATTCGTACGGATTGCGCGAGAGCCGCCACGGTGCGCCACCGCGGATGCAGGCGATGGTGACGTTGGCGTGCTCGTTCATGAAGTGATGCCGCTCCTGGTATTCGGCGGCCCATTTCACGATGTCATTCTGCAATTCATGCATCACGGTAATAGCATTGACGATGCCGGGACGATGCGCCAACGCGGAATGGGCAACCGTCCCGCCTACGGTGATGCGCAACCAGATGGCGCCCATATTTGCAGGAGAAATACGCAATCCGGTGGGCTCGACGAGCAATGCATAATCGGCAGTCACGCCGTGCGTGACCATGTATTTGCTGCCGGCGCCATATCCGGAATATTCGATGCCCTGGAATTCCTCGATCGGTGCTTTTTCGATCTCACCGACGACGCCGCCGAAGGAAATGTCGCCATCGAGCTTGATGCCGG
>DASTWX010000043.1:0-12319 GCA_035765795.1 Pseudolabrys sp. | reverse complement strand
ATCGCATTGGCCACGGCTCGCCGCCGCCGCGCCCCCCATGCTGCCGACGGCGAGCGTGCGCGCGGTAAATCCGCGCTCGGCGAGGGCGCCGACCACCACGTCGAGCGCAATGTCGTGGCTGCCCATGACAACGAGATCGGGCGCGCGCGCGGCGCTGCCGATCAGCGTCACCGGCTTACGGCTGCCCGCTTCGAGCGAGGAGGCAAGCGCATCGATCGCGATGAAGCCGTCGGCCTGCGAGAAGCTGGTCACCGCGCCGGAGCCTTTGCCGGTGGGAAAAGCGAGCATCCCCTCCTCGCTCTCGATCAACGACACCAGCACGAATTCCTGGCGCCCGAGTTCAGAGGCGATGCGCACCGGCACTTGCGCTTCGATGGTTTCAACGGACTCCGGCGCAAGACCGGCGCGGGCGCGGATCACCGGCGCGACGAACGCGTGAAACGTGAAGATCGCGGAGGTGGGGAAGCCGGGCAGCACCACGATTGGCTTATCGTCGACGACGCCGAGGCAAAGCGGCTTGCCGGGTTTGAGCGCAACCCCATGCACGAGGATGCCGGGCTCGCCGAGCTTCGACACGATACGATGGGAAAGATCGCCCGCGCCTTTCGAGGTACCGCCGGACAGCACGACCATGTCGCACGCGGCAAGCGCCTCACGCACGGCAGGTTCGAGCGCCGCCTCGTCGTCGCGAAAGGCACCCACCGCGACCGGCTCACCGCCTGCTTCGATCACCGCCGCGGCGATAATCGCACCGTTGCTGTCGTAGACGCCGGCTGGTCTCAATGCTTCTCCAAGCTCGATCAGCTCATCGCCGGTCGACAGCACGGCGACTTTCGGTCGCCGCACCACGTCAACAACGGCCAGCCCGCAGGCGGCCAGCATCCCGATCTCGCGCGAGCCGATGCGCGCGCCGCGCCAGAGCAATGTCTCGCCGCGGGCGATATCTGAGCCTGCATAAGAGATGAACTGACCGGCGGTCGCCGCACGGCGAAGCTCGATGCGCGGCGTGGCGCCTTCGCTCAATTCGGTGTGCTCGATCATCACCACCGCGTCGGCGCCGCGCGGCAGGACTCCGCCCGTAGCGATGGCCGTTGCGGTGCCGGGTGCCACCTCGAGGCCCGGCGCGTGGCCGCAGGCAATGACTTCCGCATTGAGCCGCAGCCCTTTCGGCGCGCTATCGCTCGCGCCCAACGTATCGGCGGCACGCAGCGCAAATCCGTCCACATTCGCGCGGTCGAACGGCGGCGCGTCGACCGCGGCCACAACGTCATGCGCCAGCACACGGCCGAGTGCGCTGCCGAGCGGCAAAGTCTCGGGAGAAAGCGGCGAGAAATCGAGATGCCGACAAAAGCGCGCGCGCGCCTCCTCGGGGGAGACGACTTCGAGAAATTGCTCCTGGCGCGCGGCTGCGCGCACGCGCGCGAGCAACGTCTCGTCCGGCTCAACCTTGCGCTGCTCGGTCATGGCCAGGGACTTACCGAAACAAGCGTGCCCGCGGAATAGCCCTCGCTCGCCGCGGGAACCAGGATCCAACCGTCGGAACGTGTGAGAGCCGAGAACGGCAAGTATTTGCTCGCCAGCGGCTCGACTTCGTTGCCCACCCGACGCACCGGAATAAGTTCGGCTAAACCGACTGTCGAGACGACTTTGCGTGCGAGCGGCAGCCGTTCCGTCGGCTGTCGCAATTCCAGGTCAGCGCCGGCGAGCCGCCCCAGCAGATGACGACCCGCGATCAGCCAGACGGCGAGCGCAGCATCGAGCCGTCCGGGCAGCAGCAACACCGGCCGGTCCCCGATAAAACCGAAAGCCATTGTTTCACCCGGTGTCAGCGCCACGCCATGCACGGCGACCCGACCTTTCTCGTGCAGATCAGTCACGGCGGCGTCCTTGTGGCCGGTGCCGGTGCCGCCGAGGGTGATGAAGGCATCGGCATCGTTCAGTAGAGTTGCGAAGTCGTTCGTTCCATCCTCGTGCCGCACGATGCCGCCGAAGCGCTCGATATCGGCCGCGATCGCCCGTGCCGCCGCGGCGACGATGTCGGTGCGCCGCAATGCTGCCACGTGCAGGCGCGGCTGCCGCACAGTGAGGTGTGACACACCCGCGGCGGCGCAAACGGCGACATCGATCCCGCGCAGGCGCTCGCCGGCGCGGCGCAACGGCTCGGAGGGATTGCTGTCACCGCCGGCAGGCAGCACGCCGTCGCCGGGACCGACCGCCGCCAGGACTTTCGCCCGGCCATCGGCCATCTTCACGATATCGAGCGGCGCCACGCAATCGGCGCCCGGCGGCATGACGTCCCCGACGTCGACGCGCTGCGGCACATCCGCCAGCAGCGCCGGCGCATAACCGCCTGCGTCGCGGGTTGCCTCGGCGCTGAGCGCCCATCCATCGATGAGCGCGATCGCCGCGTTCGGCCGCGCGGGCGCGGCGACATCACCGGCCAAGATCGCTCCGCCGGCCGCCGCCAATTCCAGCGCATGCGGAACGGTCGGCTTGACCTCACGGTCCATCAGCGCGGTGAGCTCGGCGAGCGGCGTAAACCGGGAAATCGTCTGTCTCGTCTCGCGTGCCGCCGCCATCTTCTCTCGTGCTTGACCTTGGTCTGCCGGGCTTATTCATTCTACAGCAAGCGCCGCGCGGAAGGCAGCGCCGGTGCAGGCGGCCGGAGGACAGATAGACGATGGTGGAAAAGACGGTGAGCCTGCGCGGGCTGAAGTGTCCTTTGCCTGCATTGCGTACACGGAAACTGTTGGCGGGCATGGCGAGCGGCGACGCGCTCACCATCGAGTGCACCGATCCATTGTCGTCTATTGATATCCCCAATCTGCTGCGCCAGACCGGCGACGTCTTGGAGAGCCAGCAGAAAGACAATGGCGTGCTGACGTTCAGAATTAAAAAGAGCTAGTGAAATCAGAGGGCTTGCTGCGCTACACCGCCCGAGCCCGGCAGAAGGAAAAATCGCTCTTCGGAATATTAGGGGTTAATGGAACTCACGCCTGATCACCGGGTTGTGAGACGGGGGAACGCATTGCCCTTGACTGATGGGGGGCAGCTGCTCGGGCGCACCGATGGCAATTTTCAGGCCGAGCGCCAACCTATTCGTTAGTACGGCGCTCATCGGCACCGTTATTTTGGGTGCTTTTCTGCTGTTGGCGATCTGGGTCGTCCCGGTAGTGGGATACAACACCGAGGAGCGATACGCGCCGGAGCAGCCGATCCCCTTCAGCCACAAGCATCACGTCAGCGGGCTCGGGCTCGACTGCCGGTATTGCCATACGACCGTGGAAGAAACCTCCACCGCGGGAATGCCGTCGACCAAGATTTGCATGACCTGTCACTCGCAAATCTGGACCAATGCCGCCATGCTTAAGTCGGACCGGCAGAGCTTGGCTCAGGACGTGCCGATCCGCTGGACGCGCGTCTACACGCTGCCGGATTACGTCTTCTTCGATCACAGCATTCACATCGCGAAAGGCGTCGGGTGCACCGAGTGCCACGGTCCGATCGGCGATATGCCGCTGACCTGGAAAGCGCACACTTTGTACATGAGTTGGTGCTTGTCGTGCCATCGCGATCCCGCGCCTCACCTGCGTCCTAAGGACCAGGTCTTCAACCCGCATTGGAATCGCACGCCCTCCACCCCATCGGGCAAGACTCTGATGACAGCCTATCACATCAATACGAAGATATTGTCGGATTGCGGAATATGTCACCGCTGAACCAACGGGCCCGCACATATTGGCGTAGTTTGGAAGAACTGGCGGAGAAGCCGGAATTCGCCACGTTTGTCGAACGCGAAGCGCCGCGCTTTCGCGACATCGTCAACGCCTTCGACAGAAGGCGTTTTCTGCAGCTCATGGCGGCTTCGATGGCGCTTGGCGGATTGTCGGCTTGTGGCCCCGAGCCAAACCCGCGCCAGCTTCTGCCCTATGTGGACATACCGGAAAACGTGGTGCTGGGACGCAATCGCTATTACGCGAGTGCCATTACGCAAGATGGATACGCCACCGGCGTTCTGGTCTCGCATATCGCCGGGCGGCCTATCAAAGTTGAAGGCAATCCGGATCACCCCGCGAGCCTTGGCGGTGCCAGCGCGAGCATGCAGGCGAGCATTCTCACGCTCTATGACCCGCAACGCGCTCAGCTGGTCGCGGCCCATGGACAGATCGCGACTTGGGAGAACTTCGTCGGCGCGCTGCATGACCGCCGCAAGCGATTGCTCGCTCGCAAGGGCGATGGCTTGCGCATCCTGACCGGAGCGATGACTTCGCCATCGCTCATCGCGCAGATCGCAAGCGTTCAGAAGCAGTTTCCGGGAATGCGTTGGCACCAATGGGAACCGCTCAACCGCGATAGCGAGCACGCCGCCGCGATCATGGGCTTCGGAAAGCCGGTGGACAGAGCTTTTGACCTCCGCAAGGCCGAAAGAATTTTCGGAATTGGCAGCGACCTGATCTCCACCGCGCCGGGAAACCTGGCTTACGCGCGTGACTTTGCCGCCGCGCGCCGGCCGGCCGAAACCGGCGGAACGATGAGCCGTGTCTACGCCATCGAGAGCACGCCGACATTGCTCGGCGCCAAAGCCGACCATCGGCTTGCCATGCGGCCCGACGAAATCGCGCGGTCGTTACGGTACGTGGCAGGATTACTGGGAGCTGGGCCTCAAGACTGGACACAGCAGGAAAGTGCTCATGCGACCTGGTTGAAGGCGGCAGCCGTCGATCTGGCCGCGCACAGGGGCGCGACGCTCGTGCATGCCGGGCGCGAACAGCCGGTCGAAGTTCACCTGTTAGCCGACGCGATCAATGACAAGCTCGGTGCGATCGGGACGACTTTGCGACTGATTGCTCCGGTTCAAGCGGACAGCGAGCCGCAGCGTCAGTCAATTACTGAATTGGCTGACGATATGGCGTCCGGAAAAGTCGATACGCTGTTCATCCTCGGTCCAAACCCGGTCTACGACGCTCCCGCCGACCTCGACTTCGCAGCGAAATTACGCCACGTCCCGTTCTCAGTATGCCTGTCGCTATACGACGACGAAACAGCCGTGGCCTGCACGTGGCGCATCCCCGCCGCTCATGAGTATGAACGCTGGGGCGATGCGCGCGCTTTCGACGGCACCGTGACCATTCAGCAACCCCAGGCGCGTCCATTATACGGCGGCCACTCGCCTTACGAAATTCTGGCGATCCTACTCGGCAGCCCGATAACCGACGATTACACGATGGTGCGCGATTATTGGCATCAGCGGGCGCAGCAGGAAAACCGGGGAGATTTCGACGCATTCTGGCACGGGTCGCTTCGCGTCGGAGTCGTTCCGAAGACGGCAGAGCCGACAATAAGCGCAGCGCTACAGAGCAACCTCGCTGCCAAGTTGCCGCCAACCGCGGCGCCTCGTGCAAATGGCCTGCTCGCGCTCTTTCGGGCTGACGAAGGAAACTGGGACGGGAGCTGCGCCAACAATGCCTGGCTGCTGGAGATGCCCCGCCCATTTACGCGATTGACCTGGGACAATGCCGCGCTCATTGCGCCGAGCACGGCGGAACAGCTGGGCCTCAGCACACAGGATGTTATCGAGATCGCCGTCGGGCAAACAAAGGTGAATGCGCCGGTGTTCGTGCTGCCCGGCCAGGCAGCCGATTGCGTTACCTTGCCGCTCGGGTGGGGCCACACAGCGGGCGGGCTCGGAGCCGGCGTCGGCTTCAATGCCTATCGTTTGCGTCCATCACCGAGTGAATGGGCGACTCCTATCACGTATGTCGCGAAGACCGGAGACAAGTACCGGCTGGCGACAACCCAGGGCCAGGACCGCATCCTTGGACGCGATCTCGTCCAGGAGGGAACGCTCGAACAACTCAACGATAGTCCGCAGAGCATCGTAAAAAAGAGCAAGCCCGAGTCGCTTTATCCTGAATACCAGTATCCCGATCGCGCCTGGGCGATGGCAATCGATCTGAATTCCTGCATCGGCTGCCAAGCATGCGTGATCGCCTGCCAAGCCGAAAACAACGTGCCGATCGTCGGAAAGGACCAGGTCCTCGACGGACGTGTGATGCATTGGTTGCGGATCGACCGATACTATTCAGGCCCTGCCGACGCGCCCGATACGACCTTCGAGCCCGTTCCCTGCATGCACTGTGAGAATGCGCCTTGCGAAGTGGTCTGTCCCGTGCACGCGACCGTCCACGATCACGAGGGGCTCAATCTGATGGTCTACAACCGCTGCGTCGGCACGCGTTTTTGCTCGAACAACTGTCCTTACAAGGTGCGGCGCTTCAATTTTTACCCGTACGCTTTCGAGAGGGACCGCCCGCCCAACTCGTGGAATCCGGAAGTGTCGGTGCGCGATCGCGGTGTCATGGAGAAATGCACCTATTGCATTCAACGGATTCGAACGACTCAGATCGACGCGGAGCGAGAAAATAGAAAGATCCGCGACGGCGAGATCGTCACGGCCTGCCAGCAGACCTGCCCGACGCAGGCAATCATATTCGGCGACAAAAACGACCGCGACAGTGCGGTGGTCAAACGAAAAGCGACGCCGATCGACTATGTGCTGCTTGACGACCTGAATACGCGGCCGCGCACCAGCTACAGCGCAGTCATCCGAAATCCCAACCCGGCAATCGAAGAGAAGCAGTCGTGATCCTTAGGATGACGCCATGACGATGTCCGTCACGCGCGAATTGCCAGCCGACGCGCCGGTCGTGGGCCCTGATGTCACATTGACCTCGCTCAGTCACGAGGTGAGCAATCGCGTGCTGATGGAGCGTGCGCCGCGCTGGTGGTGGGTCGGTTTCGGATTATCGTTTCCGCTGTTTATTCTCTTCGTCATTCAATTGGCGTGGCTGTTCAACTACGGCATCGGCGTGTGGGGGGTCCGAATACCCGTTGCTTGGGGATTCGCGATTGCCGAATACGTCTGGTGGATTGCGCTGGCGAGCGGCGGAACGATCGTATCGGCATTGTTCTTCCTGACGCGCTCGCCGTGGCGCTCGGCGACCAACCGTATCGCCGAAAGCATGCTGCTGTCGGCAGTGCCCTGCGCCGGCATGATGCCGATCATGCATCTCGGACGCCCCGGCTTCTTCTACTGGCTATTCCCCTACTCCTCGGTGATGGGCGTATGGCCGCAAGTGCGCAGCCCGTTGTGGTGGGATTTCATCTGCCTGATTTGCTACATTCTCATGTCGATTTTTTATTATTACGCGGGGATCCTGCCGGATCTCGCGACCGTGCGCGATCTGGCGCAGACCCGATTCAAAAAAATATTCTACGGCGTTCTGGCGCTCGGCTGGCACGGCTCGACTCGGCAATGGCAGAACCAGCGCATCACCTATGCCATCATGTCCGCCATCATGGCGCCGATGGTCGTTTCGGTGCACAGCGTGGTGGGTCTGGATTATGCCGGAGGACTGACGGTCGGCTGGCACAGCACGCAGTTCCCGCCGTACTTCTTCTTCGGCGCGGTAATTTCCGGCACCGCCGTGATCGTCATGCTCACCATACTGGTGCGCTGGGGCTACAGCCTGCAGAACGTATTGACCGAATACCATCTCAATGCGCTGGCGAAGGTCGTTCTCACCGGCAGCGTGATGCTGGGATTCGCCTACGTATGGGAGGCATTCGGCCCGATCTACGGAAGCGACGTCGCAGCGAGAACCGAGTTCTTGCAGCGCATGTTCGGGTTCACCGCACCCACGTTCTGGTCGGAAAAGATCCTCAACGTCGTTATCCCGCAGCTGCTCTGGATCCCCTTTGTCCGCCGCAATCAGCCTCTGCTCTTCCTGATTTGTCTCGGCATCATCGTGGGGATGTGGCAGGAGCGTTACACGTTCACGATATCCGGCTTGGCGAACAACTACATCCCGTCTTACTGGGGCGTCTTCTACCCGACCGTCTGGGATTGGGCGGCGCTCGCCGGCACGATCGGACTCTTCCTCACCATGTTCTTTTTATTCCTGCGCTTCGCGCCGATCGTCTCGATCGCCGAGGTGCGCGAGATCATTGAAGAAGAGAAGTCAAAATGACCGATCTATACGGTGTGCTTGGTGTCTTTGATACGCCGGAGCGCGCGACCAGCGCCGCCGCCCATCTGCAGCAGTCGGGCTACAGCAACTTCGAAGCCTATACCCCCTATCCCGTCGACGAATTGAATCGGATCGTCCACCCGGGGCCTAAGCCGTTCTTGCCGATTCTGATGTTCGTTGCCGCGATTCTCGGTGCGGGGTGGGGCTACTGGATTCAGTATTGGGACGAGGTCGTGAATTATCCGATCAATGTCGGCGGGCGGCCGCACAACAGTTGGCCGGCATTCATGGTCGGAACGTTCGAGTTCATGTTGCTGGTCACCGTCGCCATCGGGTTTTTCGGTATGCTCGCCGTATCGCGGCTGCCGAAACTTTACCATCCGATCTTCGAAGCTAAATCGTTCGCACGCGCGACACGCGATCGATTCATCATCTGCATCAAGGCCACCGATCCGAACTTCGACCTGGCATCCGTCCACGACGTGTTCGAAGGGCTCGGCGCCGAACGGATCGAGGAGGTGCGGGCGTGAGGTGGAAGTCGGGCATCGCGCTAGTGAGCCTGACAATGGCCTTGGCGGCTTGCGACAACTTGGCCAACCAGCCGAGACGCAAGCCGTACGAACTGCCGTACGGCTCCAACGCGCAATGGCCCGTCAAACCGCCGCCGCACACCATCGCTCGAGACGCGCCGCTCAACCCGCCGTCCGCTCCGCCGGTCACCTTGGCGCTGCTCAAGCGAGGGCAGCAGCGCTTCAACATCTATTGCTCGCCCTGCCACGGCAGATTCGGCGATGGCACCGGAATGATCGTGCAGCGCGGCTTTCCTACCCCGCCATCCTATTACAGCGAGAGACTTCGAAAGGCGCCCAATCAGGTCTTCTATAACGCCATCACTCATGGATACGGCGCCATGTATCCGTATGCCGATCGCGTCAAACCCGCCGACCGGTGGGCGATTGTCGCTTATATCCGCGCGTTGCAGGCGAGCGCGAGCGCATCGTTGTCCGATGTGCCGCCAGGCAAACGGGAGGCACTGCAATGAACCGGGATCGGTTCATCTTGGGCGCCGCGGTGCTCTGCGGTCTCGGAGTGATCGGCTGCATCGTCGGCGGGATCATTGATTCCGCAGCGTTCCTGCGCGCCTGGCTGTGCGCTTACGTTCTTTGGCTGGGCGTGCCGCTCGCCGGCATCACGCTGGTATTCGTGCATGATCTCAGCGGCGGCGACTGGATGGAGACGGCCCGGCCGGTTCTCGACGCGGCGATCGTCACGATGCCCCTCGCGAGCCTGGCGGGAATTCCGGCGTTCGTCGGTCTCGATTCTCTCTACGAATGGACACACCCGTCGCCCGATCTGTCCAATGTCTTTTATCTCAACCCGACTGACTTCTTCATCCGCTACGGGGTCTATGTGGTCTTGTGGAATTTGCTGGCCGCGTTTGCCCTGTGGGGACCACGCGTTGGACGGCTGCCGATTAGACCGGGATTATCCTGGATCAGCGGCGTGGGACTCATTGTGCTCGCCTTTTCCGCCAGCTTTGCCGCGATCGACTGGATAATGTCGCTTGAACCGAAATTCTGGTCTTCGATTTTCGTCTATACGCAGGGAGCGGGTTGGTTCAACACTGGCATGCCGATCGTGTTGCTGACCATCGCGCTGGTCGGTTGGCCGGCCGGCGAACGCCGCAAACATATGATTGATCTTTCGTCGATCCTGCTCGCGACAACAATCTTCTGGGCCTATGTCGAATTCATGCAATTCCTGATCATTTGGGAGGAGAACCTCAAGACCGAAATTCCTTGGTATCTGAAGCGCCTCCACTCGGAGTGGCTACCGGCGGCCTATGTCTCGGCCGGGCTCGGCTTCATGCTGCCCTTCCTGGTGCTGCTGTGGGCGCCGAGCAAACGCAACCGGGCGATTGTTGCAGGGATGTGCGGATCGATTTTGATCAGCCGCGTCGCGAATACATGGCTACTCATATTGCCGGAATTCAGCGATCCCACTCCGCTCTGGCTCGACTTTGCCGCTTTGTTCGCACTGGGCGGCGCAGTCATGTTGCTGTTCGCGTTTGCATTGCCATACGCGTACCGGCTGGCGTCCACCCGCACTCCAGCCTGGACGACAAATCATGCCTGACCCAGTCCATTCCGAAGAGCGAATTCGGCGCGGGCGCTGGCGATCAATCGCTATCGGTACCGTTTCAGTTCTTTTTGCATGGCAGTCGCTCACGTCACGGCGGTCAGGGAGAGAGGCGGTCGTCGCCAGTCCAGAGGAGGCGCAGTCGAAGCGGCCCCATACTGCCTTCGAGCCGACGGACTGGAATCTCGGTCCGGTGGCCTTGGTCTATGCCGGAGTTTTGGTGCTGCTGGTCGTCAGCGCTTTTGTCGTGATGGCCGGCTATCCCACGGCGCTCCCCGATGTCGGTCGCACGCGGCGCATCACACCGCCCGGGCCGGGTCTGCAGACGAACCCGGAACGCGATCTGCGGCGACTACGCGCCGATGAAGAGCGAAAGCTCGACACCTATTATTGGATCGACAGGCAGAAGGGGGTGGTCCACATCCCGATCGAGCAGGCCATGAAAAAGCTCGCGGCGACGGGCATTCCCGGCTTTCCAAAGGCGCAACAATGAAATGGATGGCTTGCGGTTTGCTTCTTCTCTTCTTGTCGTGCACCGGCGCAATCGTCGCGTTCATGCCTCGGGGCTTGTGGTCAGCCTCGGCAGTTGGCGCCGATGATCTGTCGAGCCTTTCTTTTCACCCGAATCCCGGCGCTCGGTTGCCGCTGGCTGAGAAACTCGTCGATGAGTCAGGCCGTCCCGTTGCGCTCGGCAGTTATTTCACCAAATCGCCTGTCATCCTCGTGCTCGAATATCTGCGGTGCACGTCCTTGTGCGGCGTGACGTTGCGCCACCTCATCGCCGATGCGCTCAATCGTTTGCCGCTTGTGCCCGGACGCGACTACCAACTCGTTGCGATCAGCATCGATCCGCGTGACAAGCCGGCCGACGCCGCGGCCGCGCGCTCGAAATATGCCGCGCTGTTCGACCATAGCCGCGGCCGAGCGGGAGTGCATTTTCTGACGGGTTCGCTGTCATCCGTGAAAGAGATTGCCGACACCGTCGGGTTTCCGTACCGATACGACAAGCTCTTCGATGCCTATATTCACCCGGCGGGTTTCATCGTCGCCGCGCCTGATGGCGTGATCAGCCGCTATATTGAAGGCGTCGCATTTGCACCGGACACGCTGATCGACGCTATTGCGGCGGCCGAGCAGGACAAGTCTCAGGGTCCGCTCACGCGGCTTTTGCTGCTTTGCCATGTCCAAGGCGCTCCGTTGGGGCGGCTGACGATTCCCGTTCTGGCTGCCTTCATTCTCGCCGATATCGTTGCAGGATTCGCGGCGATTGCGATCTTCACCGGTGTATGGCGGCGCCACGGTTGACCCGATGTACCACTGGATCCCATTCTGGCCCGATACAGCCGCCGTCAACGCAATCGCCGTGAACGCGCTCTACTCCGCCGAGCTCGGCCTTTCCGGCCTGATCATGGCGACCGTCATCGGCATGATGTTGACCTTCTGCATTCGCTACCGCAGAGGCACCGCCGCTTCGCGCGCCGACCGCGTGCAAAAGACCTGGCACTTCGAGATCGGCTGGACCACGGCCACGCTCGCCGTCTTCCTCATTCTCTTCGCCTGGGGCGCGTCGATGTACGTCTGGCTCTATCAGGCTCCGCGGGGAGATCTGGAGGTTTATGTCGTCGGCAAACAATGGATGTGGAAGACCGAGCATCCGGGCGGCCAGCGCGAAATCAATTCGCTACACGTTCCGGTCAACAAGACCGTCAGGCTGGTGATGGCCTCCGAGGATGTCATCCATAGCTTCTTCGTCCCGGCATTCCGAATCAAGCGCGACGTGGTCCCCGGCACTCTGGAAACATTGTGGTTCAAGGCCGACAAGACAGGCGTATTCAAGCTCGAGTGCACGCAATATTGCGGGCTTCAACATGCCACGATGCATGGCGAAGTGGTTGTCATGACCGGGCCCGACTACGCACGCTGGCTGACAGAACAAGGCGTGCACGAGTCATTGGCTCAGGAAGGGGAAGACCTATTTCGCGCGCACGGCTGCAGCGGCTGTCACGGCCGCAACAGCACCGTACACGCTCCTTCGCTCGAAGGGCTTTACGGCACCTGGGTGCACTTGCAGGATGGCTCGGTTCGGTTCGCGGACGAAGCCTACATACGCGACTGCATTCTCAATCCGCGCAGCTTCACCGTCGCCGGCT
>DASTWX010000042.1:0-4345 GCA_035765795.1 Pseudolabrys sp. | reverse complement strand
CGGTGAGCATGTCGACGTGAAGCCGGGCAATGCCATGCCGCTCGCCAGCATTCCGGTTGGCACCATCGTGCACAATATCGAGATCAAGATCGGCAAAGGCGGGCAGATTGCGCGCTCGGCCGGCTCTTACGCGCAGATCGTCGGCCGCGACGGGGCTTACGTTATCCTGCGGCTGAGCTCGGCGGAGCAGCGCCTGGTGCATGGCCGCTGCATGGCCACCGTCGGCGCGGTCTCCAACCCTGACAATATGAATACCACCATCGGCAAGGCTGGCCGCCGGCGCTGGATGGGACATAGGCCGCACAACCGCGGCATCACCATGAATCCCGTCGATCATCCGCATGGCGGCCGTACCAATGGTGGCGGACACTGGGTAACGCCGTGGGGCTTTCCTACCAAGGGTAAGAAGACCCGAAAAAACAAGCAGACCACCAAGTTCATCGTCGCCAGCCGGCACGCCCGCAAGAAGAAGCAGAGTTAAGGATCAGCATCATGGCGCGTTCATTGTGGAAAGGTCCGTTCGTTGACGGTTATCTGCTGCGCAAGGCGGAAGCCGCGCGCGCGTCCGGCCGTCACGATGTGATCAAGATCTGGAGCCGGCGCTCGACCATCCTGCCGCAATTCGTGGGACTGAACTTCGGCGTCTACAACGGACAGAAGCACATTCCGGTGCTGGTGACGGAAGAAATGGTCGGCCACAAGTTCGGCGAGTTTGCGCCGACCCGGATATTCCACGGCCACAGCTCGGATCGTAAGGCCAAGCGCGCGTAAAGCGACAGGATCGAGAGAAGACGATGGGCAAGAGCGCACACGGGCGAAGCCTCGCCGACAACGAGGCCAAGGCGGTCAGCCGCATGCTGCGGGTCTCGCCGCAGAAGCTCAATCTGGTCGCGCAGCTGATTCGCGGCAAGAAGGTCGCGGGTGCGCTCGCCGATCTCGAATTCTCGCGCAAGCGTATCGCGCGCGATGTGCGCAAATGCTTGGAATCGGCCATCGCCAACGCCGAGAACAACCATGACCTCGATGTCGACGATTTGGTCGTTGCCGAGGCCCATGTCGGCAAGGCGCTGGTGATCAAGCGATTCACCCCGCGTGGCCGCGGCCGGGTCGGGGGCATCATGAAACCGTTCTCCAACCTGACCATCGTCGTGCGTCAGGTCGAGGCGCAGGCGTCTTAAAGCCTGAGGAGCAGACGTAATGGGTCAGAAAGTCAATCCAATCGGGCTGCGGGTCGGCATCAACCGTACCTGGGACTCGCGCTGGTACGCGGGCAAGACGGAATACGGCACGCTGCTGCACGAGGACATCAAAATCCGCGAAGAGTTGATGAAGCAACTCAAGCAGGCCGCGGTCTCGCACATCATCATCGAGCGCCCGCACAAGAAATGCCGCGTCACCATTCATTCGGCACGCCCCGGGGTGGTCATCGGCAAAAAGGGCGCCGACATTGAGAAGCTGCGGCGCTCGGTCGCCAAGCTCACCGACAGCGATGTGGTCATCAACATTGTCGAAATTCGCAAGCCGGAACTCGATGCCCAACTCGTGGCGGAATCCATCGCCCAGCAACTCGAGCGGCGCGTCGCCTTCCGCCGCGCCATGAAGCGCGCGGTGCAGTCGGCCATGCGTCTCGGCGCCGAAGGCATCCGCATCAACTGCTCGGGCCGCCTTGGCGGCGCCGAGATCGCCCGCATGGAGTGGTACCGCGAGGGGCGGGTACCGCTGCATACGTTGCGCGCCGACGTTGATTACGGCATCGCCACCGCTTTCACGACCTATGGTACCTGCGGCGTAAAAGTCTGGATCTTCAAGGGCGAGATTCTCGAACACGACCCGATGGCGCAAGACAAGAAGATGGCGGAGGGCGATGCCGGCCGTCCGCGCCGCGAGGCTGCGGCCTGAGGGACAGAAAGTAAAAAGTCATGCTGCAACCCACACGCACCAAGTTCCGTAAGGCGCACAAGGGCCGTATCCACGGCGTCGCGTCCAGCGGCACCAAACTCGCGTTCGGCCAATACGGTCTCAAGGCTTTGGAGCCTGAGCGGGTCACCGCGCGCCAGATCGAGGCCGCTCGCCGTGCGCTCACTCGTTTCATGAAGCGAGCCGGCCGCGTTTGGATCCGTGTTTTCCCCGACGTGCCGGTATCGAAAAAGCCGATCGAAGTGCGCATGGGCAAGGGCAAGGGCTCGCCCGAATTGTGGGTGGTGCGCGTGAAGCCCGGCAAGATTCTTTTCGAGGTGGACGGCATCCCCGGCTCGGTCGCGCGCGAGGCTTTGATGCTCGCGGCCGCCAAGCTGCCGGTCAAGACCCGATTCATCGAACGCATCGCCGAGTGACGGTCATGAAAGCCGCAGACGCAAGATCAATGACGATCGACCAAATCGACGATGAAGTGCTCAAGCTGAAGAAGGAGCAATTCAATCTGCGCTTCCAGCGGGCCACAGGTCAGCTCGAGAATACCGCGCGGGTGCGGGTGATCCGCCGCGATATCGCGCGCTTGAAAACCATCGCGGCGCAGAAGCGCGCTGCGTCGAAGTAAGAGGTCCTAGGATGCCGAAGCGTACGCTGCAGGGCGTCGTCGTCAGCGACAAACAGAACAAGACGGTGGTCGTCCGCGTCGATCGGCGCTTCACCCACCCCGCAATGAAGAAGACGGTCCGCCGATCGAAGAAGTACCACGCGCATGACGAGGCGAACGAGTTCGCGGTCGGCGACACGGTATGGATCGAGGAGCGCCGGCCGTTGTCCAAGCTGAAGTGCTGGCAAGTCATCCGCGGCGAAAAGCGGCAAAAAGTTCAATGAGCCTTATGGGCGAGCAGACAGTGAGAGCCGCATCATGATTCAGATGCAGACCAATCTCGACGTGGCGGATAATTCCGGCGCGCGCCGCGTCATGTGCATCAAGGTGCTGGGCGGCTCCAAGCGCAAATACGCCACTATCGGCGACGTCATCGTCGTCTCGGTGAAGGAGGCGATTCCGCGCGGCCGCGTCAAGAAGGGCGATGTGATGAAGGCCGTGGTGGTGCGCATCGCCAAGGACATCAAGCGCGCCGACGGTTCCGTCATCCGTTTCGACCGTAATGCGGCGGTGCTGATCAATCCGCAGATGGAGCCGGTCGGCACCCGCATCTTCGGGCCGGTGCCGCGCGAATTGCGCGCCAAGAACCACATGAAGATCATCTCGCTCGCGCCGGAGGTGCTGTAATGGCGGCCAAGATCCGCAAAGGCGACAAGGTCGTGGTGATGACCGGCCGCGACAAAGGACGCACCGGCGAGGTGATCGAGGTGCGCCCGTCCGAACAGCGCGCGCTGGTGCGCGGCATTCATATGGTCAAGCGCCACCAGCGTCAGACCGCGCAGCAGGAAGGCGGCATTATTTCCAAGGAAGCGCCGATCCACCTATCCAACCTGGCGCTCGCCGATCCCAAGGACGGAAAGCCGACCCGCGTCGGTTTCAAGTTCGTCGGGCAAGGCGACGACCGCAAGAAGGTGCGCGTTGCCAAGCGTTCCGGAGTCGAGATCGATGGCTGACACCCAAGCGAACGAAGATAAGAAGGCCGGCAAGGCTGCCGCCAAGGGAGCCAGAGGCGGGACGAAAGCCGCGGCCAAGGAGGCGGCACCGAAGGCGGCGAAGCCCGCCGGCGCGCCGTATGTGGCGCGGCTGAAGACCCATTACGAGCAAGTGGTGCGTGGCGCGCTGACCAAGCAGTTCGACTACGCTAACCCGATGCAGGTGCCTGGCATCACCAAGGTGGTGCTCAACATGGGAATCGGTGAGGGCGTCGCCGACCGCAAGAAGGTCGATAATGCGGCCAATGATTTGAGCCTGATTGCCGGGCAGAAGGCCGTGATTACCAAAGCGCGCAAGTCGATCGCCAATTACAAGCTGCGTGACGGGCAGGCGATCGGCTGCATGGTGACTTTGCGCAAGGCGCGAATGTACGACTTCATCGACCGGCTGGTGAACGTGGCGCTGCCGCGCATTCGGGACTTCCGCGGCCTCAATCCCAAGAGCTTCGATGGCCGCGGCAACTACAGTCTCGGAATCCGCGAGCACATCGTGTTTCCGGAAATCGATTTCGACAAGGTCACCGATAGCTGGGGCCTTGACGTGACCGTCTGCACGACCGCGCGCAGCGACGACGAGGCGCGAGCGCTGCTGGCAGCGTTCAACTTTCCGTTCCGGCAGTGAGCCGCTGTCAGGCGCCCTCATACGCGGAACCGCAAGGAGCGAAAGAATGGCGAAGAAGAGTTCGATCGAGAAGAATAAGCGGCGGCGCAGGATGGCCAAGAGGTTCTCCGGCCGGCGCACCCGGCTGAAGGCGATCGCGCATAACAAGGAATTGCC
>DASTWX010000041.1:0-24548 GCA_035765795.1 Pseudolabrys sp. | reverse complement strand
CGCGTTCCCATCGGCGAGCTCGTCCGCTATTTCCTCCGGCTCGGCGCCTTGGGCTTCGGCGGGCCGGTGGCGCTCTGCGGTCTGATGGAAAAAGAGCTCGTCCAGGATCGGCATTGGCTCACCAAGGAAGAGATGCGCGATGCGATCGCGATCTCGCAGACCCTGCCCGGTCCACTCGCCATTCAGGTCGGGATATTCGCATCCTATTTGCGCGGCGGATTCTGGGGCGCTTGGGCCGGCGGCTGGGCCTTCATCCTGCCGAACTTCGTAATCGTCGCTGGCCTCGGCGCTCTTTACGTCCATTTCGGCGGGATAGCGGCGATCACCGCCATCTTCTACGGTGTCAGTCCGGCGGTCATCGCGCTGATCATCCATTCCTGCTACCGATTGGCCAAGCTCGGCATGACGCATTGGCTGGAATGGACGATCGCCGTCGTCGGCTTCTTCGCAACCGTCGTCCTCCAAGCGGAAATTGCGCTGCTCTTCATCGCCGCGGCAGTGGTGGGGACGCTTTACTACGGCACTCTTTTCCGCGGCCGCCGGCAGCCGACGACGATGGCTCTCGCAGCACTGCCACTCGGCCTCGGCGCAAGCGCGGTCAATCAGACAGCAGCCGGGTCGATCCTTTGGAAGCTGCTGCTCTTTTTTCTCAAGACAGGCACCTTCACCTTCGGCAGCGGCTTGGTCATCGTCCCGTTTCTCGAAAGCGGCCTCGTTCATCAGACCGGCTGGATCGACGAGCACGAATTCCTCATCGCCGTGGCGATCGGAATGATCAGTCCCGGCCCGGTTGTCATCACCGCCACTTTCGTCGGCTATCTCGTGGCTGGGTTCTGGGGAGCGCTCGTCTCGACGATCGGAATCTTTTTGCCGTCCTTCATCTACATCGTGGTTGGAGCGCCGATTCTGATCCGGCATCGCACAAATGCGAACGTACAGGGTTTTGTCAAAGGCGCTTATGCTGCGGCCATTGGCACCATCCTTGGCGCCTCCGTCCTGCTTGGAAAAATGGCCATCGGCGACTGGCTGACGGCCGCCATCGGCGCGGTTTCGCTCGCAATTCTGTTCCGCTGGAAAGTGAGCAACCCGCTTCTCGTTGCTGCCACGGCGCTCATTGGCTTCATTGCCTTTCCGTTGATTCAGCCAGACTGGGTGATGGTCAAATAAAGGGTGCCGCGCTCGATGCAGGTTTGGATCAAACCTCCGGAGCATTGGAGAAACGCAATAATGTCGCCATTCCGGATCGCGATGGCCTTGCTGTTCATCAGCGCCGCGAGTGCGCTTATCGGCAAAGGTGAAGGTATGGCCCAGCAAGGTGGGCATGGGTTCTTGCGATTGGAAGCAAAAATTCCCCTCGGCAATGTGCGCGGCCGATTGGATCACCTCGCGGTCGACTTGAAGCGGGGACGCTTGTTTGTCGCTGAGCTCGGGAATAACAGCGTGGGCGTCGTCGACCTTACCAATCGCAAGCTCGTTCGCACCATTTCCGGGCTGAGGGAGCCCCAGGGCCTCGCTTATTTGCCGAGAACGGACACGCTATATGTCGCGAACGGCGGCGACGGTTCGGTTCGACTCTTTCGAGGAACTGATTACGCGTCGATCGGCCGAATCGATCTGGGTGAGGATGCCGACAACATCCGCGTGGATACCGCGGGTAATCGGATCTACGTCGGTTACGGCGGCGGAGCGGTGGCTGTTATCGACCCTTCCAATAACCGAAGGGTCGGCGTTGTGCGGCTCAAGGCGCATCCGGAGGGCTTTCAGCTTGCCACCAAAACAAAACAAGTATTCGTCAATTTGCCGGATGCCCAAACGATTGCAGTCATCGACAGGGGGGCACTCAACCACCTCGCACAATGGCCAACCCACCGCTTGAATGCCAACTTCCCGATGGCGCTGGACGAGGAGCGTCGTCACGTCCTCGTCGGGTTCCGGCGCCCCGCCGAACTGGGAGTGTTTTCCATGGCAGACGGATCGCTCGTTGTAACCATGGAGATTTGCGGCGATGCGGATGACATCTTCGTCGATCCGAAGCGGCAGCGCGTCTATGTGAGTTGTGGCGAAGGGTTTGTCGATGTTTTTGACGCACGGGACATCGCGTACCGGCGTATTGCGAGAATTCGGACGATTTCCGGGGCGCGCACTTCCCTCTTTGTCCCCGCGCTCAACCTCCTGCTTCTCGCAGCCCGCGCGAGTTCGGGGCAGCAGGCGGCAATCTGGGTATTCCGTCCGGGGCGGTGAATATCGCCCAGCGTCATATTCTCTGACACGTCACGCCCCGGCCCCACCAAGCGCCCCGGGGCTACTCACCCCAGGCGCGGAACGCTTCTTTGAAGGCGCGCTCGCCGGGCGGCCCCTTCTCCATCGCCAGGATCGCGCGTTTCCCACTGGTGTAGACCACGGGGATATCGAACCAGTCACGGGTTTTCAGAAGATCGACGTTGCGCTGCTTGTCCACGTCCACCGCCGACAGACCGATAAGAAAGTAACCATTGGTCACCTTCACCGACAGGCCGGCAAGCGGAATACCGCGCGCCTGCTCGCTGTTCTTCATCAAAACACCGGGCACATTGCCGATGCCACCCTCGTCGAAATCGGCCGGCAGCGCGAAAGTTACCTCGATCGTATGGCTCGCCGGGAGCGCCTTGTCGGTATTGCGTCGCAGCGACCACGTCATGCGCATGTGACGCTCGGGAATCTCGACATCGGCACGTACCGCGAGTTCAGGGGCAAGCCCCGGTCCCGGCGAAACCGTCTCCGTCCGCCAGATCGCCGAACCCACATAGCGCTTGCCTTGGGGGTTGCTCGGGTCCTCCTCGTAGAGGACCACCTTTTGAGCGACGGCGGCAGCCGGCGCATTGGCCGGCTGCTTGGCTGCGGTGTCGGACCCCGTGCCGCTGGAAGGCCCGATTCGATCGGCGATCTTCGGCTGCACTTTCGGCGCCGCCGCTTGCTGAGCTTTCGGCGCAGGCGCACTCGCGGTGAGCTGCGCGACCGTCGATGAGATGGCATCGCGCTGCCAGTAGGCGGCGGCCCCAATCCCCACAATCAGCAGCAGCGCGATAACGATTGCGGCAAGGCGGCCATAGGGGCGCGGCGACGCTCTGTATACATCTTCTTCCTTGTCGTCTTCGAAAGGCGGCGGCATCGGCTGACGCCACCTGGTTTCTTTTTTGCCCGCCGCGGAATCGGCTTTTGCGGGCCTGTATTCTTGTTCATCAAAGACAGCACCATCGGAGTCCGCAGCAGAATCAGTCGACGCCGTATCGAAATACGATTTTGCGTGCGCCGCCTCCGCGCGGCGAGGGGATACGGGCGTCTCCTGTGCGTGCGGCACCGCATCATAGGTCTCGCGCGCCGCCCGAGTGGCTTCCGCGCTGGCAGTGCCCAGGCCTTCGGCCTCTGCGATCGAATGACGGAAATCGCGCAGGCCCTTGTCGCGCAACGAACTCTCACCGGCCGCCACCTTGGCCGCGTCGGCCTGCTCGCGATTGGCCGCTTCGCCCTCCACCTTCCGGATTGATTCCTCGAGGGCAAGCCGCTCACGCGTGATGTCGGCTTCTTCGAGCGGCGGATCGACCCCGCGCAATTGATTGACCAGCGCGACACGAGCACGCTCGTAGAGCACCCGGCGGTTCTCGCCGGTGTTTTGCTCAAGTCCTTCGACTGCGCGGGAAATTAGGGTGTGATAGTCAGCCATTGCCCTTCACGTGAATCAACTTCTTGTCTTTTTTCCGCTCTCCGATACCCCCGTTCCGGAACCAGTCCGCAGGATCAGACGATATTCTCGATTATACTTCGAACGGATTCTGCATCAGAATAGTGTCCTCACGCTCTGGACTGGTGGAGAGCAAGGCCACCGGGCAGCCGACCAGTTCTTCGATCCGCCGGACGTATTTTATGGCTTGCGCCGGCAATTGCGCCCACGATCGCGCACGCTCCGTGGGTTCCTTCCACCCCGCGACTGTTTCGTAGATCGGCTCCACATGCGCCTGCGCCTGCTCGCCTGCCGGCAGATAGTCGATCTGCCGGCCGTCAAGCTTGTAACCAGTACAGACTTTAATCTCATCAAACCCGTCGAGAATATCGAGTTTGGTCAAGGCGAGACCGTCGATGCCGCAAGTCCGCACGGTCTGCCGCACCAGGACGGCATCGAACCAGCCGCAGCGGCGAGCACGTCCGGTGACGGTACCGAATTCGCGGCCGCGCTCACCGATGGTCCGACCGATTTCGTTGTCCTGCTCAGTCGGGAACGGCCCCTGCCCCACCCGCGTGGTATAGGCCTTGCAGATGCCGAGGACATAATCAATTGCGTTCGGGCCGAGACCGGATCCGGTCGCTGCCTGCGCCGCCACCGTGTTGGATGAGGTGACGTAAGGATAAGTACCATGGTCGACGTCGAGCAGGGCACCCTGCGCTCCTTCGAACAGAATGCGCTTGCCCTCGCGGCGCCGCGCGTCGAGCAGCGACCACACGGAATCCATATAGGGCAGCACCTGCGGCGCGATGCCGGCGAGCAGATCGTAGACGGACTTACCGTCAATTTCGTCAAGGCCGAGCCCGCGGCGAAGCGCGTTGTGATGGGCGAGCAGCCGCTCGATCTTTGTCCCCAATGCCGGCAGATCCGCCAGATCCATGATGCGGATGGCGCGGCGCCCCACCTTGTCGTCATAGGCCGGACCGATGCCACGCTTGGTCGTCCCGATCCGTGACGTGGCGTTCGAGGACTCGCGAAAGGCGTCGAGTTCCTGGTGGAGAGGCAGGATTAGAGTCGCGTTTTCGGCGATCCGTAGATTCTCCGGGCTGACCGAGACGCCCTGCTTGGCGAGCTGATTGATCTCGCCGATCAGCGCGACCGGGTCGATCACCACGCCATTCCCGATGATGGAAAGCTTCCCGCGCACCACGCCTGAGGGCAACAACGACAGCTTGTACGTGGCACTATCGATTACCAGCGTGTGGCCGGCATTATGACCACCCTGGAATCGGACGACGATATCGGCTTGCTCGGAAAGCCAATCGACGATTTTACCCTTGCCCTCGTCGCCCCACTGCGAGCCGACCACCACCACGTTCGCCATCGAAGAGTGTTCCTTGCGCCAGTGCCCCGGACACTGGCGCCGGGTGTGCCGGCCAGGTCCACCCTCGGATAAAGGAAGCGGCAGGCGGTGGCAAGGCGCGGCTCGGTCTTGATCGCGGCAAGTCTTATCAACCGATTCTTGGAGCTTCCCAGCTCGGCGGGGTCTGTTCACGCCACGATCAGGTGCCCTTTCGGCGCTGAGAAAAAAATCGTACGACGGGAGAGGTTAAGGCTGAAGCGACATCATTAGTCTTGGTGCTCACGTTCCCGAGCCGGATGCTGAATGCTCAGCAGCACAATTTCGTCTGCCGCCTCATCAACAGCGTAATAAATAATATAGCCATATCTACGGGTCACAAGCTTCCGCACTGTTTCGGTTGTTTGCAAGCGGCCGGCGTAAGGAAACAGGAGTATGTTCTGTAGTGTCTCGTAAATCGCAAAGCGGATTCGAAGCGCAGCGGCCGGATTGCGCTCACGTAGATAGTCCGCAATTGGAGCAGATTCTCCGTTGAGCGGTTCGTAAAGCGCAGCTTCATCGCTCGAAGCGGCGAAAAGCGGCCTCCACCTTGCTATCGCTAGCGAACTCCCGGCGCCTGGCTTGAGCCAGCCCTTCAAGTACATCGGGTAGATGCGCGGGATCGATGTGTTCGGCCTCAGGAGGCTCGCCCGCCAGCGCCAACATGGCACGAGCGATTTCGTCCTGATCTTCCGGCGGCAACAACTGCACCGTTTCCAGTGCCTTCTCCAGGAGCTTTGTCATAGTTCTATTATAAGCTTATGCCGTCTCACATAAAAGGCTGAGACGTCCAACAGCTACACCTGTATTGCCCCTCAAAAATGCAACGGCTTGGCCTGCTGGACCTGCGGCAGCGCACGCACCTGAGCAAGCACGTCTTCGGGCAATTCGCCGTCGATCTCGATCAGGGCGACCGCGTGCGCGCCGGGCGCCTCACGTCCGACATGGAAGGTGGCGATATTGATGCCCGCCTCGCCCAAGGTCGACGAGAACTTGCCGATAAAGCCGGGCTTGTCCAGGTTGGTGATGTAGATCATCGAAGGCCCGAACTCGGCGTCCATGCGGATGCCTTTGATATTGACGATGCGCGGCCGGCCATCCGCGAAGACGGTACCGGAAACGAAGCGGGTCTGCCTCTCGGTCACGACCGTGACGGTGATCAGGCTTTCGTAGTCGCCTTCCGCTTCCCGGGTCGTCTCCTCGACCGCCATGCCGCGCTCGCGCGCCAGCACCGGCGCCGACACGACATTGACGTCGCCCAGCATCGGCCGCAGCAGGCCGGCGAGAGCTGCCGACGTCAGCGCCTTGACGTTCATTTGAGCGACGGCGCCCTCGTAGGTGATCTGCACTTCCTTGATCGCATTCTCGGTGAGTTGACCGGCGAAGGACCCGAGCCTCTCGGCAAGCGCAACGAACGGTTTCAGCTTCGGCGCCTCCTCGGCGCTGATCGACGGAAAATTGATGGCGTTCGAAATGGCGCCGCGCAGCAGGTATTCGGACATCTGCTCGGCCACCTGCAATGCGACGTTCTCCTGCGCTTCCGTGGTCGAGGCGCCGAGATGCGGCGTACAGACGACGTTCGGCAAACCGAACAGCGGGTTCTCCGTCGCCGGTTCCTGCACGAACACGTCGAACGCCGCGCCGGCTACATGACCCGACTTCAGAGCATTGGTGATCGCCACTTCGTCGACCAGTCCGCCGCGCGCGCAATTGATGATGCGCACGCCTTTCTTGGTCTTGGCGAGCGCCGCGGCATCGATGATGTTGCGCGTTTTGTCGGTGAGCGGGGTGTGCAAGGTGATGAAATCGGCGCGTTTGAGCAGCTCGTCGAGTTCGACCTTTTCGACGCCGAGGTCCATGGCGCGCTCGTGCGAGAGGAAGGGATCGAACGCGATCACTTTCATCTTCAGACCGAGCGCGCGGTCGGCGACGATCGAGCCGATATTACCGCAGCCGATAACGCCGAGAGTCTTGCCGAAAATCTCGACGCCCATGAACTTGTTCTTCTCCCACTTGCCGGCACGGGTAGAGGCGTCCGCCTCCGGAATCTGCCGCGCCAGCGCGAGCATCAGCGAGATCGCGTGCTCGGCGGTGGTAATGGAATTGCCGAAAGGCGTATTCATCACGATGATGCCGCGGGCGGTCGCGGCCGGGATATCGACGTTGTCGACGCCGATACCGGCACGGCCGATCACTTTGAGGTTTTTCGCCTTCTCTAGGACCTTCGGTGTCACCTTGGTCGCAGAGCGGATGGCGAGGCCATCGTAGTTGCCGACAATTTCGGCGAGCTTTTCTTTGTCCTTTCCGAGCGCCGGCTGAAAGTCGACCTCGATGCCGCGGTCCTTGAATATCTGCACCGCGGCGGGCGAAAGAGCATCGGAAATGAGAACTTTGGGCATGAGAAGCGTCCTATTGTTCTGAGCGTCACCCGCGGGCTTGACCCGCGGGTCCATCCTATGGATGGCCGGGTCAAGCCCGGCCATGACGGAGGAGAGGAATCAGGCCGCCTTCGGCAGCGCGGCTTTGGCTTGCGCGAAGGCCCAATCGAGCCAAGGCAAAAGCGCCTCGACATCGCTCGCCTCCACCGTTGCGCCGCACCAGATGCGCAGGCCCGGCGGGGCATCACGGTAATAGGCAATGTCGTAAGCCACACCTTCCTTCTCGAGGATGCCCGCAAGGTCCTTGGCGAAAGCCGCCTGCCTGTCGGCTGCCAGCGTGGTCACTGCGGGATCGACGACCTTGAGGCAAACCGAGGTGTTGGAGCGCTGCGACGGTTCGCCGGCGAGATGGTCGACCCAAGCGGTACGCTTGACCCAATCGGCGATCACCCTCGCGTTGGCATCGGAGCGCGCCACCGTGCCATGGAGTCCGCCGACCGACTTCGCCCATTGCAGCGCATCGAGATAATCCTCGAGGCACAGCATCGACGGCGTGTTGATGGTTTCGCCGACGAAGATGCCTTCGTTGAGCTTGCCGCCTTTGGTCAGGCGGAAGATCTTCGGCAGCGGCCAGGCCGGCTTGTAGGTTTCCAGCCGCTCGACGGCGCGCGGAGAGAGGATGAGCATGCCGTGCGCCGCTTCGCCGCCGAGCGCCTTCTGCCATGAGAAGGTCACGACATCGAGCTTGGGCCAAGCGAGCTTCTGGGAGAACGCGGCCGAAGTGGCGTCGCAGATGGCAAGCCCCTGACGGTCGGCGGCGATCCAATCACCGTTGGGCACCCGCACGCCGGAGGTGGTGCCATTCCAGGTGAAGACCACATCGGTTGAGAAGTCGACCTTCGACAGGTCCGGCAAATTCCCGTAGGGCGCCTTCAGCACCGTCACGTCTTTAAGCTTGAGTTGTTTCTCGACATCGGTGAGCCAGCCCTCACCGAAGCTTTCCCACACCAGCATGGTGACCGGCCGCGCACCAAGCAGCGACCACAGCGCCATTTCGACAGCGCCCGTGTCCGACGCCGGCACGATACCGATGCGGTAGTCGGCTGGAACTTCGAGGACTTCGCGGGTGAGATCGATGGCGCGCTTGAGCTTCGCCTTGCCGGCCTTGGACCGGTGAGAACGTCCGAGCAGCGCGTCGGTGAGGGCTTGCAAACTCCAGCCGGGGCGCTTGGCGCAAGGGCCGGAGGAGAAGTGCGGAACGGCCGGCCGCACGCCGGGCTTCATCTCTGTCATGGTCTATCCTTCCAGATAGGCGCCCCTCGTTGGGGAGGGGTGTCCCATTGGCGGAGATAGGCCAAGGCACGTCCGCGGTCAAGCACGCGACGTACGCGTTGGAAGAAAATAGCTCAAACTCGTTAACGGGGGTCGGGCGGTTTCGGGCGCGCTAGAATTTCAGACCAAGCCCGGCGCGCGCCGTGTTCGACATGTATCGAATACCGGCAATCGGCGCATAGGCCATGAACTCCCACTCGCCGCGCAGAAACAGATTGGGCGTGAGCGCTACATCTATCCCAAGCCCCACATCAAGGCCGGCGGCAATGGCGCCGTTCTTATCGTCGGACTCAGTGAAGCTGCCGTTGTCGGAGCCGGTCACCACGAGAGATACGTCGCGCGTATAGTCAAAACGACCAATTGCAATACCGACGTATCCGTATGGGAGGAATTGGCCGAACGCATAGCCGGCACGCGCCCGGAAGGTGGCGTAATCGTCAAGCTTGATCGATTCCTCGGCATTGATCGCCACGACGTCGGTCCCGGTCGACAGGGTGACCCGACGTATCATGCTGTCGGATACCGTTGTGGGTGAACTCGACACGCGGTTATAGGCGCCCTCAACCCCGAGCACCACGTCGCCCCATTGCACGTTGTAACCGATGAAACCTCCGTAGGAGGTGGCGTGGCCGATTTGGTGTCCGAGCGTCGTCCAATCCTCCGGATGCTGCTCGTTTTTCAGCACCGTATTGCGCAACATATGCGCGATCATATCGTGCGTGCCGCTGCCGAAGTCGGTATCGGAACTGGCGAAGCCGACTTGCCCACCGACATAGAAACCTTCCCAGCGCGCTACGGGCGCGCTGTACGATCCACGTAGCACGGGAATGTCGGAAGGCCAGTCTGCAGCGCGCGCATGGTCCGTCGAAATCATCGATAGGAATAGACAGGCAGCAAAGCCGACGGCAGCCGGCACGAAGATGCCAAGCCGCCGATCATCACCAATACGACCCATGTCGCCGCTCCACCTGGAGATATTATCCCGCGCTTACCGATGAAGTTTGATCATCACCCGCGCGCCTTGACCGTGGCGCGCGGGTTGAGAGGCGTCAGCCACGACTGCTGATCGGTGGCGGCGGTGGCGGCTGATAGACGTATTGCGGCGGCGGCGCGACCTCGCAGCACGTCCAGCGCAGGCCGAGCATGATGTCGTGGGAATGCAAATTGCTGAACTTGTAGGAATCAGCGTTGCAGCCGCCAACACAATCGATCGTATCGGTGACCGAGCCATAGTTGAGATAGCGGTAGGACAGATCGACCTTGAGATTCTTCGTCACGTCGAACGCCACGCCGGCATAAAGCGCCCAGGCCAGACTCCAGTTGCTGGAATTGCGCCCGTAGCCGCGGCCGGTTGTGCCGAAGCCAGTGTCGACGAAATCGGTGAGCGTGTTGTAGGCGCCGCCGATGCCCGCACCGACAAAGGGCGTGAAGCAATCCCAAGTGCCAAGATCGACATAGGCGTTCGCGAGGAAAACCCAGGAATCGATGTAGCCCTGGTAGGCGTCGCCGATTCCGAGTTGTTGGTCGTAGATTCCCAATGCCGAGACGCGCGACTTGGTGCGATATTCAGCAGTCGCATCGAAGCGCAGCCAGTTGTTGAAATAGTAGCCAACGCCCCCGCCGACAAAGACGGCGTCGGAGATATCATTGTGCTCAAACGCGAAGCCGTTGCCGACGTTGGCGGGAGCGGGAAGGTATTCTATATCGGGTTTCGCATTCAAACCGACGCCGACCTGGCCGCGCAAATACCAGCCGCCGAAGGCTGGCGGCGGCGGTTGCTCGATGACGGGGGGCGGCGGCGGCGAATAATCGGCGGCTTGCGCAGCGCCGGCGAGCAGCACCGACAGCGCAGCCAAGCATGAAGTCTTCAAACGCTGGCTAACCATAGCATCGTCCTTCTGCGGTCCGACCCACTGCCGAGCAGCGAGCGGCGGATACCGGCGACGATGGCAGGAAAACCTTAACTGCCACTTAACCTTGATTTTTAAGGATACCTATTGATGAATTCGGCTCGTCCTAAACAATTGGTCATTCCGGGACGGCCCGAAGGGCCGGGCCCGGAATCCACCCCCTCCCTTTCCCTCCACCACAAGCGGGGGAGGGTTGGGTGGGGGCTATGGATTCCGGGCTCGCCGCGAAGCCTGTCATCGGGCCGCGCTTCGCGCGGACCCGTTGGGGGCGCCCCGGGGATGGCTATGGAGACAAACGCAATGTCGCCGGCGCGCCGCTCGGCTCAGGCGGCGACTTCTGTCAACACCTCGACCACATCGTCGACCGCGGCTTCGACCAGGATCTTGTCGTCGCCTTCGCCCATGACGCGAATGACCGGCTCCGTTCCGGAGGGACGCACGATCAAGCGTCCGCCGCGCCCCAGCTTCTTTTCGGCGACGGCGATGGCGGAAAGCACCGCCGCGTTCTGTAGCGGCGTGCCATTTCTGTAGCGCACATTCTTGAGCACCTGCGGCAAGGGCTCGAACCTGTGACACACTTCCGACACCCGCTTGCCGCTGCGCTTGACAACCGAGAGAACTTGCAGGGCGGCAATGAAACCATCGCCCGTGGTCGTGTAATCGGAGAGAATGATATGGCCGGACGGTTCACCCCCGATGTTGTAGCCGTGCTCACGCATATGCTCGAGTACGTAGCGATCGCCGACCGGCGTGCGCGCCAACTCGAGCCCGATGCTGCCGAGGTGGCGCTCGAGTCCGAGATTCGACATGACGGTAGAGACCAGGCCCTGACGCTGAAGGCGGCCGTCTTCCTTGAAGCTCTCAGCAATCACCGCCAACACCTGATCGCCGTCGACCACATGTCCGCGCTCGTCGACGATCATCACGCGATCGGCGTCTCCGTCGAGCGCAATGCCAATGTCGGCGCGCATCTCCCGCACCTTGCCACACAAGGCGGCAAGGTCGGTGGAGCCGCAATCCTTATTGATGTTGAAGCCATCAGGATCGACCCCGATCGAGACCACGTCGGCGCCCATTTCCCACAACGCATTGGGTGCGACCCGGTATGCGGCGCCGTTGGCGCAATCGATCACTACGCGCAGATCTTCCAGACTGATCGTTTTCGGCAGCGTGCGTTTGACGAACTCGATGTAGCGGTCTTGCACGCCGTCGATACGCTTTGCCCGGCCTAAGTCCTTCGCGTCGGCAAGTCGCTTGCTGATGTCGGAATCGAGCAGTTCCTCGATGCCGGCCTCCATCTGATCGGAAAGCTTGAAGCCATCCGGGCCGAACAATTTGATGCCGTTGTCGTCGAACGGATTGTGCGAGGCCGAGATCATCACGCCGAGATCGGCGCGCATCGAGCGCGCCAACATGCCGACCGCCGGGGTGGGAATCGGGCCGGTGAGCAACACATCCATGCCTACTGAGGTGAAGCCGGCGACCAGCGCATTCTCGATCATGTAACCGGACAGGCGGGTATCCTTGCCGATCAGCACCCGGTGGCGGTGATCGCCATTGCGGAACATCAACCCGGCGGCTTGTCCGACCTTGAGCGCCAATTCCGGCGTGATCACGCGATTGGCGCGGCCTCGAATGCCGTCCGTGCCGAAATAGTGACGAACCATCGCCAAGCCCCTTTGAATTGCCCCGCGGGCCGCACCCAAACCGCCATCGGCGGGTGTCCGGCTGGCCGCTTTTGGAACCGTATAATACGGCTAACGCGGTGAATCTCCTTCAAAAATTGTGAGTAATCGTTACCGGCTGCGGCTGTCTGGCATGATCACGGGGGCATTTATCCGCTTAACAAGGACAAAATGCGCCCGTTCCGCCGCTCCTGCTCCTGTGCTAGGCGGATCGGACTGGCAGTGGATACGCATTCTATGAAGAACATCACCTGCATCGATGATCTGCGCGTGCTGGCCCGCCGGCGGGTTCCGCGGGCCTTTTTCGATTATGCCGACAGCGGCTCGTATCAAGAAGAGACGCTGCGGGCTAACCGGGCAGACCTCGAGAATCTCAAGCTCCGGCAGCGGGTGCTGGTCGACGTCTCGAAGCGAAGCATGGCGACCACCTTGCTTGGGCGTCCCGTTTCGGCTCCCTTCGCGCTAGCGCCGATCGGACTCTGCGGCATGCAGCATGGCGACGGCGAAATCCTGTGCGCCCGCGCCGCCAATGCCGCCGGGATTCCGTTCACCCTATCCACGATGTCCATCTGCTCGATCGAAGATGTAGCGGAAGCGACCGCCAAGCCATTCTGGTTCCAGCTTTACGTGATCAAGGACCGCGGCTTCTCCAAGGCCATCCTCGAGCGCGCATTGACCGCCAAATGCGACGCACTGGTGCTCACGGTCGACCTCCAAGTGCTCGGACAGCGCCATCGCGACATCAAGAACGGCATGACGGTGCCGCCGGAAATCCGTTTGTCCAACATCATCGACATTGCCGGCAAGCCGGCGTGGGCCTGGAGCATTCTCAAAGGGCGACGCAAGACATTCGGTAATCTCGCCGGTCATGTGCAGGGCATGGATGACGTGAATTCGCTGGCGCAGTGGACCAACCAGCAATTCGATCCCGCCTTGAGCTGGAAGGACGTCGAGTGGATCAAGAAGATCTGGCCGGGCAAATTGATCATCAAGGGAATTCTCGATGTCAGCGACGCCAGGACGGCAGTTGAACTCGGCGCCGACGCCATCGTCGTTTCGAACCACGGCGGCCGTCAACTCGACGGTGCGCCATCCGCTATCTCCATGCTGCCGCGGGTCGCCGATGCTGTCGGTGACGCCATTGAGGTGCTGTTCGATAGCGGGATTCGCACGGGCGCCGACATATTGCGGGCGCTGGCGCTCGGCGCGCGCGGCTGTCTGATCGGCCGGGCCTATATCTATGGGCTCGGCGCCGGCGGCCAGGAAGGCGTCGCCAAGGCTATCGACATCCTGAAGAAGGAACTCGATATCGCCATGGCACTGACCGGCACCAACCGGATCGATGAGATTAGCCGCGAGGTCATCGTCGGTATCGAGACGGCGAAACCCGCGGCGGCGGAGGTGAAGAAAACCGCCGCCCCGCGGTCGCGGCGAAAGAAACTGCCGACCGAATAACAAACAAGTTCCTGCCCGGAATTGACTGGTGTGAGGAACGCGGGCGCGGAGCCCGCGTTCAACGCAGGAGAGTTGCGGAGTACGGGACATGAGCAATGCGACCGCACTGCCCGTCGTCGCCAAGACACTACAGACGACGAACCTGTGGCTCGATGATGTAGCCGAATTTATCGGGCCAGACAGGCAGACGGCATGGCATGCGCTCGGCGCGGTGTTGCGGACTTTACGTGACCGGTTGCCGTTGAACCTGTCGGTCCATCTCGGTGCAGAACTGCCGATTCTGATCCGCGGCCTCTATTACGACCAGTGGCGGCCGAGCGAGCAGCCGACCAAATGGCGCTCGGCAGACGAGTTCCTCGAACAAGTAACGGAACGATTGGACCGGGTGAAACCGGTAAACGTGACGCAAGCCGCGCGCGGCGTGTTTCACGCCATCGACCATTACGTCGAGCCGCATCAGGTCGAGCATGTGCGCAACGCGCTGCCCGAGCCGGTGCGCATCTTGTGGACGGCCGGCAACGCGTGATCGGCGCCGCCACATCGGTCCGGCGCAAAGCAGGCACTGGAGAAAGCACCATGTATGTGAACGAGATCATGAGTCCTGACGTGACCGTCGCCAGCCCGGCGCAATCGATCCAAGAAGCGGCGAAAACAATGGCGCGGCTCGACGCCGGGGTGCTGCCGGTCGGCGAGAATGATCGCCTGGTGGGCATGGTTACGGACCGCGATATCGCGGTGCGCGGCGTCGCTGCGGGCATGACGCCCGATACGCCGATCGAGAAGATCATGAGCCGCGAGGTGAAGTACTGTTTCGAGGATGACGACGTCGGCGATATCGCGGCCAACATGTCGGATATTAAACTTCGGCGGCTGCCCGTACTCAACCACGACAAACGTCTGGTCGGCATCGTGTCGTTGGCCGATATTGCGACCATCGATGGGCCGGAAAGCGCCGGCGCGGCGTTGACTGGAATCTCCGAGCCGGGCGGGGCTCACTCACAGTCCAGCGACGGTCAAGGCAGAGCGTCGGCCAGCTAAGGCGTTTGCGCGCAGTTGCACCGGTTATTTCGGCTCCACGCCGCCGCGGCCGACATTGACGCGGCTGGCGCGGAGGGAGCCATCAGCCTGCTTTTGCGCACGCACGATGGCAACATGCGCGCCGGGTTTGAGTTCGCGTTTGTCTCCGACGCTATAGGCGAGGATGATCGTGCCCGGCGGTACAAGGATGGTCTTCTCGCCACCCCGGTACTTCACGGTCAGCCGCTCGCCCTGGATACTCTTGACCGTCTCCGCCACGGTCGCATTCGTCATCGTGCCGTGGGGCCGTTGCGACCATGGCCGAAAGCCTTCGCCGAGGCCGCGCTGGGATTCTGCAAACACCGTAACCTGGATGGCTCGCTGGATGCCGTCCGCCTGCGGCAACCCGCCGACTCCGATGAACGCCCCGGGCTTCACGTCGGCAAGCGTGGCCTTGCTCACACCAAATACCTTCACGTCCTCCGGAAGCTCGATCTTCACCTCGCCAAGAGCAGAGGATTTGATCGCCAGCACATGACCGTCAAAGCTTTCGACCGTACCGGAGACGCGCACACCTTTTTGCTGCGCAAGCGCGCCCCCCGCGGCGACCAGCACAATCAATAACGAAGCGGCAAAAACCCGGCCCTGCATGGAAATCTCCGGCTATATTGCGAAAGAGGTTACCGCCGATGCAACCGCAATGGCACACCTCTCCCCCCACTTGCTGCGAGAGGGTAGAAACGGCCGGTCGCAGCCGCTCAGCCGTTCAGGCTGAGAACCCCTCGCCGCGCGGTTTATTCCGTCGCGGCGGCTTGGGCTGTTTCGCCTGCTTCGCTTTTGTTTGGCGCTCCGGCTGCGCGGGCGGCCCCGTCACTTTGACCAAATCGGCCTCGACGAGCACGCGCAATTCCGGCGTCACTTCCGGCCTTACGCCGAACCACAATTCAAATCCGCGCACCGCCTGGTGCAGCAGCATGCCAAGGCCGTCGGCAGTGCGCAGACCGCGCTCGCGGGCAGCCGCCAGCAAGCCGGTGACCAGCGGATCGTAAACCAGTTCCGCAACTACTAGCGAAGCCGGACAGCGCAGATTGATCTCGAGATTGGGCTGGCCGGTCATGCCGAGCGGGGTGGTGTTCACGAGAAGCCCGGCGCCGCCGAGCAGACCCGTTGTCTCGTCCCACCCGGCCGGGCGCACCCGCGCGCCAAACTGCTTTTTCAATGCTTCCGCCCTGTCCGCCGTGCGGTTGATCACGTAGACGCGCTCGACCTCGCGGGCAATCAGCGCAAAAACTACCGCGCGCGCCGCCCCGCCCGCGCCGAGCACGACCGCGGTTTCCAGGCCGCGATCCCAACCGGGCGTCGCCGCATCAAGATTGGCGAGAAAGCCCTCCACATCGGTATTGGTCGAACGAAGCGTCCCGTCGCTGTAAAACAAGGTGTTGGCAGCACCGACCGCGCGGGCGCGGTCGTCCGGCGCGGATATCGTCAACGCCGCCTCTTTGTGCGGCACCGTCACGTTCGCGCCGACATAGCCGCGCTCGCGCAGCGTCTCGACGAATTCGCCGAATTCGCCGGGCGGTACTGCTTCGCGTCGATATTCGGCGCTTAGATTATACTGCCTGATCCAGTAGTTATGGATCAGCGGCGAACGTGAGTGAGTCACCGGCCAACCGATGACGCAGGCCGCTCTGTAGTCTTCATTCATTCCGCAGCATCTATGCCGGAGGCACGGGACCGTCAACGATCGCTGCGCCCCTCATCTCATTGGGTTCTTTCGCTGCACGCGAGCGCCGTCCAACACGGGGGGTATTCTGCCAAAGTTCCTTTCCCGGGGGTGACGCGCTCAGTCAAGGGAGGTAAATAGTTGGACGAGATGCGGGGCGACGACCGACTGGACGAAGGACTTTATCCGTGACCGAAGCAGCGACGCCACACGAACCCACCCGCCGCGACTTTCTCTACATCGCCACGGGCGCCGTGGGTGTGGTGGGCCTCGCAGCCGCGGTCGTCCCATTCGTTGCGCAGATGAATCCCGATCTCGCCACCATCGCAGCCGGAGCGCCGATTTCGGTCGACATCAGCAAAATCCAGCCGGGGCAGCAGATCCAGGTATTCTGGCGCTCCAAGCCGATTTTCATCGTCAATCGCCCGGCGGCCGCGCTCAAGATACTACAAGAACAAAAGTTGATCTCCCGGCTGAGCGACCCGAATTCGGAGAATCACCAGCAGCCGCCCTACGCGCAGAATTGGCATCGCTCGGTCAAGCCGGAATACGCGGTGCTGGTGGGCATCTGCACACACCTCGGCTGCATTCCGAAATTCTTCCCCAACCCTGACCCGACCACGCCCGCCGCAGACTGGCTCGGCGGTTATTTCTGCCCGTGCCACGGCTCGAAATACGATCTTGCCGGCCGTGTCTACGCCGGTGTCCCCGCGCCTTATAACCTGCCCGTGCCGCCCTATCGCTTCGAGAACGACCGTACGCTGCGGATCGGAGAGAATCCTCCGGGCGTGAACTACGATCTCAGCTCGATCGTGCAGTTGTAGTCGAATCAGATTGGGTTGATGCAATCTTCTTTGTCATGGCCGGGCTTGTCCCGGCCATCTCGCTTAGCCACGCACATAACTCTGCATGAAAGCCATTTTCATCGACTGCAACGACCAGCTTGCTCCGGTATGGGCACAGGTCATTCGACCGGATGACCCGGCGATCGATGTCAATCGCAAGCCGTTTCCGCGCGAAGACCTGCCCCGCGTGCTCGACGGTTACGCGGTTGCGCTCGACGATCACTCTTACATGCCGACCGATTTGGTGGCGCAGTGCCCAGCGCTCAAGCACATCGTGTTTCTCGGCACCGGCGCTGCGAGCTACATGGATCTTGACGAGCTGAAGGCGCGCCGAATCACGGTGCACACCATTAAGGGCTATGGCGACACCGCGGTCGCCGAGCACACGATTGCCCTGATGTTCGCCGCCGCTCGCGACTGCGCACGCATGGACCGCGAGGTCCGTGGCGGCGCCTGGACGCCGCTGGAGGGCGTGCAATTGCGTGGCAAAACCTTGGGAGTCATCGGCCTCGGCGGCATCGGCCGCGAGGTCGCGCGGATCGGCAAGGGCATCGGCATGGAGGTGGTCGGCTATAACCGCACGCCACAGGCCGATGCACCCTGCCCCCAGGTTGAGCTGGATGCGCTGCTCGCGCGCGCCGACGTGGTGTCGCTCAATCTCGTGCTCAACGAGGAAACGCGCGGTTTTCTCGATGCGGCGCGGATCGCGCGGATGAAGCCGGGCGCGATCGTGATCAACACGGCGCGCGGTGCGCTGACGGACGAGAAAGCCTTGCTGACGGCCCTTCAAAGCGGCCACATCCGCCATGCCGGCCTGGATGTCTTCCATGACGAGCCCCTGAGGCCCGGTCATCCCCTCACGCGCATGCAAAATGTGACGCTCTCGGCGCACGCGGCCTTCCGGACCAAGGAAGCCTCAATGACTCTCTTGCGGCGTGCGATCGATATCGTGCGCAAGGTTCAATCGTAGTAGCCCTCATGCTGAGGAGCGCTCCCAACGGGTCCGCGCAAAGCGCGGCCCGATGGTAAACTCCGGAGCGCGTCTCGAAGCATGAGCCGCCACCTATTCTTTGAGACGCCGCACTTCGTGCGGCTCCTCTCGGGATGAGGCGACGGATCAACTGCATTGACCTGCTGCTTATCTCGGTGACAATACAAAAACATCTGTCGGGGGGAAAGCCGTGAAGCCGGCGCCGTTCGCATACCGCAAGGCGTTTTCGCTCGAAGAGGCAATCGCGCTGATAGGCGCCAATCCCGAAGGCCGTTTCCTTGCCGGCGGCCAAAGCCTGATCGCCACGCTGAACATGCGCCTGTCGGCGCCCGCGATGTTGATCGACATCAATGGCATTAGCGGGCTGGACGGGATCGTGCTCAATGACGACATGCTGGAAATTGGCGCGCTGGTACGCCATGCGCAAGCCGAGCGTTCCGCGCTCATCGCTCGGCACGCGCCCTTGATCGCACTGGCAGTGCCGCACATCGCGCACGTCGCCATCCGTAACCGCGGCACAGTGGGCGGCTCCATCGCCTTTGCCGATCCGGCGGCGGAATTGCCGGCGTGTCTGCTCGCGCTCGACGGCGAGGTCGTGGCGTCGGGACCGAAAGGCACGCGCACCATCAAGGCGGCGGGCTTCTTCAAGGGTTTGTTCGAGACCGCGCTCGCTGCAGACGAAATGCTGATCGGTGTTCGTGTACCCGCGGCGACTGCCGATACGCGTGTTGCATTCGCCGAGTTGGCGCGCCGGCACGGCGATTACGCCATCGTTGGGCTGGCGGCGAGCGCGAGATCGACCACTAGCGGATTGCGCGACGTGCGACTGGCGTATTTCGGCGTCGGCGACACGCCCGTGAGGGCGACGGCGGCCGAAGCCGCGTTGGCTGACGGCGATGTCGAGGCGGCGGTCGCGACGCTCGATCTCCGGCCGCATGATGACGTGCAGGCGAGCGCAGCCGTGAAAATGCATTTAGCCGGCGTCTTGTTGCGTCGCGCGGCTAAGCAATTAAGGGAAGCGCAAGAATGAGCGCTGCAACGACCCTCGACATTGCCCTGACCGTCAACGGCGAGCCGATCCAGGCGCGGGTCGATGCGCGCAGGAGCCTGGTTGACTTCATTCGCGAAGACTTGTCGCTCACCGGCAGCCATATCGGGTGCGAGCAAGGGGTCTGCGGCGCCTGCACCATGCGGGTGAACGATGAAATCGTGCGCGGCTGCCTGACGCTCGCCGTCCAGTGTGACGGCGCGACGGTCGAGACCATCGAAGGCTTGAGCGACAGCGGCGAAGTCGCCGATTTGCAAGAGGCATTCGAGCAGCGCAACGCCTTACAATGCGGCTTTTGTACCCCGGGCGTTATTGCCGCCGCGCAAGACCTGCTGCGCCGCGGCGGCATTCCTTCACGCGACCAGATTCGCGCCCATTTATCGGGCAATTATTGCCGTTGCACCGGGTACCACGCCATCGTGGATGCCATCGAAGCGGTAGCAAACGCGCGCGTGAGCACATCAAGATGAAAATCGCCGAAGACGTTTCCCCCACTCTCTCCGCGCTCGACCGGCCGAACTCCTATATCGGCCGGTCGGTGCCCCGGCCGAACTTGCAGCGGCTCGCGCAAGGGCGCGGGCAATATGTCAGCGACATCACGCTGCCGCGCATGGGCCAGGTCGCTTTCGCGCGCTCGCCGCACGCGCACGCGCGCATCGTGGCAATCGACACCGTGGCGGCGAAGAAAGCGCCGGGCGTGATCGCCGTCGTCACCGGCACGGAGCTCGCCCAAGTCATGACGCCCTGGGTCGGTGTGCTCACGCATTTGAAGGGGCTCAAATCGGCGCCGCAACACGCTATCGCCGTCGAGCGTGCCTGTTGGCAGGGCGAAGCGGTGTGCGCCGTCGTCGCGCGCAGCCGCGCCGAGGCGGAAGATGCGGTCGAGTTGATCGAGATTGCTTACGAAGAGTTGCCGGCGGTCGCTGATCCTGAAACCGCGCTCGATGCCGGAACGCCGCTCATTCACCCTGAACTCGGCGACAATCTCTGTTTCGAGCGCAAGCTCGACGTGGGCGACGTGGAGAAAGCCTTTGACTCGTCCGACGCGGTGGTCGAGACCACTTTCCAGTTCGGACGCCACACCGGCGTCACCATGGAATCGCGCTCGATCGTCGCGGATTGGAATCCCGCCGAGCAGCGGATGACCGTCTATCAGGGCACGCAGGCGCCGCACATGATGCAGAACCTGTTCGCCAAGCACCTCGGCTTGGCGGACGCGCAGGTGCGAGTCATCACCAAGGACGTCGGCGGCAGTTTCGGCATCAAAGTGCACGCCTACGCCGATGAGATGGCGACGGTGGCGCTCTCTAAACTCCTCAGGCGGCCGGTCAAATACGTCCCCGACCGGATCGAGAGCTTCGTCACCGATATCCACGCGCGCGATCATCGCATCAAGGCCAAGATCGGTGTGAAGAACGACGGCACCATCACCGCCTTCGAGATCGACGATCTGACCGGCGTCGGTCCCTATTCGGTCTATCCGCGCACCTCGGGGATCGAGGCCAACCAGGTCGTCAGCCTGGTCGGCGGCGCCTATACCTGCCCGAATTACCGCGCACGGGCGCGCGTCGTCTTCCAGAACAAGAACGTCATGAGCCAATATCGCGCGGTAGGCCATCCGATCGCGACCGCCGTGACGGAGGGCCTGGTCGAGCTCGCCGCGGCCAAGATCGGCATGGACCCGCTGGAGCTGCGCCGCCGCAATCTTTTTCCCGACGACGGCTATCCGGCGCAATCGGCAGCCGGGCTGAAATTCGAGAAACTGTCGCACCATGAGGCACTCGCCCACATCGACGCAATGATGAATTACGCGGGCCTGCGTGCCGAGCAGGCGCGGCTGCGCAAGCAAGGCATTTATCGCGGCATCGGCTTTGCGAGCTTCATCGAGGTGACCAACCCTTCCGCCGCGTTCTACGGCGTCGGCGGGGCGCGCATCACCTCGCAGGACGGCGCCACCATCAGGCTCGACGCGCAAGGATCGATCGTGGTGCAGACCGGCGTCACTGAACAGGGGCAAGGAACCGAAGCAGTCATTGCTCAAGTCGCTGCGAGCGCCTTCGGCGTGCCGCTCGACAAAGTACGCGTGATTTTGGGCGACACCGACAACACGCCGCTCGGCGGCGGTACCTGGGCCTCGCGCGCCGCGGGGATCGGCGGCGAAGCGGCATGGCAGGCGGGCAAGGCGCTGCGCGCCAACGTGCTCGCCGTCGCCGGCTCGATTTTGCAGGCCAAGCCGGAAGACCTCGATATCCGCGACGGCGTTGTGGTTGATGCCGGAAGCGGCAACGAGCGGCTGCCACTGCACGAGCTGGCGCGGATCGCCTATTTCCGCCCCGACACGCTGCCGGCGGGGGTGCAGCCGGAGCTGATGGCGACCCGCCATTACGTGCCGCGCGACTGGCCATTCGCGTTCACCAACGGCATCCAGGCGAGCTATCTCGAAATCGATACCGACACCGGTTTCATCAAGCTGCTCAAGCACTGGTGCGTCGAAGATTGCGGCACCGTCATCAATCCGCAACTTGTCGACGAGCAAATCCGCGGCGGGGTCGTCCAAGGGATCGGCGCAGCATTGTTCGAGCATTGCCTCTATGACGAGCGCGGCCAGCTCTTGAACGGCAACATGGCCGATTATCTGGTGCCGATGGCGGCCGAAATGCCCGACATCGAGTGCGGTCATGTCGTCTCGCCGACGATGGACAGCGAGCTCGGCGCCAAAGGCACGGGTGAAGCTGGCACGGCGGGAGCATCGGGCGCAGTGATGAATGCAATAAACGATGCCTTGCGTCCTTTAGGCGCGGCGCCGCTCACCGATATGCCGTTCACGCCGGGGAAAATCCTGCAGGCGCTGGGGAAGGTATGAGGCAGACTCCGCCTCATCCTGAGGAGCATCGCGAAGCGATGCGTCTCGAAGGATGGGCCGGCCCCCCGATCTCGGGTTTACCCGAGATCGGCATTTTAGATGGCGCAAGTCGGGTAAACCCGACTTGCGCTGTTCGAGACGCGCTCTTACGAGCGCTCCTCACCATGAGGCCGATCATTCGCGTCTCAGAATGGCGCGCATCCTGTCGAAGCCGCAACCGTACCCCGCTTGATGCATTCCGGCGCTTGGACAATATTGCGCGCAGGCGCGGACGTTTTCTGCCGATCGCGCTTTGCCAAGGATGAAAAAGCAAGAAGGGTTGGTTCATGAACATCAAGGTGGGCAAGGAAGCGATCGCCGAAGCCTCGAAGAAGCTCTCCAACTGGGCCCGCTGGGGCAAGGACGACCAGATCGGCACGCTCAACCACGTCACGCCCGAGGACATCGTCAAGGCCGCGAGCCTCATCCGCACCGGCAAAGTGTTCGCGCTCGGCATCCCGCTCGACAGGACCGGCCCGCAGACCGGCCTCTTCGGCGGTCGATTCAATCCCATCCACCAGATGCTCGCCACCGGCACTGATGCCGTCGCCGGTCAGCAGGACTGGAACAAGATTCGCTATGCCGACGATACGCTGATGCTGTGCGTACAGGGGGCAACTCACTGGGATGCGCTTGGCCATCTGTTTTACGAGGACAAGGCCTATAACGGCTACGACGCCAAGCTCATCGACTCGCGCGGTCTTTCAGTGCTCGGCATCGAGCATTCGAAGAACAAAATGATCGGCCGCGGTGTATTGCTCGACATCGCCCGTTTTCGCGGCGTGAAATGGATGCAGGATGGCGAGAGTATTTCCAACGACGAATTGGACAAGTGCGCAAAAGACGCCAACGTCGACATCCGCAAAGGCGATTTCGTCATTGTCCGCACCGGGCAGATGGAGCGCTGCCTCGAAGAGAAGGAGTGGGGCGGCTATGCCGGCGGCGACGCGCCGGGCGTCAAGTTCGAGAACTGCTACTGGTGCCAGGAGAAGCAGATCGCCGCCATCTGTACCGACACCTGGGGTGTGGAAGTGAGGCCGAACGAAACCACCGAAGCCAATCAACCGTGGCATTGGGTGGTGATCCCCGCGATGGGCCTATGCATGGGGGAAATTTTCTATCTCAAGGAGCTGGCGGAGGACTGCGCGGAGGACGGCGTTTACGAATTCTTCTTTTGCGGCCCGCCGCTGATCATCACCGGCGCTACCGGAAGCCCGATCAACCCGCAGGCGATTAAATAGTTTCGCCTGCGGCACAACTTGTCGCCGTCACCCTGAGGTGCGAGGCGCGCAGCGCCGAGCCTCGAAGGGCGACGGCCTGGGCCATCATCCTTCGAGGGCCGCCTTCGGCGGCCACCTCAGGATGACGGTTATAAGAAGGAGAAAACCTCATGCCCCGCTATCTCAAACGCGGACTCGACGCGAGCGCGATCAAGGCCGCCGATACCAAAGTGCGCGAGACGGTCGAGAGCATTCTCGCCGACATCGAAGCGCGCAAGGACGAAGCCGTGCGCGACCTGTCGAAGAAGTTCGACAATTGGTCGCCGGCCGATTTCAGGCTCAGCGAGCAGGATATCGAGCGCGCTATCGGGCAGGTGAAAAAGCGTGACCTCGACGACATCAAATTCGCGCAGGCGCAAGTACGCAACTTCGCGCAGAAGCAGCGCGACACGATGAAGGACCTGGAGGTAGAAACGCTGCCCGGAGTCGTGCTCGGCCATAAGCATATCCCGGTCAATTCGATCGGCTGCTACGTGCCGGGCGGGCGCTATCCGATGGTCGGCTCGGCGCACATGTCGATCGTCACCGCCAAGGTCGCCGGCGTGAAGCGTATCGCGGCCTGCGCGCCGCCCTACCAAGGCGGGCCGCACCCGGCCATCGTCGCCGCGCAGCATTTCGGCGGTGCCGATGAGATTTACGTGCTCGGCGGCGTGCAGGCCGTCGCCGCCATGGCGCTCGGCACGGATCGCATTGCTCCGGTCGACATGCTGGTCGGGCCGGGCAATGCTTACGTGGCGGAGGCCAAGCGCCAGCTTTACGGGCGCGTCGGCATCGATCTTCTCGCGGGCCCGACAGAGACGCTGGTGATCGCCGACGACAGTGTGGACGGCGAAATCTGCGCTACCGATCTGCTCGGCCAGGCCGAGCACGGTCCGACTTCGCCCGC
>DASTWX010000040.1:0-2314 GCA_035765795.1 Pseudolabrys sp. | reverse complement strand
GCAGGTTTCGGTGCCCGGAATATAGAAGAAGCCGGCGCCGTAGGCGTCGCACACCTTCACATAATCCACGGGCTCCGGTTCAGGGGCCATCACCGCGTCCGCGGCGCGAGCGCCGGAGACAGCGAGGAGGGCCGCTGCGGAGCCGAGGATAAGGCTCTTGAGTTTCATTTCTGACCTCCAGTCAAAAGTTAATAAGCGGGTCTGGGTACTTTTTGCTGAAGGACAGCGTTCCCTGCCCCATCCCCAATCTCGAAAAAGACACGCTTTCGCGCCCCTTCTCCGAACATGACATTACGCAAGAGCGTCCGCCGTTCAACAACGATCCGTGCGCCCCGGCAGGGTTCTCCACGCTATCCCACAGCCATGTTGCACAAATGACACGATTTGAGGGGGCCCCGGAAGGGTTTGTTAAGGGATAAGGCGGTCGCGACGACGGCAAAGCGTCGAAAACGGCGGAAATGCCCGATTCGCAGACGACAGGAAGGGGATGTGTGATTCGTATCGACGCGCTTGCTGCCGCCCGTCATCCCGACCTTCGACACCGGCAAAGCGACGTGTCGAAAGACCGCGAACCGCATTCACGGTGGCCAGATCGGGAGAGGGCGACGAGCGTGTCCCTCCTGAACGCGGTCGCTCGGCAGCATTGCGGAATGTTGGGGTGGACGGCCCCCGACGGCATCGCAATGTGCCAGAATGAGGTCGTTGAGATCTCAAGCAAGGGAGACCGTCCGTGGAGAAGATTATTCGCATTGGGCTGGATACGTCAAAGAGCGTTTTCCAATTGCACGGGGTGAACGGGGCGGAAGAGGCGGTTCTGCTGAAGAAGCTGCGGCGCGGACAGGTGCTTGCCTTCTTCGCCGGCCTTTCGCCGCTGAAGGTGGGCATGGAAGCTTGCGGCGCGGCGCATCACTGGGCGCGCGAGCTGCGGGCGCTGGGCCATGAGGTTGTCCTGCTGCCGCCGCAATATGTGAAGCCCTACGTCAAGCGCTCCAAGTCGGATGCGGCGGACGCGGCGGCGATCTGCGAGGCGATGAGCCGGCCGTCGATGCGGTTCGTGCCGGTCAAGAGCGCCGACAGCCAGGCGGCGCAGATGCTGGCGAAGCTGCGGGCGCAGTTCATCGCAAGGCGCACGCAGCTTTCCAATTCGATCCGCGGCTTTGCCGCCGAGTTCGGCCTGGTGGCGGCCAAGGGGCTCGCCCGGCTCGGCGATCTGTTGGCCGACATCCGCGCCGACGCGGCGATGCCGGGACTGGCTCGGGAGATGTTCGAGGCCTTGGCGCGCGACTATGCGCGGGTCAGCGAGGAGATCGCCGCGCTCGATGAAAAGCTGCTGGCGCTGCATCGCGCGAGCGAGGTGAGCCGGCGGCTGGCCGCGATGCCGGGGATCGGTCCGATCGGCGCCACGCTGCTTTCCTTAAAGGCGGCGGAGGCGCATGGCTTCAGGTCGGGGCGCGACTTCGCCGCCTGGCTGGGGCTGACGCCGAAGAACCATTCGACGGCGGGCAGGAACCGGCTCGGCGTGATCACCCGCGCCGGCGACGAGATGCTGCGCAGCGTGCTGGTGGCCGGCGCCACCGCGCTCATCCAGCACATGCGCAGAGGCGGCAAGCACTCCTGGCCCTGGCTGGAGGCGCTGATCGCGCGCAAGCCCTTCAAGCTGGCGGCGGTAGCATTGGCCAACAAGCTGGCGCGCATCGCCTGGAAGCTGATGGTCAGCGGCGAGCCTTACCGCGCAAACGACGCCGTCCTCCCGATGATGGGGTCGGCGCGGCCGTGAAGGGAACGAGGCGTTCAGTGTCGGGCCTCCGCGCGCGACACTGAAGCCGGAACTTGCAAGGAAAGGAAGAGATGGTGTGATCGGTCGATCCGAAGGGCGGGACAATCCGCGGAATCCAGCGGCGCACGACGCCGACGGAATGTTTGGAACCCGCCCCGCGCAGCCCATCTTGGCCAGTGGTCGCAATGACCCGGTAAAGGCCGGACATATGAGCGCAAGCGATCCGACGCACAGTCAAACCCAATCTTGCAAGCAGGGGGCCGTCCACATATGGATCCCGGACAACCGTATCGTCGCTCCGCTCCGGTTCGGTTTCCGGGATGACGGATGTCGAGTCTTCACCCGCCTTGCCCCTAGTCCCCGCATCCCTTACATAGCGCGCAACTCTCCCTTTCATTCCAGACAACGGGAAAAGCGCGCGTGGCACGCCAGTTCATCTATCACATGGCCGGGCTCAACAAGGCCTACGGCACCAAGAAGATACTCGAGAACATCCATCTCTCCTTCTATCCCGATGCCAAGATCGGCATCCTCGGG
>DASTWX010000039.1:0-23591 GCA_035765795.1 Pseudolabrys sp. | reverse complement strand
TGGTCGCGCAAGAGCTGCCAAGAAAAGATCACGTCATCCGGTGTGACCGGATGACCATCGGCAAAGCGCGCGTCAGGGTTGAGAGTAAACCGCACCGTGTTCCGCGCGGCGTTGGTTTCGACACGCTCCGCCAGGAGGCCGTAAAGCGTAAAGGGCTCGTCGTATCCGCGTGCGAGCAGGCTTTCAAAGACATAACCGCGGAGATTGGCCGCCGGCAATCCATTAACGATGAAGGGGTTGAGGCTGTCGAAGGTGCCGAGCACACCCTGTACCAATTGGCCGCCTTTGGGCGCAGCCGGATTGGCATAGTTCGGATGACCGAAGCGTGGTCCCCAGGCGGGGTCGCCGTGCATGGCGATGGCGTAATGAGCATCGGTATGTGCCGGTGCGATACGTTCGACGCCAGCCTGCGCGCGCCGCTGTCTGACGAAGCTGCTGGCCGCGAGCATGCCGCCGAGCAGGAACGCGCGGCGCGTCGGCCGCCATCGTCCGGCAGTACGCAAATCGGGCGGCTGCGAGAGCAAGGGTCGAATGCGACTCGTTCCAGTTCAAGCGAACTTAGCACACGCGCGGCGGATGATTGGGGGCCCGTATTTTCGGCGCATTCATGGCTTTATTGCCGGCGCGGGATCGGCTATCAGGCGAGGGGACCCGGTCACGCTCTCGCCGCATTTCCTACGGAGAGAGCCGAGAATTCGTACGGAAAGAGCCAGAATAAAAGAGGGGCCGTTCGTCCGGCCAAGCGGGGCGGGCGACGGAAACAAAGGACACACGGATGCATCATCGGATCGCAACGCCCCGACCGTGGGGCCGGGTGCTTACTGTTGCCGTCGCGGGATTCCTGGCATCGGGCCTACTGGCGGCGCAGCATGCGTCGGCTCAGCCGAAAAAAGCGCCGGCCAAATCCGCCGCGCCTCCGGCTAGCCCCGCGCCGCAGGCGAGCAAACAGCCTCAACTCATGTATTCACCGTGGATGAAGGTCTGCGGCAAGGGCAAGGATACCAACGACAAGGAGGTCTGCGTCGTCACCAAAGACGGCCGCCTGGAAAACGGCATGCCCGTCGCCATTGTGCAGCTCTTCGAACCGGAAGGACTGCCCAAGATGCTGCGCGTGACGGTTCCTCTCGGCATGCAACTCCAGCACGGCACGCGCGTCATCATCGATCAGGGCACGCCGATCAACGAACCATACAAAATTTGCTTCCCGATCGGCTGCATGTCCGATTATCCGGTCACCAACGAGATGATCGAGAAAATGAAGAAGGGGAAAACCCTCACCGTGCAAGCAATCAATATGCAAGGTCAGCCGATCAGCCTGCCTTTGCCGCTGAATGATTTCGCCAAGGCCTACGACGGCCCGCCGACCGACCCGAAAGTGTTCGAGGAGCAGCAACGGAAGCTGCAATCGGAGTTGCAGAAGAAAGCCGAAGAGGCGCGCAAGCGGCTCGAAGCTCAGCCGCAAGCCGCGGCGCCGACGAAGAAGTAGGCTGCTGGGCAAATCTGCAGGTTTTCATGGCCGGGCTTGTCCCGGCCATCTCGCTTAGGAGCGCGATGATATTGCCAGACTAAGCGGGATCGCCGGGCCTTCGCCCGCCGAAGGGCTACCGGGCACAGCACTCGTCTCAGGTGCTTCGGCCCGCAGGCGGGACAAGCCCGGTGATGACAACGTGAAGGCTGACGCGATTCCTTTAAGGGGAGGGGACGAGAGCGGGCTTCAATTCATCTGATGATTGCGCGGGCGGTAGATGCCGTCATCGCCGGCCTCGAACACCTCCGCGACCTGTGGGTGGCGGATCGGCTCGCCCGATGTGTCCGGCAGCAGGTTCTGCTCGGAAACGTAGGCGATATATTCGGTTTCTGTGTTTTCGGCGAACAGGTGATAATAAGGTTGGTCTTTGTGGGGACGCACCTCGGCCGGAATCGACTCCCACCATTCCTCGGTATTGCTGAACTCGGGATCGATATCAAACACGACGCCGCGGAACGGAAACAGACGGTGCCTCACCACCTGGCCGATCGCATATTTTGCGTTGCGCATCTTGTTCATGGGAGCGGATAGATAAGCCATTCCAGGCCGTTTCGCTATGGAGCGGATTTGACATTCGCTATACACGCAGCCGCTAGGTCGTGAAGCGAATGTCAAATCCAAAGCTCCACTAGAACTCATATTTTGCTAGTGGTCCTTTGATTCTAACATTCGCATGAGAGCGTGCGGAAAACGGGATGCGAATGTTAGAATCGGACCACTAGCCGCTAAACGCCATAGCGGGCGGCCATCTCGGGGTCCTTGGCGGCGACGCGGCGGGCCAAATCGAGGAGCACTTTGGCCTGTTTCCAGGTGGCGTCGTCCTGCATCTTGCCATCGATCATCACGGCGCCGGCGCCGTCCGGCATGGCATCGACGATTTTTTTGGCAAAAGCGACCTCGTCCGGATCGGGTGAGAAAACAGTCTTGGCGATGGTGATCTGGGAGGGGTGCAGCGACCAAGCGCCGGCGCAGCCGAGCAGAAAGGCATTGCGGAACTGGACTTCGCAGGCGGCCGTATCGGCGAAATCGCCGAAAGGGCCGTAGAACGCCTTGATGCCCGCGGCGGCGCAGGCGTCGACCATCTTGGCGAGAGTGTAATGCCAGAGGTCCTGCTGGAATGCGGGACGAGGGCCCCCGCCGGCATCGGCAAGGACCTTGTACTCAGGATGAGCGCCGCCGACGCGAGTCGTCTTCATCGCGCGCGAGGCGGCGAGATCGGCCGGGCCCAGACTCATCCCGTGCATGCGTGGAGAAGCGGCCGCGATCGCCTCGACATTGTTGACGCCCTGTGCGGTCTCGAGAATCGCGTGGATCAAAATGGGTTTCGTAACACCGTGAAGCGCCTCGAGCTGGGCCAGCAACTGGTCGAGATAGTGAATGTCCCAAGGACCGTTCACCTTCGGCAGCATGACCACGTCGAGTTTGTTGCCGACCGCCGCGACGATCTCGATCAGGTCGTCCAGCATCCAAGGCGAGTTGAGCGCATTGACGCGGGTCCATAATCCGGTCGTCCCGAAGTCGACGGCTTTGGCCACGGCGATGAAACCCTCGCGCGCGGCCTGCTTAGCATCGATCGGAATGGCGTCTTCGAGATTGCCGAGCACCACATCGACCTGCCGCACCAGTTCCGGCAGCTTGGCACGCATCTTTTCGATGTGCGGCGGCACGAAATGGATCATGCGCTCAAGCCGCGCCGGCAATTCGCGATAGGGCGCGGGGGCGCCGATGGCGAGCGGCTCAAAGAACTGGCGGGGCAGCTTCATGGGCTAAAGCATCGCGTTAGGCGTTTTCAAAGAGGACCTTGCGCCATTTAAAGGAAAGCGGCCACTGCGCCAAGGGCGGCAGCTACAACGCTTCGCCGCGCATCAGCCGCGGCTCGGCGGTGCGCGGCGCGACGCCCTCGCGCATGACCGCGCGGCGCAACGGGCCGATGCGGTCGATGAAATAGAGTCCGAGTCCGCGCGCGCCTTGCGCCGGCAGCAAGTCCGATAACAGCGTCCGGTTGAGCAGATCGACGGCGAGCGTTCGGCTGTCCACATCGCTGCGCCGCAGCCGGTTGTAACGCGCGAGCAAGACGGCATTGCCGATATCGCGGCCGGCACCGCGATGCGCGGCTGCCAGTTCGGCGATGGTGGCGGCGTCGCGTAAGCCCAGATTAAGCCCTTGCGCGCCGATCGGCGGGATAAGGTGAGCCGCCTCGCCGATCAGCGCGATGCGTTTGCGTGCAAACGAGCGCGCGGTGCCGACCGCGAGAGGAAAGAGCCCGCGACCCGGCTCGACCGAGACCTTGCCGAGAATGGAGTGCGATGCACGCTCGATAGCGGTGGAAAGTTTCTCGTCGTCGAGTGTGGCCGCCTCTTCCGCAGCGGCGGGATCGAGCACCCATACCAGGCTCGAACGCCGACCCGGCAACGGCACCACAGTAAAAGGGCCGCTCGGTGTGTGAAATTCAGTCGATGTGTCGTTGTGGGTACGGGTGTGAGCGAACGTGACGGTGAGTGCGGTTTGTGGGTAATGACGCTCGTCGAGCCGAATGCCGGCGGCGGTGCGGCACAAGGAGCGCCGGCCATCGGCGCCGATGGCGAGCGACCCACACAAGCGGCCACCTCCCGCAAGCGCCACCCTCACAGAGGTCTCGCCCGGTTCTACCGTGAGCACGTCATCATCGAGCAGCCGCAACACGGGTAATGCGCGAGCGCGCGATTCCAGTGCGGCCACCAGATGACAGTTCTCGATGTTGTAGCCGAATGCGTCGAGCCCGATTTCGTTCGCCTCGAAACGGGCTTCCGGCGCCCGCCACAGCCGCCCCGTATCGTCGACGATCCGCATCATCCTGAGCGGCGCCGCGTGCTCGCGACAAGACTCCCAGACATCCAGCGCCGCCAGCGCATTCACGGAACCGGCGAGCAATGCGGTCGTGCGGCGGTCGAGCTGTACCGGACGCCGGCCGACCAGCACGGTCGCGATCCCGGCTTGAGCGAGCGCGACCGCGGCCGTAAGGCCCGCAGGCCCGCCACCGATCACGAGGGCGTCGCATGACTGTTTGGAGTTGTCTGCCACCATCGTCCACGCTTATCGTTTGCGGTGCCTAAACGGAACAATACAACGCAACGCGATATCCGGGCCATGCCGATGCAGGATTTGCGCGGCGGATCCCGCTAATAAGAGCGCATGACGGAGCTAAATAACAGAGCTTTGCCAAATTTGCCGCCCGCGGCCCGCGGTCTTGGTGCGGCGCTGGCGCGGCCCAAGACCGTTGCCGTGCTTTGCGTCGTGGCGATTACGGCCCTCGGTTGGTCGTGGCTCGCCCTTGCGGTTGCCGGGATGGCCGGCCCGGCAGCGCCGCTCGATTTTTGGCCGCCGGCCTTTACGGCGCTGTGCCAGCCGACCTTCGGCCTTGCCGTGCCGGAGGGTTCCTGGGGCCTCTCCGGCTTCGCGGTGGTCGGGCTGATGTGGGGCGCCATGGTACTGGCGATGATGTTGCCGAGCGCCGGCCCGATGATCTTCACTTACGCCGAAATCGCCGATACCGCCGCGCGCAAGCAGGAGCCTATCGTATCGCCCGTGGTGCTTGCGGCAGGATACGCGACGATCTGGCTTGGTTTTTCCGTGCTCACGACTTTTGCTCAGTTCGGCTTCACCCGCGCCGCTTTACTCGATGCGCATATGACCTCGGCGAGCGCCTCGTTTTCCGGTGCGATTTTCATTGCCGCCGGGGCTTACCAATTCTCTTCCCTCAAGCACGCCTGTCTCAGGCGATGCCGAAGTCCGTTCTCGTTCTTTTTCGCGAATTGGCAAACCCGGGCGCGCGGCGTGTTCCGGCTCGGCGTCCGGCAGGGTCTCTATTGCCTGGGCTGCTGCTGGGCGATGATGGCGGTCATGTTCGCCGTCGGCGTGATGAACGTGATCTGGATGGCCGCGCTCGGCATCGTGATGACGGTCGAGAAGATGATTACCGGCCGCCGCTTCAGTCAGGCAATCGGCGCGGCGTTGATCGCCGGCGGAGTCATCTTCACCTCCGCCCATTGGCCGCTGTGGCCGATCTGAGCTAAGGATTGGCAAAACCGGGGAGTGGCGCTTTGGCCGAAGCATGGACCTTGAAAGGCGAGATGACGCTGTCGTGCAGTTGCACAGTGTTCTGCCCATGCGTGTTGTCGCTCGGCGAGCATCCGCCGACCGAAGATCGTTGTCAGACTTGGGCCGGCATCCGCATCGACGAGGGTCAGTTCGATGCCGTCGATCTGTCGGGCATCAATGTGGGATTGATGATGGACTTGCCGGGGATCATGGCGCGCGGCAATTGGACGGCCGCGCTGTTCGTCGACGAAAAGGCGCCGGGCCAAGCGGTGGAGGGTCTCACCCGCATTTTCACCGGCCGCGCCGGCGGCACCACGCATCTCCTCTCCATCCTGGTCGGCCAGTTTCTCGGCGTTCATCAGGTGCCGATCACCTACGAGACGAAAGACGACACGCGCATCGTCAGCCTGGAGAAATACGGCGGCGGCGCCGTCACGCCGGTGCGCGGCAAAGAGCGCGGCCGGAACGTTGTCATCCGTAATAGCGAATACTGGATCGGCTCCGACGTGACCGTGTCGCGCGCGGAAAAATCGCGCTTTCGCGGCTTTGGTCGCAACTGGAATTTGAGCGGTCGGTCGGCAGAGATCGTCCAGCTGGATTGGGGCAACTGATAAGTGGCACGATTCGAGGGCGTTCGCGCTTTCGCGATCCACGTCTTTACCGCTTGCGGGACAGCGCTCGCGCTCTTGGCCATGATCCTCGCCACCGGCGGCCATTGGGCGGCGATGTTTTTCTGCCTGGGTGCAGCTGCGGTGGTGGACGGTCTCGATGGTCCGCTGGCCCGCACCTTCGACGTAGGCGAGGCTCTGCCGCGCTGGTCCGGCGAAGCACTGGATCTCGTCGTCGATTACACGACCTATGTGTTCGTGCCGGCCTACGCAGTTGTTGCGAGTGGGCTCTTGCCGCACGCGGTGGCGCTGCTCTGGGGTACCATCATCTGCGTCACCGGAGCGCTCTATTTCGCCGACCGGAAGATGAAGACGGAGGACAATTATTTTCAGGGTTTTCCCGCGGTGTGGAATCTCGTCGCCTTCTATCTCTTCATCCTGGAGCCGCCGCCCTGGGCCGGCGCCGCGGGCCTTGCCATCCTGGCGGTCCTGACATTCGTGCCGATCCGCTTCGTGCATCCCCTTCGCGTGCGCAAATGGCGAATTTTCAACGTCGGGCTGTTGGCGCTGTGGGCGGCGCTCGCTTTCATTGCGGTCGCGGCAAATCTTGCGCCCGGGCCTTATATTGTCGCGGCTTTGTGTGTTCTCGCGATTTACTTCTTCGCGGCCGGGCTGTTGCGCCGTCCGGCGTAACGGTGTTTGCCTATATTCTCTACACGGAGTTGCTCCATGCCTGTTCTATTGATTGCCGGCGGCAGCCGCGGAATCGGCGCAGCGACCGCCCGACTCGCCGCCGACCACGGCTACGACGTCGCCGTCAATTACAAGAGGAATGCCGATGCCGCCAAAACAGTGATCGCCGACATAATGGCGCGGGGCCGGAAGGCTGTTGCCATTCCCGGCGACATGGCAAGCGAGGCGGATATCGAACGCACCTTCGACGAAGCTGCCGCGGCGCTTGGGCCGATCACCCATTTCGTCCACAGCGCCGGTATCATCGGCAAGAATGCGCGCCTCGAGGAGGCCGACGCCGCCACGATCCGCGCCGTCATCGATGTCAATCTCTATGGCGGCATGCTGTGCGCGCGCGCCGCGGTCCGGCGCATGTCCACGGCCAGGGGAGGACAGGGCGGTTCGATCGTGCTTCTGTCTTCGATCGCCGCTTTGACCAGCGGCGCCGGCGAATACGTCTTCTATGCCGCGGCTAAGGCAGGCATCGACGTATTGACGCTGGGTCTTGCGCGCGAGGTGGCAAAGGAGGGTATCCGCGTCAACGCCGTGCGGCCGGGGCCGACCGACACCGAAATCCACGAGCCGGGGCGCCTCGCGCGCGTCACGCCGCTGCTGCCGATGGGCCGTCCTGGAAAACCCAACGAAATCGCCGAGACGGTTCTGTTCCTGCTCTCGGATGCGGCTTCCTACGTCTCCGGCAGTGTGCTCAACGTCGCGGGTGGACGCTGAAGGTTGATCGCGTCACCCGGCTTGTCTTCACTGTTCGGCTGCCTATGATCGCGGCTCGAAACCATTCTATTTCGAAGGGAGTTGAGACATGGTCGCCGCAGTGCGTGTTCATAAGACCGGCGGGCCCGAGGTGCTGACCTACGAGGACATCGAGGTCCCCGCGCCAGGCCAAGGTCAGATTAAAATCAAACAGCACGCCTGCGGGGTCAATTTCATCGACACCTATTTCCGTACCGGCATGTATCCGTCGCCGGTCGGCCTGCCATTCGTATCCGGCAATGAAGGGGCGGGCGAGGTGACTGCGGTCGGTCCCGGCGTCAGCGACTTCAAAGTCGGCGACCGCGTCGCGTATGTGGTCGGCCTCGGCGGTTACGCCCAGGAACGGTTGCTGCCGGCCGAGCGGACGGTGAAATTGCCGGCCAACATCTCGTACGAGCAGGCCGCCGGCATGATGCTCAAAGGGATGACCGCGCAATACCTGATCAACCGCACTTACAAGGTCGGCAAGGGAACGACCGTATTGATGCACGCGGCGGCCGGGGGAGTCGGCCTGATCCTTTGCCAGTGGGCGAACCACCTGGGCGCCACCGTGATCGGCACGGTCGGATCGCAAGAGAAAGCCGAACTCGCCAAGGCAAATGGCTGTCATCACGTCATCCTTTACCGCAATGAGGATTTCGTGGCGCGGGTGAAGGACATTACCGGCGGCAAGTTATGTGATGTGGTTTACGATGGTGTCGGCAAGACCACGTTCCCGGGTTCGCTCGATTGCCTGCACCCGCTCGGCTATTTCGTCAGCTTCGGCAGCGCCTCGGGCCAAATCGACGCGTTCAACATCAATATCCTGCAGACCAAAGGATCGCTGTTCGCCACGCGGCCGACGCTCAACAGTTATGTCGCCAGGCGCGAGGACCTCCTGGCGACCGCCAACGACCTGTTCGAGAAGGTGGGCTCCGGCGCAGTAAAGATTCCTGTGAGTCACAAATATGCGCTCAAGGATGCCCGCAAGGCGCACGAAGACCTCGAAGGCCGTAAGACGACCGGCTCCGTGGTCCTGCTGCCGTAACGCCTCCTGTACCGGCGGCGTCCCGGATTCCGACACATGAGCCGCCGATCGTCACTCCGGCAGGCCTTTACGAGAGCACAGCCGTGAGCGAAGGGACAAAGCCATGGGGCCGGGCCGCCACCTTCGGCCTGGGCCTCATTGCCATGCTGATCGGCCAGATGGCGGCGCTGGTCGTGCTGTCGCTTCGGTATGATCAGGGGCTGGCGTCATTAGCTAATGTCGCATCCGATGGGGTCGCCGTTTCGCTGATCATTTTGATTTCGACGCCAGTGCAGCTCGTGCTCCTGATGCTAATGGCGCGGCAGACCGGCGCCGCGCCGGCCGATTATCTCGGCTTCAAGTGGCCGCGCCGCGGTGAGGTGGTGCTCGGTGTGCTCGCGATGATCGCGCTGATCATTCTCGGCAACGGCATCTCGCGGCTGCTTGGGCAAGATACCGTCACCGGTTTTCAGTATGACATTTACCGTTCCGCAAGCGCAGCCGGGTGGCTGCCGTGGTTGTGGATCGCGGTCGTCGTGGCGGCCCCGATCGGCGAGGAGACGCTGTTCCGCGGTTTCCTGTTTCGCGGCTGGCACCGCGAGCCGCGCGATGTCTGGATCGCAATCATCGCGATCGCGCTGCTGTGGGCTTTCAGTCACCTGCAATACGATCTCTTCGTGATCGCGCAGGTCTTCGTCGTCGGCGTCGTTCTCGGCTGGTTCCGTTGGGCGAGCGGATCGACGCTGCTGACCATACTGCTGCACGGCCTCGTCAATTGCGAGGGCATGTTCGAGACCTTCCTCGCGCTGCACCACTAATTTGGCCGTCATTCCGGGGCGGCCGAAGGCCGTACCCGGAATCCAGAGACAAGTGCAGAATCTGCTTCTGGATTTCCGGGTTCGCTCGCGGAGTTTACCATCGGGCCGCGCTTTGCGCGGACCCGTTGGCAAGCGCTCCGGAATGACAGACGAGAATCACAACAGTGCGGCGATTTGAGCGAAGGCGGGATGTTGCGTGATGCCGGCCGGCAGGCGAGGCAATCCGATGACGCGGACATCGCCGGTGAAGCGCGCGATGCTGGCGACCGTGTCGTCGAGTTCGACCGGATTGCGCTCGCTCTCGCTTACCACGACAGTGGCGACACTCAGGCGGCGTTTCGCGAGCACATCAAGCGCAGTGAGGGTGTGACTAATCGTGCCGAGATAGCCGCCGACGACGAGCAGCAGCGGAACGTGGAGCGCCGCCATCCAGTCGAGCACCGTTCGCTTGGCGTCGAGCGGGACCATGATGCCCCCGACCCCTTCGATGAATAGAGTGCCGCGCGCGCCGGCGACAGCGGCGCGGCTGAGTTCGACCAAGGCCTCGAAATCAACACTGCGGCCTTCGCGAGCGGCGGCAAGGTCTGGCGAGAGAGGCGCTCGGAAGCGCCAGGGCGCAATGCGGTCGACTTCCTCGGCCGTCACAGGCCGTCCAAGCGCGCCGAGCAGCACGGCGGGATCGCTGGTTTGGGCGACGGATGAATCGTAGCCGCTGACTACCGGCTTGAGCGCATCGACCTCGGCACCGGCTTCGCGCAACCGTCGGATCAACCCGGCCGTGACGAAGGTCTTGCCAACGTCTGTCCCGGTCGCGGTGACGAAATAGGCGCTCATGAGCCCCGCCAGTGCCGCGTAGACGGCGTGCTCCCTCCCCCCTCCTTGCTCCGCCGAAGCGAAGCCGCTCCGGCTTCGCGAAGGCGAGTGTGGGGGAGGATTGGGGAGGGGGGTAATTGGACAGGGCCAAGCCCAAAAACGTACCTCCCTCCCGGACCACGGAGCCTGTCCGCTTCGCGCGGGCCCGTCGGTGGTCCGACCTCCCCCTCAAGGGAGGAGGTGAAGAGAGTGCGTGGCGCGCAATGCATGCTCATCGCGCCAACACCTTCTCGCGCACGACTTGCGCAAGCCGCGCGATTTGGTCGTCCGGGTGTTGGGCCGTAAATGTAAACCGGAGGCGCGCGGTGCCGGCCGGCACGGTCGGCGAACGAATGGCGACGGCGAGAAAGCCCTCGTCCTCCAACAGACGTGAGGCAGTAAGCGCATCTTTTTCAGCGCCGATGAGCAGCGGCACGATCGGGCTCTGCGCTTCAGGCAAGTTGAGCGCGTGCGTGAAGGCTCGCGCCTTCTTCATTGGAAGCGCCGCATAATCCGGTTCGCGCTCGATCACGTCGATCGCGGCGATCGCCGAGGCCACGATGGCCGGCGGCAACCCAGTCGAGTAAACCAACGTGCGTGCACGGTTGCGCATCAAGTCGATCACCGGGCCGGAGGCGCAGAGATAGCCGCCATAAGCGCCGATCGCCTTGGACAAGGTACCCATTTGCAAGGGCAGCGGGACATGTTGGCCGTCGGCGAAGCTCGACCCGCGCCCGCCGCCGATCACGCCTAGCCCATGAGCATCGTCGGACATCAGCCACGCGTCGTATTCGTTCGCAAGATCGTTGAGAACTCCGAGCGGGGCGAGATCGCCATCCATCGAAAACACGCCGTCGGTGACGATCAGAGCGCGGTCATACCCGGGGCGATGCGCGCTGAGCAATTCGCGCGCATGCGCCACGTCGTTGTGCCGAAACGTAAGCACGCGGCCGCGCGACAATTGCGCGCCGGCGTAAATGCAGGCGTGGGACAACTCGTCGAGCAACACCAGCCCGCCGCGGCCGATCAGCACGGGGATGATGCCGGCATTGGCGAGATAGCCGGATCCGAACACGACCGCCGCTTCCGTCTGCTTGATGCGTGCGAGCCGCGCTTCCAATTCGGCATAAAGCGGGTGGTTGCCGGTGATGAGCCGCGAAGCTCCGGAGCCGGCCCCGTAGCGCTCCAGTGCCGCCATGGCGGCGCGCTTGGTGGCGGGATGGTGGCTCAGGTTCAAATAATCATTGCAGGAAAACGAGAGCAGCCGCCGGCCGTTTCGCTCGACCCAGATGCCGTCCTCGCGCACGGTGTCATGGAGCGCCCGCCGCAGGTTGCGGCGCTGCAATTGGTCGAGCTTATCTTGCGCGAAGCGGTCGAGAGAGTGCATCAGAGAGCCGTCCGTCAGGTAGCAACATGCCTGCCGAAAAGGGGGTAGGGAAGTCCGAAATGGCGGGAGATGCCGACAAAATGAGCGGTATGCCGGACTGGTATCGTTCCGGCCTGGAGCACGTATGGCGGCCCTATACGCAAATGAAAACGGCGAAGGCGCCACTGCCGGTCGCGCGCACGCAAGGCTCGCGAATCGTGCTCGCCGACGGGCGCGAGCTGATCGACGGCGTCGCAAGCTGGTGGACGACCTGCCACGGCTACAACCATCCGCACATCGCCGCCGCGGTTGCCCGGCAACTCTCCGAAATGCCGCATGTGATGTTCGGCGGTCTGGTGCATGAGCAGCCGTTGCGGGTCGCACGCCGGCTGGCGACGCTGTTACCCGGAAATCTGACGCGCGTTTTCTTCTCCGACTCCGGCTCGGTCGCGGTCGAAGTGGCCATGAAAATGGCGGTGCAATACTGGATTAATCGTGGCGAGCGCAGGCGCACCAAATTCATTGCTTTCAACGGCGGCTACCACGGGGATACGACTGGCGCCATGGCGGTGTGCGATCCCGAGGAGGGGATGCATGCCTTGTTCACGGGGCTGCTGCCGCAACACGTCGTCGCCGATTTGCCCGCCGATGAAGCTAGCACCGCGGCACTCGACGCGTTGCTGGACGCGAAGGGCGGCACGATTGCTGCTATCATTGTCGAACCGCTGGTGCAGGGCGCCGGCGGTATGCGTTTCCATGCGCCGGAGGTGCTCCGGCGGCTGCGCGTATTGGCCGATAAGCACGATGTGCTGCTGATTTTCGACGAAATTTTTACTGGCTTCGGCCGCACCGGCTCGATGTTCGCCTGCGACGCGGCGGAAGCGATCCCGGACATTATCACGCTGTCGAAGGCGCTGACCGGGGGCACCTTGCCGCTGGCTGCGACCGTCGCGACGGCGAAAGTCTTTGACGCATTCTGGTCCGATGACCCTAAAAAGGCATTGATGCATGGGCCGACCTTCATGGCTAATGCACTGGCCTGCGCCGCCGCCAATGCCTCGCTCGATTTGTTCGAGCGTGAGCCACGCCTCGATCAAGTCGCGGCAATCGCGACGCAGATGAAGGAGGGGCTCTCGCCTTGCCGCGCCTTGCCGCAAGTCCGTGATGTGCGCGTGCGCGGCGCTATTGGCGTCGTCGAGTTACATCGCATTGACCACTTAGATGTCTTGCGCGCGCGCTTCATCGATGAAGGCGTATTCATCCGACCGCTCGGCAACGTTGTTTATCTCACCCCGGCATTCACCATCACGCCGGATGAGTTGAAGATATTGACCGACGCCGTGGTGAAAATTGTCTGCACGCTGGATGTTTAAGCGGACCCGCTTTCAGCTTGCACGAACATCAACGTCATCCTGAGGTGGCCGCGCTTAAGCGCGGCCCTCGAAGGATGTACGCCCCCGATATCTGAGGCCAATCCTCCTTCGAGGATCGCTTCGCTTGCGCTCGCTCGCACCTCAGGATGACGGGGGAGGCTCACAAAATCTGACTCAAAAACTCCCGCGTCCGAGGATCGCGCGGGTTAGCGAAGAACTCCGCCGGCGGTCCGTGCTCGACGATGATGCCGCGATCAGTGAAATAGATGTGGTCCGCCAGCTCGCGGGCAAAGCCCATTTCGTGGGTCACGAGCATGCATGTCATTCCTTCCTCCGCGAGCTCGCGGATGGTGACCAGCACCTCCTTCACCGTCTCGGGGTCGAGTGCGGCGGTGACCTCGTCGAACAGCATGACGTCCGGGTTCATTGCCAGCGAGCGGGCGATCGCGACCCGTTGCTGCTGGCCGCCTGAAAGCTCGCCGGGGTACGCGCTCTCCTTGCCGACGAGACGCACCTTCGCCAAGAGCCGCCGAGCGCGGGCTTCCACCTCCTGCCGGTCCTGTTTCAAAACGTGGATCGGCGCCATCATCACGTTCTGCAGAGCGGTGCGGTGGGGAAACAAGTTGTATTGCTGGAACACCATGCCGACCTTGCGCCGCAAGGCGAGCTTGTCGAGCTTTGGATCATGGACTTCCTGCCCCTCAACCAAAATGGAGCCGCTGTCGATCGGGACCAGCGCGTTGATGCAGCGCAAAAGCGTCGATTTCCCGGAGCCGGAAGGACCGATGATGCAGGCGACCTCGCTCTTCGCCACATCCAGAGAAACGCCTTTGAGCACCGCGAAACTGCCGAAGGACTTGTGCACGTCCTTGATGTGGATGAGCGGCTGATCCGGCGTCCAAGGCATGGTCATCCTTTCACGGCGAAGCGGCGCTCGAGCGCCACCGTCCAGCGCGCGATTGGATAGCAGTAGATGAAGAACCACGCGAGCAGGTAAAGATACATCGGCACGAGGAGCGCATGGTTTGCCTCCGCCGCGAGGGCATCGTTGGTCAGCGTCATGGATTCGTTGACGCCGACAATGGAACACAAGGGTGTTGCGACAGTCAGGATGGCGTAAAGGTTCATCCACGGCGGCAGCATGCGCTTGATGCACTGCGGCAGGATGATCATCCACAAGGTCTGCCGTCGCGTGAAGGCGAGCGACTCGGCCGATTCCCACTGACCGTGCGGAATCGACTGAACGGCGCCGCGAACCAGTTCCGACATGTTGGCCATCACGGGGAGCGACAATCCGAAGGTGGCTTTCAGCCAGTCGGGCAGGGCAATCGAGATGCCGCCGATTTGCATGTTAAAGGGCAACAGCAACATGGCGTAAAACAGCAGCACCAGCCAAGGCGCGTTGCGGAAGAACTGGGTCACGAACCAGGATACTGAACGGACCGGTCTTTGCGGCGAGATCTGTGCCAGACCGAGCGGCGTACCGAGCACCGTGCCGATCGCCATGGCGAGAAAGCTGATGATGATGTTGAGCAGGAAACCGCTGGCGATGAGCGGCGTCCATTTCCAAATCGTCGCGATAATCGATAGGGGCCCTGGGGCAGCCTGGGCATGCGCGGCGGGAATGCCGAAGGCGAGAAGCACAAGCACAGAAACGATGATCCCGCGGCGGCCGCGGAAAAAGCGTATCGCATTTCCCTCCGTCCGTGCCGGATTAAGCGCAGGGGAGAGCGGCAGAATAACGGGCAAGACGCCGCCAGGTGTTGCCGGTTCGGTTTTTCGCCGCGTTGGCATCATAGGCCGATCCCCGGCACCCGCAGGGCGCGCTCAAGTCGAGTCATGCCCAAGACGAAAAGCCCCACAAGGGCGACATAGACGATGAGCAGCACGTTCATCATCTCGGGCACGTTGAGATTGTCGGACCAGATCTGATTGCTCACATACAGCAGCTCCGGCACGGCGATGGCGTAGGCCAGCGTCGTGGTCTTGATGAGATTGACGAGGTTATTGTTAAGCGCCGGCAAGCTGATGCGGAAAGCGAGCGGCAGGACGATGTAAATGTAGGCCTTCAGGCGGTTATAGCCGAGCGCCTCCGCGGCTTCGATCGTGGTGCTCGGCACCGCCTCGATCCCGGACCGGAAAATCTCGACATTGAAGGCGCCGGCGTTGATGGAAAGGCAGAGGATCGCCCAGACGAAATTGCTCACCAGCGGTATGGTGCGGCCATTGGCGAGCTCGATCGTGATGTAGGAGCCGAGCCCGAAATAGAAAAAATAGAGTTGAATCAGCGGCGGCGTGTTGCGGAAGACCTGGATATAGCCGCCGACCACGAGACGCAGCGCCTTGGAGCGCGAGCCCTGCACCCAGGCACCGACGACGCCGACGATGACGCTCAGGACGATGCAACTCGCCATCAGCTCCAGCGATGTCAGAAATCCATCGAAGAAGCGATGCCGGTCATAGGCGTCGTAGAAAATCGTGAGATTGATCCCGGTGGTTTCATAGAGCCACCGGAACCAGTTCCAAACCGGCTGCACCCGCCGTCTCCCCTCAAACGGTCGGTGGTTTCATACACTCGCTTCTCACGGCGATCTTTCCGATCGCCTCAACTCCTCAGTCATGGCCGGGCGTGTCCCGCCTGCGGGCCGAAGCCTCCTCGTGAGGCTTCGCGACTAAACCCCTTCGGCGGGCGAAGGCTCGGCCATCTCGCTTAGGGACGCAACGGTATCACCAACCTAAGCGGGACCATCGGGCAAGTTTACAGCCGGGCCGGCCGAAGGCCGGACCCGGTTGCCCGGTGATGACAGATGTGGGCGCGCCGCGATCCGTCGCTCAGTAGTTCGGCGGCTCGCTGTCAGCGCTGTATTTCTCGTGCATCTTGGCGAGCCATTTCGAGGACGGGATGTGCCATTTCTTTTCGATCTCGATGAGCTTGCCGGTGCGGTGCCACGTATAAATCATGCCGGACATGAACCGTCCGAACACCTTGTCGAGTTCATCATGGCGTACGGCCATGCCCATCGGCGATTCCAAGATCGTCGGCAGCGGCATCTCGTACTTGCCCCAAGTCTTGGTGTCCGACAGCGGGCCGGCGAAAGCGGTGTTGTCATAGAGGAAGCCGATGCAGTTGCCCTGCAATAAAGCATTCTCGGCTTCCGTGACGCCTTTGAAGGCCACGATCTGCGCACCGTACTTTTCGGCGACCGTCTTGTTATACCAGGAGCCTTGAATGGCACAGATCTTCTTGCCCTTCAGGTCGTTCCATTGCTTGAGATTGGCGCTCTTTGCCGCCAACACATTGACGCCGGAGGCGTAATAATCTGGCAGAACGATGCCGACGACCTTCCGACGCTCCTTGGTGTCATTCATGGTGGCGATCATCAGGTCGATCTTGCCTTGCTGCAGGAACTGCATGCGGTTGGATGCCACCACGGGCACGAGTTGCAGCTTGACCCCGATGGTGTCGGCGACGAGTTTCGCGAGATCGGGGCCGAAGCCGACGATCTTTCCGGACGGGTCACGGAAGCCGAACGGCTTGTAATCGGCCTTGACGCCGACGATCAGCGTGCCGCGCTGCTTCACCTGCTCCAACGTTTGCGCGGCGGCAAAGCTGGTTGCCGCGCCGAGTAGAACAAGGGCAAGCAAGCCTTTCCTAAACAGATGCGTAGACATATGAATCCTCCCCGTTTGGCGGGTTGCCGCATCGAGTAAGCGGAAAGGGTAGCCCGGCGTGGTTCCGCTGTTCAAGTCCGCTCTTCGTCGGAGGCGAGCCCGGCGGCCGTAATCTCACGCTAAAAGCCGGCCGCTGTGCCGTGCAGGTCGTAAGCGTCAGCGCGCTCGATCTTGACGGTGGCGATCTCACCGACCCGCAGAGGTCGCCGGCTCGCGACATAGACCGCGCCGTCGATCTCCGGCGCGTCGGCCATCGACCGGCCCTTGGCGACACTCGAGCCAACTTCGTCGATAATCACCCGCTGGCGCGTTCCGACCTTGCGCTTGAGGCGCCGGGCGGAGATTTTCTGCTGCGCTTGCATGAAACGATGCCATCGCTCTTCCTTGAGCTCCTCCGGCACGGGCTCGGCGAGGTCGTTGGCGGGCGCGCCCTTCACCGGCTCGTATTTGAAGCAGCCCACGCGGTCAAGCGCGGCCTCGTCGAGCCATTGCAGCAGATAGTCGAAATCGGCGTCGGTCTCGCCGGGAAAGCCGACAACGAAGGTGGAGCGCAAGGTGAGGTCGGGGCAGACGTTACGCCAGCGCGCGATGCGCTCGAGCGTCTTTTCCTGCGCCGCGGGCCGCTTCATGCGTTTGAGCACATCGGGCGCGGCGTGCTGGAATGGAATGTCCAGATAGGGCAGCACCTTCCGCTCGGCCATCAGCGGGATGACTTCGTCGACGTGCGGGTAAGGGTAGACGTAGTGCAGCCGCACCCACACGCCGAACTCGCCGAGCGCGCGAGCCAAATCAATGAACTTCGCGCGCACGTTTTGGTCGCGCCATCGGCTCGTCGCGTATTTGAGATCGATCCCATACGCCGAGGTATCCTGCGAGATCACCAGCAGTTCTTTCACGCCGGCATTCACCAGCCGCTCGGCTTCGCGCAGCACATCGGCGGCGGGACGCGAAACCAGATCGCCGCGCAGACGCGGGATGATGCAGAACGAGCAGCGATTGTTGCAGCCTTCCGAAATCTTCAAATAGGCATAATGCCGTGGCGTGAGCTTCACCCCTTCCGGCGGCACCAAGTCGAGGAACGGATCGTGCCTCGGCGGCAGCGCTTTGTGCACCGCCTCGACGACTGTTTCGTATTGCTGCGGGCCGGTGATGGCGAGCACGTCCGGATAAGCGGCGGAGATGTTGTCCGGCTCTGCACCCATGCAGCCGGTGACGATGACCTTCCCGTTTTCCTTGAGCGCTTTGCCGATCGCAGAAAGCGATTCCGCCTTGGCGCTGTCGAGAAAGCCGCAGGTGTTGACGATGACGAGGTCGGAGCCCGCGTGCTCGCGCGCAAGCTCATAGCCCTCCGCGCGCAAACGGGTGACGATGCGCTCGGAATCGACCAGTGCCTTCGGGCAGCCGAGCGAGACGAAGCTCACTTTGGGGGCGGTCGTTTCAGTTTTCCTTTGGGCGTCGAGCATGCGGGGAGGGAGCTATAGGCGATTGGACGGAATGGCAAGGCGACCCCAGCCGTCATTCCGGGACGCGAGCGCAAGCGAGCGGGCCCGGAATCCAGATGCCCCCACCCTAACCCTCCCCCGCAAGCGGGGGAGGAGGGTTGGCTTCCGGGGCTCGCGGCCCATCGGCCGCGCCCCGGAATGACAAGGTTCACCTGTTCCGCAGCGATTCTGCCTCGGCGTAAAACTTCTTCTCCCAGGCCTTCTGGTTGTCCATGCCTTCGCGGATGAAAGGCGTGAACACCGCGAGATTGAGTAGGAGCCAGTTGAAAAACCGGGCGGGAAACCGCGTCGGCTTGATGAAGTCGACGAACAGCACCACCCGGGTGTGCGGCGTCTTGTTCCAGGCCTCGTGCTCGTAAGCGTCGTCGAAGATGACCGCCTCGCCTTCCTTCCAGCGGTAGAGCTCCTTGTCGACCCGGATGCCAAGGTCCTCGCGCGGCTCCGGCACGATCAGCCCGAGGTGCAGCCGCAGCACGCCGTTGTAGGGCCCGCGATGCGCGGGCAGGTGTTTGCCCGGCTCGAGGATCGAGAACATGACAGTGATCAACCCGGGGATTTTCTGGCAGATACGCCAGGTTTCCGGGCAAAGCCTGATGTTATTGTCTGACTTGAAGCCGTAGCCGCAGAGAAAGAACGTCTTCCAGCCGCGGTCCTGGCTGATGGTCGATACGTCCGTCGACAGTTCGTGAAATCCGGGCAGGTCGTCCTTGCGGGTCAACACCCGGTCGAGTTCGGCGCGGATCGCCGGCCACTCGGCCTCGATCTCTCTCGCCCAAGGGAACACTGCCTTGTCGTAAATGGGCGGATTGCCGACGCGGCTGTATTTCAGATTGAGCCGCTCGGCCGTCGCCACCACGCGCATGAAGGCGCGGGTGACGAGACTCGGTCTCTCCATCGGCTTGATGCCGGCGGTGCCGAACTGCTGGGCCGGCTCCCCGGCGATATGGGTTTGCGATGATGCGGCGCTGCTCACCCGAATGCTCCTTGGCGGCGTCTCGAAACAGAACTCTTTGTCACCATAGCGGGGATGAGTTCGAGGCCAAAGTGTGGTAGTTCAAAGCTTCCATGCGCGATTTGCGGGGGGCTGCCGTGAAAGGAATGGCAAAGGCGGTTCTGCTACTGCTCCTTCTGCTCGGTGTGGGAGCCCTTGTCCGATCGGGCAGCGCCGTCGCGGCCGATCTTTCCATTTCCGGATCGACGCACTCTCGTGGCCGTATGCTGCCGTTTGCGCGCAGTCCGCGCGCCGAAGCGGTCTGGGCGGAGCGAGCCTGCTGGAACGGGTGCCAGTCCGCGTGCGCAGCCGCTTTACCGAAGTGCTTGGCCGGTAAGAGCCAGGGTCTCTGTCTCGAGCGTAATGACGCCTGCGACCGTACATGCCAGAGTCATTGCCGCACGCGCGGCGGCCCCTATGTTGGGGCGTTGTTCGAGGGGCCGGATTGATGATGGCCAAGCCATAGCCGCATGGCTATGGCAGGCCCTGCATTCCTCATTTTACATTCGAGCCCTGCCGCGCTGGCATGAGCGGCGCTTATTTGGCCGCTCGACGAGGGCGGCAAGAACTCATCACCCAGGGAGGATACCATGCGACGCATTCTGGCCGCTTTGGCTGTTGCCGCCGCCTTCTGCTTTGCAGCCGGCGCCGCATCGGCTGACGATTCCACGACCGGCACCATCCGCATGGTCGTGGGCACGCCGGCCGGCGGCGCGGTCGACATCTATGCCCGCGTCATCGCTGATCGCATGAAAAAGGATCTCGGCCAGAACATCATCGTCGAGAACCGCCCCGGCGCGAACGGCAACATTTCCGCGCACGCGGTGGCGCACGCGCCCGCCGACGGGCTGACCATCTGGGTCGGCACACAGTCCATGACCGAGATCAACCCGAGTGCGTTCAGCCATTTGTCCTGGAAGCCTTCGGATTTCACGCCGCTGATCAAAGGCGTTGAAGCGCCCCTCATTCTGGTCACGCATCCGAGCGTGCCGGCGAAGAACCTGAAAGACCTCGTCGCCTGGATCAAGAAGAACAAAGGCCACGTCAGCTTCGCCTCGTTCAGCCCGGGAACGCCCTCGCATTTCCTCGGCTTTCAGATGAACCAGACCTTCGGGCTCGACATGACGCACGTGCCGTATCGCGGCTCCGCCCCGCAAACGACCGCGTTACTGGCGGGCACCGTGCCGCTCGGCTTCGACCAGATTGCCACCACGCTGCAATACATCAAGGCGGGCAAGCTCAATGCCATCGCCACCACGGGCGCCAAGCGCTTCCGGCTGACAGCCAGTGTGCCGACGTTTCAGGAACTCGGTCACCCCGAATTCAACGCCACCATCTGGTTTGGTTTATTCGTGCGGTCGGGCACGCCTAAGCCGGTGAGCGAGCGACTGCTGAAAGCCGCCATCGCTGCGCACAAAGACGCTGCTGTGCGGAAAAAGTTGGAAGCGGTCGGCTTCGATGTGCCGGGGCTTACCGGGCCGGCGTTCAGCAAGGAGATCAGCACCCAGATCGAACGCTGGCGCAAGCTGATCGTCGCGAGTGGCTTCAAGGCGGGTTGATTCGAAAGCTTGTGGCACAGCCTATCCGCCGTCATTGCCGGGCCTGACCCGGCAATCCATGAAGCTGTTCCGCAACGGAAGACTTACGCAAGGTATTGATAAGCGGCGCCTCATCATGGATGCGCGGGTCAAGCCCGCGCATAACCATACGGGGTGCACCCGACCAACAACACTTGCGGTTATCACGCCTGCTGCGTCGGGATCGGCACGCGGTCGACATGCGCCATTTCGGTGCGGGCAAGCCGTTCCATCAGTTCGGCGCGGATCGCGCAGTGTGCCGGCGAAGTCCACAGGTTGTCGAATTCGCGGGGATCGGCGGTGAGGTCGTACAATTCGCCCTCATCGCTGCCGAGCACCACGCTCATGCGCCACCGCTGGTCGACCAGCGTATACACACGCAAGCCTTCGTCGGGTGGCCGTCCGGCCAACTGGTGCTCGTATTGGATGAACGCCGCCTCGCGCCCGGCACCGCCGCCGATAACCGCCAGGAGGCTGCGGCCCTGCATGCCGTAAAAAGGTTCGAGCCGCGCGCGGTCGAGTATCGTCGCGGGGATATCGATGGTGGAGGCGAGTGCGCTCGCGCGCGCGGCACTTCTCGGCGCTTGCGGATCCGACCAGATGAAAGGCACGCGCACGATGCTCTGGTATTGCTCGGCTCCTTTCAACAGCAGCCTGTGATCGCCGAGATGATCGCCGTGGTCGGTGGTGAATATCACCACCGTCTCGTCGCCGCGGCCGCTCGCTTGCAGCGCGCCCAGCACGCCGCCGACCGCATCGTCGATGCAAGCGATCATGCCGCAGGTCAGCGCCTGCGCCTCCTGCGCTTCGCGCGCCGTCACCGCGATCGAGCGCATGCCCTTGAGGTTGGCTGTACCGCCCGCGCGCGCGTCGATCACCGCCTGCACATGCGCCGGCGGCGACCAGTCGTTACGCGTGAAGGCTTCCGGCACCGTGAATTGCTCAGGGCGGTACATGTCCCAGTATTTGCCCGGCGGGTTGAAGGGGTGGTGCGGATCGGGAAACGAGACCATCAGAAAGAACGGTGCCTCGTCCTTCGCGCACGCATCGAGATAAGCCGTTGCGCGCTCAGCGATGTAAGCCGTCGAGTAAAGCTCGGCCGGAATCGCCGTGCGATGCGCCTGCGGACAGGTGTAGTCGTGCGGCAGCGCATTTGCCGGGCCGAGCATGCTCAGCGCATTGGGCTCGCGTGCGAGCAGCCAGCGCGTGTAGTCGCCGGTCACCGTATCGCCGTGGCCGCGCACCAGCTCGACGTGATCGAAGCCGTAGAACGGCGTGGCGACACGGGCATCCTCGCGGCGCCAATAATCCGGCTGCTCTTGGCCGTAGTCTCCGCCGGAGAGGTCGTCACGGACCGCCTGGGCCAGGGAAGGAGGCGGCGTGCGATAACCGTCCGCTGTCGCGCGCGGCTTGGCGAGCGCCGGATTGCCGGTGAAATTCTGCAGGTGACTCTTGCCGACGAGCGCGGTGCGATAGCCCGCTTCGCGCAGGAGATCGACAAACGTGACGGAGCGGCGCGAGAGCGGAATGCCGTTGCTGCGCACGCCGTGCGCCGACGGCATGCGCCCGGTCATCAGGCTCGCCCGATTAGGCATGCAGACCGGGCTTGCCACGTAGAAGCGGTCGAAGGCGGCGCCCCGCGCCGCGATCGAATCGATGTGCGGCGTGCGCAGCACCGGATGGCCGTAGCAGCCGAGATAATCCGCCCGCTGCTGGTCGGTGATGAACAGCAAGAAATTGGGCTGCTTGGTTTGGCGCGTCATTGCACTTCCTGTTCCGGTCTCGAGGGCTGCACGGTATCGCAGGTTGGCCGACGGCAGCGCCGGCTTGAAATGAGATTTTCGGGTCTCGCCATGCCGGAACGGTTATTACCGGGCCGGAACTGCCATCGCCTGCGCCGTGCGGCGCACGGCGTCGGCCAGCAGGCGGCCGGCGGGCGTCGGCGGCACGTCGTTGCGCGTGGTGATGCCCACAGGCCCTTCCATCGCGCCGGCTGGCGTCGGCAAGACGACGAGGGTGCCGCGCTTGATTTCCGCGCCGGCCACGCCGCGCGGCACAAACCACACGGCGTCCGAGGCAGCGACATAGGCGTGGCCGAACGCCGTCGATGTGGTCTCGATGACGTCGGCCGAAGCGCTCACATGCTCGGCCAACAGAAAACGATCGATCTCCTGCCGGATGATGGTGCCTTCGTCCGGCAGCAGCCAAGGATGGCCCGAAAGCATCGGCAGCGAAAAACGCTTGGCCGTGGCGAGTACATGTCCGCGTCGGACCACGATCGACAAGGGCTCCGAATAGAGATGATCGAAGGTCAGCCCGGTCATGTGCTCGCTTTTCGCAAGCCGTCCCACTACCAATTCCAATTCGCCCAAGCGCAATTGATCGAGCAGCCGTGAGTTGCCGCCGCTCACCACGCGCACCGACGTGCCGACTCCGTTTTTCTTGAACAGACGCACAGCCTGCGCCACGAGCCCGGCCGCGACATTGGGCAGGGCGCCGATAGCCACCGCATGCTCGCCCGCCGACCGTGCCACATCGATGCTGTCGACGCCGTGGCGGAGCGAAGCGATGCTGCCGGCGGCGTGCTGGAGGAAGATCTCGCCGAAGCGGGTCAGCACCATGCCGCGGCGGCCGCGCTCGAACAGCTTGACGCCCAGTGCATCTTCCAGTTCGCGCAAGGTCTTCGACAGCGCCGGCTGGGTGATGGCCAGCGCGTCGGCT
>DASTWX010000038.1:0-3865 GCA_035765795.1 Pseudolabrys sp. | reverse complement strand
TACACGAACTGAATGGCGAGCCCGCCGAGCGGACCGAAATCGGCGTGCAGCGTGTCGCTTTTTTGCGCGAACACGACCCGGGTGAACGAGCCGGCGAGAACGATGTGGCCTGGCTCGAGCGCGGTGCCGAGCTGGCCGAGTTTGTTGGCAAGCCAAGCGACACCGAGCGCCGGATGGCCGAGAACGCCAGCCGCGAGCCCGGTTTCTTCGATTTCCGAGTTCCGGTACATGATGCCGCCGACCCAGCGCAGATCGACATCCAGTGGGCCCACGGGCCGACCGCCCATCGCAATTCCTGCTGCGGCGCCGTTATCGGCGACAGTGTCGACGATTTTTCGTGGGTCCTGGATGCGTGCGTCGACGATCTCGATCGCCGGCACGACGTATTCGGTCGCACGCAGCACGTCGGCCAAACCGACGCCCGGGCCGATCAGGCGTCTGCCGAGCACGAAGGCGAGTTCGACCTCGACGCGAGGCTTGCAATAGTTCTCGTGCGGCACCTTGGCGCCGTCGCCGATCATCTGGTCGTCGAGGATGTAACCGTAGTCCGGCTCGTCGATCATCGACGAGCGCTGCATAGCCTTGGAGGTGAGGCCTACTTTGTGTCCGATGACCTTACGGCCTTGCGCGACCTTGCGCTTCATCACCTCCGTGGAAATCGCATAAGAATCCTCGATGGTGATGTCGGGGAAAGTCTTGTGGAGCTGCACCGCCTGTTTGCGGTCCTTCGCCGCCTGCATCAGGATATCGGCAGCCTTCATGCGATCGGCGTCGGATAACATTCGCTCTCCCCCGGTCATTGGATGTCGATCCTCTACCGGCTCCGGCAGAAAAATCAAATGGAGAAAGCCCCGCAACAACGGTGTGGATGGCCGGGACGAGCCATGATGGTTGAGGCGCCAACTTTCAGTATGAAATTCAGCCGTCCTTTCGGCCCTTCCACTGCCCAATCTTGCGGTTGGTGAATGCCAGGACGCGCGCCAGCGGCGCGCGCATCGGCGGCACGTCAATGGCGAGCAGCGCAAGGCCGAGCGGCAGCATCCAAATCCCGAGAACCGGCAGAAAACTGAAGATGCCCCCGCCAATGAATGCAACCCCGGCAGGGACACGCACCCACGCCATGTCCGGCTCGCGCAAACGCGTTAACTTGCGGCTCGCCCAATCGGGCATATGACCCTGCAGCCGATCCAATTCACCATCAAAGTCAGGCACACGCCTCATGCTCAACTAAAACTCTGGTTCGGGGTTTGTTCCAGCCAACATGACGTACCGCAACGAAAGCTGAAACATGAGCTATCACCCGCCACCCTTCTCCGGGTGCGGGCGATTTCCTGCAGGTACGGCGGCTCGGGGCCGCTAATGCGTCAACTTGGGATCGACTTTAAAGCTCGCCTCGGTCTTCGATGTGATCTCCGGCACCGTAACGCCGGGCGCGATTTCGATCAGCATCATGCCGCCGCCTTTCTTGTCGATCGTGAACACGCCGAGGTCGGTGATCACCATATCGACGACGCCGGCGCCGGTGAGCGGCAGCGTGCACTGGTGCAAGAGCTTGGGCTGGTCCTTCGCGGTATGCTCCATGATCACAACCACCTTCTTTACGCCGGCGACGAGGTCCATCGCGCCGCCCATGCCCTTCACTACCTTTCCGGGAATCATCCAGTTGGCGAGGTCGCCGTTCTCCGCGACCTGCATGGCGCCGAGCAGAGCGAGATCGATATGACCGCCGCGGATCATGGCGAACGAATCCGCCGAGGAGAAAAAGCTCGTGGTCGGAAGCTCAGTAACGGTCTGCTTGCCGGCGTTGATGAGGTCGGGATCCTCGTCCCCCTCATAGGGAAACGGGCCGAAGCCGAGCATGCCGTTTTCGCTCTGCAACTGAACGGTCATTCCGGGCGGAATGTAGTTTGACACCAATGTCGGAATTCCGATGCCGAGATTGACATAAAAGCCATCACGCAATTCTTTCGCGGCACGTTCGGCCATCTGTTCGCGGGTCCAGGGCATAGAAGGTCTCCTATTCGATCCGTTGCTCGTCATTCCGGACGCCGCAAAGCGGCGATCCGGAATCCAGATGCCTAATCAGAATTTGCTTCTGGATTCCGGGTTTGCGCCCGTAGTGGGTCGAAGACGCGCGTAAACGCACTTATGGGCGTGCCCCGGAATGACGTTGGGAAGAGAGCGGTCATGGTTCAAGCGCGCTTGCGCACGGTGCGCTGCTCGATGTGTTTCACCGCATCCGGCACATGGATGATGCGCTGGACGTAAACGCCCGGCGTGATGATCGTATCCGGATTGATCTCACCCGATTGCACCAGGTTTTCGACTTCCGCCACGGTGGTCTTGCCGGCGGTCGCCATCATCGGATTGAAATTGCGCGCCGTCTTCCGATAAACGAGATTGCCTTCGGTATCGCCTTTCCAGGCGTGCACGATGGAGAGGTCCGCGACAAGCCCGCGCTCCATGATGTAGCGCTCGCCGTCGAACGTGCGTTCCTCTTTTCCCTTGGCAATATCGGTGCCGACCCCGGTACGGGTGAAGAAGGCCGGGATGCCGGCGCCGCCCGCACGGATGCGCTCGGCCAGCGTGCCTTGCGGGTTGAACTCGATCTCCAATTCGCCGGCGAGATATTGCTGGGCGAACAGCTTGTTTTCGCCCACATAGGACGAGATCATCTTCTTGACCTGCTTGGTATCGAGCAGCAACCCCAGACCAGCGCCATCCACGCCGGCATTGTTGGAGACGATCGTGAGGTTCTTCACGCCTGATTCGCGGATCGCCCTAATGAGCGTCTCAGGAATTCCGCAGAGGCCGAAACCGCCGGCCATGACCAGCATGCCGTCCTCGAGCAGGCCGGCGAGCGCCGCTTTTGCGTCCGAATAGACTTTTTTCATTGCAATCTCACCATTCCCTCTCCGACCCCATCTGGATCGTCGTAATGGGCACAGAAAACATCATCAGGCCGGTCCGGCGCAAGCCTAGGGTGCTTCTACTGCGGGCCAGATTGGGAAGGTGTGGCCTCCGTAACGGGATTGCCCGGCTTTATTGGCGCAGGCGGCGTCGGGGCAGCGGCCGGCACCGCCGACGAATTGGCCGCGGGAGGGGGAGCAAAAGTGACAGCGGGGCCGGGCGAATTTAGCGAAGTCGGCAGGGGCAGGTGGTGAGGGTAATAGCTCCAGAACACGAAAATGGCCGAGAACACCACGGCCGACAACAGCGACGCCAGCATGTGGCGACGGAACGAGACGAGGCTGGCTAAAAGCGTTGACACGAAGACAAAAACAGCCAGCACGACGATATAGGCCCAATTCACGCTCTGCCAGTCTATCTGCATGTTCATGTAGTTGCCCTTTCGCGATCGGCCCAGCCTGGACCAACCACGATGCGGGTCATTCGGGGCGGTCCGCCGGAGATTCACGTCGCTACTTTACGCGCAAACGTGGCGGAAAACCGTTCCTTCGGACCGCCGCCCGCTATACCTTGCACGGCCATGACCAATCTTCTGATCCTCACCGAAGTTCAGGAAGCGATGCGGGCGCGCTACAAGCAGATGCTGCTTGCGCGTTTCCCGCAATTGACGATCAACGTGGTCGGCCATCACGCGAAGGTCGATCCATTTATCGCCGATACCGACATTCTCCTCTGCTTCTCGCCGCCTATGGCGGACCATGTGGTGCGTGATGCCCGGAAGCTTAAGTGGATTCAGGCGCTCGGGACGGGGGTCGACAACATCATCGATCTTCCCTCGCTCCATCCCGAGGTGCTGGTCACCAATCTGCGCGGCATCCACGGCCCGCCGATGTCGGAAGCCACCATGGCCTATATGCTGTCGCTGGCCCGCGACATGCCGGCAACCGCGCGGGCG
>DASTWX010000037.1:0-11840 GCA_035765795.1 Pseudolabrys sp. | reverse complement strand
CCGCTCAGACAGCCACATGGATCAAATGGAGCTACCGATGAAGAATCTCCTGCTGCGTTTCGCGAACGACGACTCGGGCGCCACCGCCATCGAGTACGGCCTTATCGCCGCCGGCATCGCCGTCGCCATTATCGCGGTCGTCCAGGGTCTCGGCTCAAACTTGAATACGACCTTCGGCAAGGTTTCAAATGCTATCGCTGGCACCGGCGGCACCGGCGGCACCGGCGGCTGACAGTCGGCGTAAACTCGAAGCGGCAAGGAGCTCCGGTTTAGGGGACCGGGGCTCTTTTGTTTTTGTGAAGACTAACGGAACCGCAAGGTTCAACACTTATAGCCTACGGCATCGGATCTGCCACGACGCCGAGTTTGTTCGCAAGATGCTCATGCTGACCGATGCAATAAGACTGCTCTTGTTTCCCGCGTTGATGGCGTTCGCCGCCTCGAGCGATCTCTTCACCATGACGATTTCCAACCGGCTGTCGCTGGCGCTTTCCGGCGCTTTCGTACTGCTCGCGCCGACGATCGGCATGAGCATTCCCGAATTTGGGATGCACGTCGGTGCGGCAGCGCTAGTGCTGGCGGTCGCGTTCGGCTTCTTTGCCATGGGCTGGGTCGGCGGCGGCGATGCCAAGCTCGCCGCCGCGACCGCGCTTTGGTTCGGTTTCAACCACCTGCTGGTCTATTTGGTCTACGCCGGCTTGCTCGGCGGCGCGCTCACCGTGCTGCTGCTGACGTTTCGCGGTCAGATCCTGCCGCCCTTCATGGCCACGCAGCCGTGGATCGAGCGCCTGCACAACAAACATACCGGCGTGCCCTACGGTATTGCGCTCGCGGCAGCCGCCCTGCTGGTCTATCCGGATACGCCGTGGATGCCGATCTTCGGCCCCTGAACTCCCAGTAGGGGCGACCCTCGTGGTCACCCGGGCGGGCGCAAGGCCCACCGCTACGAGGTCCCTCGCCGCGCCAGCAACCGCTCATTAACTCGATTTAGACACCGCTCCTTAACCATACCTTGACCTTTAGCTGCTGAAATACACTGCAAGCGGTCGCGTAGGCCGCCATGTGGTTTTACGCGGCCATGCGGCCGCTCGTAGCGAGTTTAAGCGTATGAAAGCCGCGCGTATCGTCGTCTTGACTGTAGCCTTGGCAGCCGGGGGAGTCGCCGCCATGCTGGCCGGCCGGTCGGGCAAAGCTCCGGCACCTAAGGTCGCGTCCAAGGCGGCCGTCGCCAGTGTCGACGTGCTGGTTGCCAAGTCCGACATCAATATCGGGCAGAAGATTACACCTGCTCTGCTCGCCTGGCAGGCGTGGCCGGAGAGCGCAAAGACCGGCAATTTCATCCGCCGCAAGGAGCACCCCGACGCGATGGAAGGGTTGTCCGGCTTGATCGCGCGTGGGCCATTCGTCAATGGCGAGCCGATTCGCCGCGAGAAGCTGGTGCAAGGCAAGGGCTCCGGCTACATGGCCGCCATCTTGCCCAAAGGCATGCGAGCGGTGTCGATCAGCGTCTCGCCGGAAACCGGCGCCAGCGGCTTCATTCTGCCCAATGACCATGTCGACGTGATTCTGACCCGCCGCGACCGGGCGGCCGAAAAGGCGACCGGCACCGAGGTCCACACCAGCGAGACCATCCTCAGCGATGTGCGCGTGCTCGCGATCGACCAAACAGTGACCGACAAGGACGGCAAGAAGACCGTCGTGGGCAAGACAGCGACGCTGGAACTCATGCCCAAACAGGTCGAGACGATCGAATTGTCGCGCCAGATCGGCTCTTTATCGCTCGCGCTGCGCAGCATCGCCGATGTGGGAAACGGCGTGCCGAAGTCGGTCAGCAACAGCCGGAAAGAACATGACGCGATAAACGTCGTGCGATTCGGCGTTACCACCACGACGACCGCACGGTGAGGATGGAGGGGACTTGAGCGGCATGCCAAGTAGAGCAGCAGTCGGCACAAACCTCAACCGTCATCCTGAGGTGGCCGCGCGAAGCGCGGCCCTCGAAGGATGCACGCCTCGGTATCTGCGGCTGTCATCCTCCGAGGCTCGCGCGCAAAGAAGCGCGCTCGCACCTCAGAATGATGGCTTCGGCTTTGCGGTGGGGAGTTTGGGGAAACGAGCCTGGAACTTCTCGCTGGTCGTTTCGATGCTTGCGGCTGCCGTATCTCTGAGCTTCCCCGCCGCGGCAGCGGACGTTCACGCCAATTCGCCGGTGATCCGCGTCGCCGCGAGCGACGCCGCCTCGCGCTTCATTCCGCTCGGCATCGGAAAGTCGGTGGCCATCGACCTCCCGGCGGATATCAAAGATGTGCTGGTAGCCGATCCGAAGGTGGCTAACGCGGTGATTCGCTCCGCGCGGCGGGTCTACATGATCGGCGTCTCGGTCGGCCAGACCAACATCTTCTTTTTCGACGCCCAGGGCCGCCAGATCGCCGGGTTCGACATCGCCGTCACCCGCGATCTCAACGGCTTGCGCGGCGCGATCCGGCGCATGTTGCCGAACGCTCACATCCAAGTCGAGGGCATCGGCAAGGACGCCGTGATGCTCTCCGGCACTGCGCAAAGCCCCGGAGACGCTCAGCAGGCTTACGATATCGCGGCGCGGCTGGTCGGCTCCAATACCAAAGTGATCAATAGCATCACTGTCAAAGGGCGCGATCAGGTGATGATCAAAGTGACCGTCGCCGAGGTGCAACGCAACGTGGTCAAGCAGCTCGGCATCGATGTTAACGGCACGCTCAATTACGGCACTGCCGTGGTAAACTTCAACACCGATAACCCGTTCTCCGCCTCCGGCGCGCCTTTGACCAATACCTCGCTCGCCGGCGCTTTTAGGAATGTCAATGTCACCCTGCGCGCCATGGAGCGCGCTGGTGTAATCCGCACACTCGCGCAACCCACCCTCACTGCGATTTCCGGTGAAACCGCCAATTTTCTCGTCGGCGGTGAATTCCCTTATCCGGTTCCTAACGCCAGCCCGAACTCCCCACCGAGCATCGAATTCAAGAAATTTGGTGTCAGTCTGATGTTCACGCCTGTGGTGCTCTCCGAAGGCCGCATCAGCCTGAAGGTGCTGACGGAAGTCTCGCAGCTGTCCAACGACAATAGCGTGACGGTGCAGGGCACCACCGTTCCCGCCCTGACAGTACGGCGCGCGGAGACCACGGTCGAAATTCCGTCGGGTGGCTCGCTCGCGCTCGCCGGCATGATCCAGGAGCAGACGAGACACGCGATCAATGGCATTCCCGGGCTGTTGCAGGTCCCGATCCTCGGCACACTGTTCAGGAGTCGCGACTACGTCAACGACAAGACTGAACTGATGATCCTGGTGACGCCTTATATCGTACGGCCGGTCTCCGAAAAAAAGCTCGCGCGGCCGGACGACGGTTTCGAAGATCCGAGCGATCCGGCGAGCGCCTTTCTCGGCCGGCTGAATCGCATTTACGGGGCCAGCGATCACATCGAGGCCGCGCCGGTCGGCGCGCCCGGCTACCACGGCACATTCGGCTTTATTTTAGACTGAGAGGGACGACCTATGGCGGCGGCATTTTCTACGTCGGTTGCCCAGCGCCGAAAGCGGGTCGCACAGCGGCTTCTCGCGGCGGGCGGCTTGGCCGCCATGCTCGCCGGCTGCTACCCGCAGCAACAGGCCGCAATAGATACTTATCCGGTCGATATCCGTGACCGTCACCCGATCACCATCCGTGAAGGCCGACAGACGGTGCAAGTGTTCGTCGGCCACGGCCGCGGCGGACTGCTTCCGAGCGAGCGGGCCGACGTGCTCTCCTTCGCGCAAGGCTGGCGAAACCACGCCATGGGTGGCGTTGTCATCGACGTCCCGTCGAACCGCGCGACCGGTCGGGCCACGGCCGACTCGATGCGCGAGATTTTCTCGATCCTCGCGGCTTCCGGCATCCCGCGTCGCGCCGTCTACGTGCGCAGGCATCCTAGCGCGGGCGGCCTCGCCACGATCAAGCTCAGCTATTCGCGGCTGGTCGCCGAGGCGGGTCCCTGCGGATTGTGGCCGAAAGATATCGGGCCGGCCGCCAAGGCGCAGTATCTAAAGAACCAGCCGTATTGGAATTTCGGCTGCGCCGCGCAGCACAATTTGGCTGCGATGGTTGCCGATCCGGTTGATCTCGTTCAGCCGCGCGGTGAAACGCCGATCTATATGGAGCGGCGCAGCGTGGCCATCGATAAATGGCGAAAGGGGGAAGACCCGTCCGGCAAATACGGCAACTACGACAGCGTAAAAATCGGCGACGTCGGAAAATGATCAAACACCCTTCACAAATCGCCGCGGTCAGAGAGAACTCCGCCCCGCTCGTGCCGGCCGAGGCCGGCGCCGTCGAGGAATACATTGCACCGGCGCCGCGCATCTCGATCCAAGCGTTCTGCGAAACGGTGGAAACCGCCGCTGCCGTGCAAACGGCCGGCGAGGACCGCCGTCTCGTCAAGACCCATGTGAAAATCCAAATGGGCGGGGCCGCCGCCGCGGTCGAAGCCTACCGCAGCGCGCCGACGCCGAACGTGATCATCATCGAATCCGAAAGTCGCGCCAGCGAGGTACTTGCCGGCCTCGATCAACTCGCCGAAGTTTGCGACGCTGGCACCCGGGTAATCGTGATCGGCCGCGTCAACGATGTGACGCTCTATCGCGAGCTGACGCGGCGCGGTGTGAGCGAATACCTGATTGCGCCGGTTGCCACGATCGACGTGGTCCGCTCGATCTGCAGCCTCTTCGTCGCGCCCGACGCCAAGCCGGTTGGCCGGATTCTCGCGGTGGTCGGGGCCAAGGGTGGCGTCGGCGCCTCCACTGTCGCACACAACGTCGCTTGGGCAATCGCGCGCGATCTTTCGCTCGACGCGGTGGTGACTGATCTCGACCTCGCTTTCGGCACCGCCGGGCTGGATTATAACCAGGACCCACCGCAAGGCGTCGCCGACGCGGTATTCTCACCGGAGCGGATCGACACCGCGTTCATCGACCGGCTGCTGTCGAAATGCACCGATCACCTCAGCCTGCTGGCGGCGCCGGCGACACTTGATCGTGTTTACGATTTTGGAGTCGAGGCCTTCGACTCCATTATCGACTCGCTGCGTACGTCCATTCCTTGCGTTGTCTTGGATATGCCCCATACCTGGACGGGTTGGAGCAAACGGCTGCTGATGGCCGCCGACGATATTTTGGTCGTGGCGGGCCCGGACCTGGCCAATCTGCGCAACGCGAAGAACATGGTCGATCTGCTGCGCGCCGCGCGGCCCAACGACAATCGCCCTTATTACTGCCTCAACCAGGTGGGGGTGCCCAAACGGCCGGAAATATCACCCACGGACTTCGCCAAAGCGCTGGAAGACCAGCCGCTGGCGGTAATCCCGTTCGAGCCGCAGCTCTTCGGCACGGCGGCCAATAATGGGCAGATGATCGCCGAGGTATCAAAGGGTCACAAGGCGGCGGAGATGTTTCGCCAAATAGCGCAAGTGATGACCGGCCGCGCGGAGGCCAAACGCGCAAGAGGTGGATTGTGGAGCCCGCTGTTGGCGAAATTGATGGGGTAGCACAGGGTTCGTCACCGGGCTCGTCCCGGTGATCCCGCTTAGGCTGGCAAGTTATCCGTCCTAGTGGGATGGCCGGGACAAGCCCGGCCATGACAAGCAACTGCAATCGGAGCGGACATCTGCTGTTACTGTTCGGAGTATAGAGTCGTGTTCGGTAAGCGTAGCGGAGCTAACGAAGCGAAAGTCTCGGACGCCGGACCGGCGCCGGAGACAGCGTCGCCGCCATTGCAGCCGTCCCCTGTCGCCGAGAGCGGGCACGCGCCGTTTCCCTCCGAAGGTCTCGGCGCTCCGCTTGTTTCGCCGCCCACGCCGAGCCGCACGCCAACCCAGGCCAACGTGCCGCCGGCGGCCGACTCCCGCCGTTCCGACTCCTATTACGAAGTCAAGAGCGTCGTCTTCGGTGCGCTGATCGAGGCCATCGACCTCGCCCAGCTCGCGCGGCTCGATGCCGAATCGGCGCGCGAGGAAATCCGCGACATCGTCAATGAAATCATCGCGATCAAGAACATCGTGATGTCGATCTCCGAGCAGGAAGAGCTGCTCGACGATATCTGCAACGACGTGCTCGGTTTCGGACCGCTCGAACCGCTGCTCTCGCGTGATGACATCGCCGACATCATGGTGAACGGTTCGGGCACGGTTTACATCGAGGTTCGCGGCAAAATCCAGCGTACCGGGATTCGCTTCCGCGACAATCAGCAACTCCTGAACATCTGCCAGCGAATCGTCAGCCAAGTCGGCCGTCGCGTCGATGAATCGTCCCCGATCTGCGACGCGCGTTTGCCCGACGGCAGTCGCGTGAACGTCATCGCACCGCCACTCGCCATCGACGGGCCCGCGCTCACCATTCGCAAGTTCACGAAAGACAAGCTGACCCTCGATCAGCTCGTCAAGTTCGGCACCATCACCCCGCAGGGCGCCGAAATCCTGCAAATCATCGGGCGCTCACGGGTGAATTCGATTGTTTCCGGCGGCACCGGCTCCGGCAAGACGACGCTGCTCAATTGTCTCACCCAATTCATCGAGCATGACGAACGCATCATCACCTGCGAGGACGCCGCCGAATTGCAACTCCAGCAGCCGCACGTGGTTCGCCTCGAAACGCGGCCGCCCAATCTCGAAGGCGAGGGCCAGGTAACCATGCGCGACTTGGTGCGCAACTGCCTGCGTATGCGCCCGGAGCGCATCATCGTTGGCGAAGTGCGCGGACCCGAAGCCTTCGACCTCTTACAAGCGATGAACACCGGCCATGACGGCTCGCTGGGCACCCTGCACGCCAACAACCCGCGCGAAGCGCTGTCGCGCCTCGAGTCGATGATCACCATGGGCGGGTTTGCCCTGCCCTCTCGCACGATCCGGGAAATGATCGTCGCGTCGGTCGATGTCGTGATTCAGGCCGCCCGGCTACGCGACGGCAGCCGCAAGATCACCCACGTTACCGAGGTGATGGGCATGGAAGGCGACGTCATCGTCACCCAGGACTTGTTCGTTTATGATATCATCGGAGAGGACGCGCAGGGCAAGATCATCGGTCGCCACCGCTCGACCGGCATCGGCCGGCCGCGGTTTTGGGACCGGGCGCGCTATTACGGCGAGGAAAAGCGCTTGGCCGCCGCGCTCGACGCTTCCGAGGCGGCCAGCGAAGCCCTGCGGGCTTGATACCAATGCCGCTTCAACCGCTCGCCCTCTTCATTTTTGCCACGGTCGCCATCGGCGGCGTCGCCTGGGTGTTCATCTACCCGATCATCTCAGGCGAACGAAAAGCCGAAAGGCGGATGGCGACCGTCGCGAAAGCAGAGCCCGTGCAGCGTGTCGCGCGCAACGCGCGGCCGCGCCGGGATGCCATCGAAAACACGTTGAAAGAGTTGGAAGCGCGCCACAAGCGGCGCCGCGGACTGCCGCTCACAGCACGCATCGCGCAGGCCGGCCTCAAATGGTCGAAGCTGCAATTCCTGATGATCTCTTTCGGCACCGGCGCGGCTTTGCTCGCGGTCGCCTGGATTGTCGCTGGCAGCGTGATTTCCGCCCTTGCTTTTGGCTTTGTCGGTGCATTCGGCCTGCCTCTTTGGCTGCTGTCGTTCTTGAAGAAGCGTCGCGAAACAAAGTTCCTCGACTCCTTTCCAGATGCTGTCGATATCATCGTGCGCGGCGTCAAGGCCGGGTTGCCACTGCTCGACTGCATGAAAATGGTTGCGGTCGAAGCGCCAGAGCCCTTGAAGTCCGAATTCCGCGCCATTGTCGAGACGCAAGCAATCGGCATGCCTCTCGGCGAAGCCTGCGGCAAGCTCTACCAGAGTATGCCGGTGCCGGAGGCGAACTTCTTCGGCATCGTGATCTCGATCCAGCAAAGGGCCGGCGGCAATCTCGCCGAAGCACTCGGCAATCTCTCGCGTGTGCTGCGCGACCGCAAGAAGATGAAAGCCAAAATCCGCGCCATCTCACAGGAAGCGAAAGCCTCGGCCGCCATCATCGGCTGCTTGCCGGTGGCTGTGATGCTATTGGTTTACGTCACCAGCCCGCAATACATCACGCTCTTGTTCACCGAGCGACTCGGCCATCTGATGTTGGCATGCTCGGCAGTATGGATGTTCAGCGGCGTCATGGTGATGAAAAAGATGATCAACTTCGATTTCTGAGCGGCCGCCAATGCTCGATCTCATTGAGAACGCAATCAATCCGCAGACGCTGACGATGGCGCTGGCCGCCATCGCGGCCGCCGCAACGGTATTGACGCTGGCCATGCCGTTCGTTTTCGCCGATCCGCTCGAAAAGCGCATGAAGGCGGTGGCGATCGAGCGCGAGCGCATCCGCCAGCGCGAACGCGAGCGTTTAGCGCTCGCGCAGCAGAAGATCAGCCTGCGCCAGTCACCCAAGCAATACGTGCAGAATGTCGTCGATCGGTTCAATTTGACCAAATGGCTGGGCCAGGAGGGGGCGCGGCTAAAGCTTGTCCAGGCCGGCTACCGCGGACAGGCACCTTACATCACCTATCTTTTCTTTCGCATGGTCACGCCGATAGCTGTTCTGTTATTTGCGATTTTCTACGTATTCGTCGTGCTCCATCTCAAGCAGTCGATCATGATCAAAATCGGCATCTGCATCGCGGCGGCATACGTTGGCATGCAGCTTCCGGTGCTGATCCTGAAAAACAAGATTCAGCGCCGGCAACTGTCGATCAAGCGTGCGTTCCCCGACAGCCTCGACTTGCTCCTGATCTGTGTCGAATCCGGCATGTCGATCGAAGCCGCCTTCCGCAAGGTGAGCGACGAAATCGGCACCCAATCGGTTGCCTTGGCCGAGGAACTGACGCTGACCATGGCCGAGCTCTCGTATTTGCCCGACCGCCGGCAAGCCTACGAAAACCTGGCCAAACGTACCGATCTCGAAGGGGTGAAATCCGTCTGCATGGCCTTGCAGCAGGCCGAACGCTACGGCACGCCGCTCGCCACCATGCTGCGCACTATGGCGCAAGAAAACCGCGACATGCGCATGTCCGAGGCCGAAAAGAAGGCCGCCGGTCTACCGCCCAAATTGACGGTGCCGATGATCTTGTTCTTTCTGCCGGTTCTGTTCATCGTGATTCTCGGCCCGGCAGCGATCAAGGTCATGGGCGTCTGGCACTGACGCGGGTCTTGCTCTCAACTCGGTCGGATTCTGCTCTAAGACCCAACCTTTGCCTGGGCACGGGCGTTGCGGCCGCGGTTTCGAGCAAACGTCGATTTTTGCTCAAGCATATTGCGCAGGTAGGCGATATTCGCCTCCGCCTCCGCCGGCGGCAAGTCGGCGCTGGCTATTTTCTCAGCTTCGGCGAAGCGGCCCTCAAGGCCGACGATCAGAGCCAAGTTCTGCCGCACTTTAGGCCGCGCATGCGGCTGCGCCACCGCCTTGCGCAACGTGGCCTCGGCACGCGTAAGCTGCTTTTCCAGCGCATAAGAGAGGCCGAGATTGGAAAGAACCGAGGGCTCATTGGGCACGATCTTCAAGGCCGATGAATAGTAGCGCTGGGCTTCCGCGTGCCGGCCCATCTGATCCAGGACGGCGCCCTGCGCATTGAGGATGCGCCAGTCCGGATTGTCGGGCGTGTGGGCGCGGCCGAGCACGTCCAGCGCCTGCTGGTAATCGCCCGCGTCAGCGAGCGCGCGGCCATAGGCGCCGAGCAGCGGCATATTCTCCGGGTGGCGTAGCGCGGCTTGGCGCAGCACCGCCACGGCCTGGGCGCGCTGGCCGGTGGCGCGCAACGCTCGTGCGTAAGCCGTGGCAGCCTCCAGGTCATCGTTATTGGCGTGATAGCGCTGGCCCCACATGTCGAGCGCTTGCCGCCAGTCGGCGTCGCTGCGCGGCTGTGCGGGAGCCGCGGCAACCGAGCCGGTGATATCATCACCGGTGGTCTTGCAGCCAGCCACCGATAGGGCCAATACGGATACGGCGGCGGCCGAAACAAACAGGCGATGGACGGAGCAAGTGAAGCGCATGGGGACCCCGCGGGGCTTGGATGCCGACGGCACATCCCGAGCAGTAATTCGTTAACGCTAACGAGTGGTTAATCGGACCTGCCGGCTACGATCGTCACCCGGCATGCCGCTATCTGACCGCGCAAAATCTGCCGCGGGGCCAAAATTCATTATAGGATCGCCAGATGGACCTCGGCCTTTCTCCCGACGAATCAGCGTTACAGACTCGCGCGCGCGAATTTGCCCGTGACGTGGTCCGCCCGCGAGCGGCAGAGATCGACAACGACGGCCAATATCCTTGGGACATCGTCAAGGCGCTGGCGGATTCCGGCTTCGTCGGCATGACCATCCCGCGCGGCTTGGGCGGCCAGGGCCGCTCGTTCCTAGACGCCGTCCTCGTCATCGAAGAAATGTCCAAAGCCTGCGCGGTAACCGGCCGGATCGCGGTCGAGACCAACATGGGCGCGATTTCCACGGTGATGGCTTACGGCAGTGACGCGCAGAAGCGGATTGCCGCCAACTTGGTGCTTGCCGGCGACAAACCTGCCATTTGCATCACCGAGCCGGAGGCCGGCTCCGACGCCACCTCCATGACCACCCGCGCAGACAAGTGCGGCGACATTTACGTCATCAACGGCAAAAAGCACTGGATTACCGGCGGCGGCGTATCGCGGCTACACCTGATCTTCGCTCGCGTTTTCGACGAAGACGGCCAAGAGCTCGGCATCGGCGGTTTTCTCGCCGTGCGCGATCCCGAACGGCAAACGCCGAAGGGCCTCAACGTGACCAAGCGCGAGCAGACCATGGGCCTGCGCGGCATACCGGAAGGCGAGCTCACTTTCGAGGACCTGCAAGTGCCGGCCGACATGGTGGTGCTACCGCCGTCCGGTTTCCGGCGCGGCTTCGCCGACTTGATGAACGCCTACAACAGCCAGCGCGTCGGCGCCGGCACGGTGGCGATGGGGATTGCCGCCGGCGCGCTCGAACACGCCCTCGCGTGGGTCAAGCAACGCGAGCAGTTCGGCCGGCCCGTCGCCGAATTCCAGGGCCTTCAATGGATGCTGGCCGACATGCAGACGCAACTCACCGCCTCGCGTCTGATGCTCTACCAAGCCGCCCGCTCGCGTGGACCGGGCGGCAGCGTATTTCCCGATCCGATGCTTGCAGCGCAAGCCAAGGTGTTTGCCGCCGAGAACGCCATCCGGATCGTGAACGATGCGTTGCAATGCTTCGGCGCACGTGGCTATTCGCGCGAGCTTCCGTTGGAGAGGATGGCGCGGGACGTGCGCATGTTCACCATCGGCGGCGGCACCGCGCAGGTGCTGCGCACGCTGGTCGCTTCGAAGATGCTCGGCTGGAGACTGCCGCAAACCCGTGACGGATACGGAGCGAGATCCTCGCGACGCGAGGCCGCGGAATAACCATGCATCCCGTGTTCGTCGGCGACAGCCGCGCCGTGCCGATTTGCTTCGCCACTCCCGCCAATTTCACGCAAGTCACCGCCACGCTTGGCGAGCGCGAGCGCACCTTCGTCAACGCCGCCGGCTTCGAGCCGAAGCCCGGCAAGCTCCTGCTCATTCCCGACGCGGACGGAAATCTCGCCAACGTGCTGTTCGGCCTGGAGCCGAATGACGATCCGGCGAAGGACCTGTTCCGGCCCGGGGCGCTCGCCGGCCTGCTGCCGCCCGGCACCTATCGCTTCGCAACCGCGCCGCACGACGCAAGGCTTGGCGCTTTGGCCTTCGCGCTCGGCAGCTATCAATTCACGCGCTACCGCAACGGACAGGAACGCAAGATACGGCTGGTCTTGCCCGAGGGTGTCGACGGCGAGGA
>DASTWX010000036.1:0-19044 GCA_035765795.1 Pseudolabrys sp. | reverse complement strand
CAATGCCTCGGCCCCGGCCATCGTGCAGGAAAGCGAATCGCAGACACGGACCGTGATCGCCGGCGGCGGCGTCTCGCCTTCCTTCACGACATCGAAGTGAGCGTAGAAGGTTGCAACTTCGTAGACTTCGGTCAGCGCCATCTTCATCTCGGCGGCGAGCGCGGCGAGGTGGGCGGCCGAAAGGTGCCCGTAACGATCCTGGATCAGATGCAGATGCTCGATCAGCAGGTCGCGCCGGCGCGGGCGATCGGTTAGCAGCGCGCGCACTTCATCGAGCGCGGTAGGATCGATCTGGCGGCCCTTCGGGGTCCGTGGTGGGCGGCGCCGGCCTGCGCGGGTAATATCCGGGGCCGCCGGCGGCGCTTGCAAGGTTTCGCTCATTTCGTTTCTCCGGACACGGAATGACTCTAAAATCCTGGTATACGGTATACAAGCTTTCGTGCACGATTGATTGATAGATTTTGTCTATTAAGGAGGCCGATTCGGATGCCTACATTCAATTGGGAATCCGCCACGGCCTGGGTGCGGTTCAGGGCGCATCCGCCACTCATTCACTTTGGCCGGGAAGGCGTCAAACGTGATTGACAGGCTACAGTTCCTTTTGGCGCTCGCGCGCGAGAAGCATTTCGGCCGCGCAGCGGAGGCTTGTGGCGTGACCCAGCCGACGCTCTCGGCGGGCGTAAAGCAACTCGAAGAGAATTTCGGCGTGCTGCTGGTCAACCGAGGCTCGCGTTTTCAGGGCTTCACCCCGGAAGGCGAGCGCGTATTGGAATGGGCGCGGCGTATCGTCGGGGATGCGCGGGCCATGCACGAAGAGGTGCAGGCACTACGCCACGGCCTCGCCGGCCGATTGCGGCTCGCGGCAATTCCTACCGCGCTCGCCATGGTGGAGACGCTGACCACGCCTTATCGCGCGCGCCATCCCAATGTGCAGTTCACCACCTATTCGCGCACGTCCACCGAGATTCTGGGCTTGTTGGAAAATCTCGAGGTCGATGCCGGCATCACTTATCTCGACAACGAGCCGCTCGGCCGGGTCACCGCCGTACCGCTCTATACCGAGCGCTATTGCTTGCTGGTCGCTGCCGACGCCGCATTGGCTGGTCGCGAGCGGGTGACGTGGAAGGAGGTAGCCCAGGTGCCGCTTTGCCTGCTGACACCGGATATGCAGAATCGCCGCATCATCGAGCGGCTCCTCCGCGACACCGGCGCCAATCCGCACATCACGCTCGAATCGGATTCCATGATCCTGCTGTATTCGCATGTACGAACGCGCCGCTGGGCAAGCGTCATGCCCTCGCGGCTCGCGGCCACTTTGGGACTAACCGATGTGCTGCGCGCGATTCCGATCACCGAGCCGGAAGCATCCCACACCATCGGCTTGGTCGCGCCGGCGCGCGAGCCGATGACGCCGCTGACGGCGGAGCTGGTCGCCGAAGCGCGGCGCGTTGCGCGCGTTTTGGCCGATTGATCCCTTGCCACACAGACATAGCGGCGTGACAGGCAAAGCCGCCCTACTGGGCATATTCGAACCTGCAGAAACTTTGACCGTCACCCTGAGGCGCTCGGCCGAAGGCCGAGCCATCGCAAGTCGGCTGTTGCCGACTTGCGCATCAGAATCCAATCTCGGGTAAACTCGAGATTGGTGGGTGACGGCCGGGGCCGTTCACGCTTGGAGGGCTTCGCGGAGTTTATCATCGGGCCGCGCGAAGCGCGGACCCGTTGGCGAAGCCGCCTCAGGGTGACGGGGAAAGGTTTCATCCCGCAGCGGGTCCGCTATGCCGGTGGCCAACTCAGGATGACGGGAATGAGTCAATGCCTGTGCAGGCTGGCATTATCCGTAGCATAGTGACGGCCAACAACCGGCGCGGAGATAGACGCGCGTTTCATGCCAGCGGGTTGGCGCGCATTGGTCACGCTCGTCTTTCGCCGCTCCGCCTCGCCCTTCATGCGTTGCCGATGGAAACCGAGAATGTTGCGCGCGGTCTGCGGGCTGAACTTTTTATAGCGCTCATAGGCTTGCGATAGATCGTCCGGAGTCATCCTGCGGCCCGCAACGTGCATCTGCAGCAATTCCTTGACGGTCAGCCATGAACAGTCCGCGGCCCGGGCAAGAATCAGGACCATGTCTTCGCCTTTATCGAGCAGAGCCCGCTCGACGACTTCGACCGGAAAACGGCCGAGTTTCGCAAGTGCAATCACCGCTTTCTCGAATCTCTGCGCACGCGCCGACGCGTGGACATTGGATTCGGTGACGGGGTTCATCCTGAAACGGCGGGCCTTGCGCTCGGCGGCCCTGTGTTCTCGCGAGGCCAGACGAGCTTCTTTTTGCATGGCGGTCGCGACTTCATCGACGGACCGCCGAACTGCGTCGGCGGCTGCCGGATGGGCCGCCTCGAGCTTGGCGCGCACCGAGGCCGAGGCGCATTCAAGCAACCTCAAAAAGCACTGGCGGGGAAGGTCATTGCGTTCGCTGAGGGCGAGGGTCAACCGGCGATCTCTGCGCGCGCGGCTCGTGAGCCGCTCGTAGCCCGCGAGTGAGAAGCGGGCCCCACGGTTGGAGGCCACCTTATGCACGACCTCGCGGTTGCCTCGCTCCACCAGAACATCGGTGACGGACTCGCTCAGCTTCAGACGCTGGGCTATGGCGAGAAGATGCTTCTGGCTCTTCGTACGCGCATTCTCGACCAGATCGTTGTCGGTCAGCCCTTCGGAGTGTGCAAGCAATTCGGCCGCCACGCTGATTTCATCATCGAAGGCCAGCAGACGAACGAGCTTAGGAGGCGCGTTCTCGACCTTGGCCAGCCGCTGCGCCAGACGCGCTCGTGCCCCGACCTCTATATCGGCAGAAAGCTGCTGCAGGACGTCATCAAACAACGCGATTTGCTCGCGTGAATAGCCGCGCGATCCGGCGAAAAACAAATCGGTGACGCGCTCAACAACCTTCTGACGCTCTTGAGGACTATCGTTTTCAAGCGGGCCGATCAATTCATCGACGAGTGAACGATCAACGGCGAAGCTTTGGTCGGATGGGGATGGAGTCATTTCGGGCACGTGAGAATACTGCAAGACGAAAGGTTACAAATACCGACCGCGGGCCGCGCGGGGACCCCGCAATCGGAGCGAAACGAAAGCTCACCATAGCGACAAGACGCAAAGAACCTTTGCAATGCTGCAGGAACAAATCGGCTAATATTTTAGAGAAATTCTTCGTCTGCGGGTAGCGCTACTCAACCGCTGGCCAATTGCGCAGGGTTGACCGCCAAATCTGCTGTAACATAACACCTATGCCTCGCCCGTGCTCGTTCCCGCGTGTCATCCAGCTTCTGACACGAAAGTGCGGGAATATTGCCACGGCCGTCAGCGAACTCGGTCGATCAGTCTCAGTTGTTGACCCCGGCACACTTGCTGCGAGTTGTACCGATCACGGCCGTTCACATCTTCGCTAGCGCGCGAAATGCGCCTCTTTTCCAGCGTAGCTCCAGCACCGATACTTCAGTCTGAAAGGTGAAGCACATGCAGCTTAGTAAGCTCTCGCTCCTCGCTATTGCCTCTAGTATCGCAATCACTGCTACGTCGTGGGCGGCGGCGCCTCAACGGCTACGGGGCACGGTGGAATCCGTTAACAGCAACTCTCTCAAGCTAAAGACGAACGACGGTAAAAGCGTCGACGTTGTGCTCGATGCCGGCACGAAGTACGCCGCGCTGATCAAAGCCAGTCTCAAGGATGTGACGAAGGACACCTATATCGGTACCGCGACTAAAGGCAGCAGCAACGTGGCATTGGAGGTGGTGATCTTTCCACCCTCGATGCGCGGCACCGGCGACGGCCATTATCCGTGGGACGAGATCACCGACACGACCGCCTCAGGCGGTGCGCGCACGAAGAGTGCGATGACGAACGGCAATGTCGGGAGTGTCTCCGCCGCTGGGCGGCCGAAGGTGAAGAGCGCGATGACGAACGGCAATATCGACGCGGCGAGTACAAAGTCTGGCTCAAAGAAAATTACCGTCACCTACAAGGGCGGGAAGCAGGAGATTACGATCCCACCCACGGCTCCGATCGTCGCGATCAGGCCTTCTGACGCATCAATCGTCAAGAAGGGCGCGCACGTCTTCATCAAAGGCACTGCAGAAGACGGCAAGGTGACCGCACAATCCGTCGCCGTTGGCGAGAACGGCCTCACGCCTCCGATGTGACGTGACGTTCCCTACCCACGCGATTTCACGTCGCCGGCACTTCAATATGCGCCGGCGGTGTTCGCTGGCGAGCCGGACAAGCACCGCAATCCGTCAACTCGGCGGTCTCCGATCACTTGGATCGCAGCGGTCATTGCGAGAAGCCACACGGGGCGACGAATCAGTTCTGCGCAATGAAGGGGCTGCACTGCTCTCATCACCGTTAGCGACGTTGGGCGCCAGGTAAGATCACTTCGCCTTCGCTCTTTCGATTCCCTCCATCACCAGCCGCTCGGCCTCTTCGGTATCGACCCAGCGCACGATGGTGACCCATTTGCCTTTTTCCAAATCTTTGTAGTGCTGGAAAAAATGCGCAATCTGCTCGAGCATCACGGTCGGCAAATCTTGGTAGCTCGAAACGCCGGTATAGAACGGATATAGATCGTCGACCGGCACCGCGACCAGTTTTTCGTCCCGGCCGGCTTCATCCTCCATCAGCAGCGCGCCGACCGGGCGGCAGCGGATCACGGCACCGGGCACCACCGGCAATTGCGCCATCACCAGGATGTCACAGGGATCACCGTCTTCCGACAGCGTGTGCGGGATGAAGCCGTAATTACCCGGATAGAACATCGCGGTGTGCAGAAAGCGATCGACGAAGATCGCGCCCGACACCTTGTCGAACTCGTACTTCACCGGCACGCCGCCGAGCGGGATTTCGATCACCGCGTTGACATCTCGCGGCGGATCGCGGCCGGCCGGAACGAGGGCGAGGTCCATAAGGGGCAGCTCCAAAAAGATGCGCCCTTTGCCGGCAATCAATTCGTAGTCAGAAAAGTTCCGCCGTGGATGCCTCGGAGCGACGACTCAGTTCGGTGCAACGGACCCGCGCCCTTTTTCCCGCTCGTCTCCGCGAAAGCGCTAGTCGATGCACACATTTTGTAGCTGAGATCGCACGGCCTCTCTGCTCCCCTCCCCCCCCGTTCGCGTAGCGAATGGCGGGGAGGGGTTGGGGGTGGGGGACGAATCTTGCTGAAGACCCCCCACCCCGGTTTGCATCGCTATCGCGACGCAAACCGACCCTCCCCCGCCGCTTCGCGGGAGGAGGGTGGGAGTCTGCGGCGATGTTTGGAACGCTCCGAGATGTGTGCATCAATTAGCGCGAAAGCGGGGACCCAGAGCGACAATTGAAGAGTCTGAAAAGCAGCTCCGGATTCCCGCTTACGCGGGAATGAGCGGACAGAGAATTCTAGAACAACCCGACGATCTGCCCCTCGGCATTGAGATCGATCGCTTCCGCCGAAGGTACGCGCGGCAGGCCGGGCATGGTGAGCAACTCGCCGCAGATCACCACGACGAATTCGGCGCCGGCGGACAAGCGCACCTCACGGACGGGAATCGTGAAGTCCGTCGGCGCGCCTTTGAGATCGGGGTTGGTGGAAAAGCTGTATTGCGTCTTGGCCATGCAGACCGGCGCGTTGCGGTAGCCCATGGCTTCGAAGCTCGCGAGCTGCTCCTGAACCGGCTTCGGCACCTCGATGTCCTTGGCCCCGTAGAGCTGTTTCGCGATCGTACGCACCTTCTCCACCAGCGGCATGTCATCGGGATAGAGATACTTTAGTTTGGCCTTTCCGCTATCGGCCAGCTTGACGACCGCGCGGGCGACATCGACCGCCCCGGCGCCGCCCATGGCCCAATGATCGGCCATCAGCGCCTCGACGCCGAGCGCCTTGCACTTCTCCTTTACCAGAGCAATCTCGGCCTCGGTGTCAGCCGAGAAACGGTTAATTGAGACGACCGCCGGCAAGCCAAACTTATGCACGTTCTCGACGTGACGCTGCAGGTTGGCAAGACCCGCCTCCAGCGCCTTGAGGTTTTCGGTTTTCAGATCCTCTTTCTTGACGCCGCCGTGCATCTTGAGTGCGCGGATGGTAGCGACCAGCACGACGCAACTCGGCGACAGTCCCGTCTTGCGGCACTTGATGTCGAGGAACTTCTCCATGCCGAGGTCGGCGCCAAAGCCGGCTTCCGTCACCACATAGTCGGCAAGCTTGAGCGCGGTCGTCGTCGCCATTACCGAATTGCACCCGTGCGCGATATTGGCGAAAGGGCCGCCGTGAATGAAGGCCGGATTGCCCTCCATCGTCTGCACGAGATTAGGCGCCAGCGCGTCCTTCAGCAGCACGGTCATGGCGCCGTTCGCTTTGAGATCGCTCGCACGGATCGGCTTGCGGTCGCGCGTGTAGCCGATCACGATGTTGCCGAGGCGCGTCTTCAAATCGTCTATGTTGCGCGCGAGGCAGAAGATCGCCATGACCTCCGAGGCAACGGTGATATCGAAGCCGGCCTCGCGTGGAAAACCGTTGGCCACGCCGCCGAGCGAGCAGACGATCTCGCGCAAGGCGCGATCGTTCATGTCCATGACACGGCGCCAGGTCACGCGGCGCACGTCGATACCGAGCGAATTGCCCCAATAGATGTGGTTGTCGATCATCGCGGCCAGCAGATTGTTGGCCGAAGTGATGGCGTGAAAATCGCCGGTGAAATGGAGATTGATGTCGGCCATCGGCAAGACTTGGGCATAGCCGCCACCCGCCGCACCGCCTTTCATGCCGAAGCAGGGGCCGAGCGAGGCCTCGCGGATGCACAGCATCGCCTTCTTGCCGATGTGATTGAGCCCATCCGTCAGGCCGACCGTCGTGGTCGTCTTGCCTTCGCCGGCCGGCGTCGGACTGATAGCCGAAACCAGGATCAGCTTGCCGTTCGGCCGGTTCTGCAGCGTTTCGATGTACTCCATCGACACCTTGGCCTTGTAATGGCCGTAGGGCTCGAGGTTCTCCGGCGCGATGCCAAGCTTCTCGCGCGCGACCTCCATGATCGGCCGCATCTTGGCGGCCTGTGCAATCTCGACGTTGGATTTCGGGTTTTGGTGCTGTGAGGCAGGCATGGCGTTTGGTCCCACTGAGATTATGATTTTGTCATTCCGGGGCGCGCCCAACGGGTCCGGCCGGAGGCCGGCCCGATGGTAAACTCCGGCGCGAGCCCGGAATCCAGATGCGAGCATTGAGTCCGTTTCTGGATTCCGGGCCCGCGAGCTTGCGCTCGCGTCCCGGAATGACGGTGAAGATTGGCATCACGTAAGCCTCGCTCCCTTCGCGAGCTTGGCGGAAGCCGCCCATTCGCCGGCGTCGATCTTCTTGCCTTCCGGCGGCTGTACGCGGGTGACTTTCATGCGGCCGTCCGCGCACACGACGGTGAAGCCGTCGCCTTCGACCGCGACGACTTCGCCGAGCTTGCCGCCGATGCCTTTTGGATCCTTGGCCGGCAGCGGCTTGGCGTCGAAGATCTTGATGATCTGCCCGTCGAGCGTGCTCCACGCGCCGGGCGACGGATTACAGCCGCGGATGAGCGGATCGATCTGCCGCCAGGACTTGCCCCAGTCGATGTGCGCATTGGCGGCGCGGCACAGACCCTCATAGGTCGCCTTCGACTCGTCCTGCTTGATGCGGGGGGCCTTGCCGGCTTTGACCAGATCGACCGCTTCGAGCATGGCGTCGACTCCCATCGGAAACAGACGGTCGAAGTAGACGCTGCCGAGCGTATCGGTATCGGAGATCGGCGTGGTTTTCTGCAGAAGGATGTCGCCGGTATCGAGGCCGTTGTCGGGCCAGAAGATCGACAGTCCGGTTTCCTTTTCGCCGAGAATAATCGGCCAATTGATCGCCGACGCGCCGCGATAGGCCGGCAGCAGTGACGGATGATATTGAATTGATCCGTGGGTCGGAATGTTGAGGAATTCCTCCGGCACGAAGAGCGTGACGAAAGCCATCACCTGAAGGTCCGGCTTGAGCGCCTTGAACTGCTCCCACACCTCCGGCTTGCGGTAACTGTCGGGTTGATGGACCGGCAGGCCGGCGGCGAGCGCGGCCTCCTTCAGCGGGTCGGCCTTGGCGCCGGGCTTCTCCGGCGCGACGTAAACCGCGACCACTTCGTCGCCGCCACGCTTGAGCAGCGCTTCCAGCACGGCCTTGCCGAACGCCTGTTGGCCGTGGACTACGATACGCATTCAACTCCTCCCCAAGCTCGGAATCGTGCCCTCCCCTGGGGGAGGGTTAGGGAGGGGGGTAAGCCGCAAACACCGCGCTTGCCGCTTACCCCCCTCCCGACCGGCCTGCGGCCGGTCGACCTCCCCCACAAGGGGGGGAGGTAAAGAAAGAGCTACGCCGCCTTGTTTTCCTTGTTCGGCGCGGAAAGCGCGCCGGAGCCCTTGATCTCGGCGATGTCTTTGGCCGAAAGCTTGAGCACATCCTTGAGGATCTCATCGGTGTGCTCGCCGAGCAGCGGCGAGCGTTTCACCTCGGAAATCGAGTCCGACAGCTTTATCGGGTTGCCGACGCTGAGATACTTGCCGCGCGTCGGGTGATCGACCTCGACCACGGTGCCGGTCGCGCGCAACGCCTGCTCGCCGGCGATCTCTTTCATCGACAGGATCGGACCGACCGGGATATTCAGCTTGTTGCATATCTCCATGACCTCGAACTTGCTCTTGGTCATGGTCCAGGTTTCGATACGCTCGAAAATCTGCTTGAGCCGCGGCAGGCGCGCCTTCGGCGTCGCATAGTCGGGATCGGTCTTCCAGCCCGGCTCTCCGATCACGTCGCAGATTTCCTGCCAGACCGGCGCCTGCGTGATGAAATAGATGTAGGCATTGGGATCTTCCGGCGCGCCCTTGCATTTCAGGATCCAGCCCGGCTGTCCACCCCCCGAGTCATTGCCGGCACGCGGCGTCGCGTCGCCGAAAGGAATGCCTTCGCCGTACTGGCTGTATTCGGTAAGCGGCCCGTGCGCGAGCCGCTGTTGGTCGCGCAGCTTGACGCGGCAAAGGTTGAGCACGCCGTCCTGCATGGCGACATTGACCTTCTGTCCGCGGCCGGTGCGCGTGCGCTGGTAGAGCGCCGTAACGATACCGAGCGCCAGATGCAGGCCCGTGCCGCTGTCGCCGATCTGCGCGCCGGTGACCAGCGGAGGGCCGTCGCGGAAGCCGGTGGTGGAGGCCGACCCGCCGGCGCACTGCGCGACGTTCTCGTAGACCTTGCAATCCTCGTACGGCCCAGGGCCGAAGCCCTTGATCGAGGCGACGATCATGCGCGGGTTGGTCTTGTGGATGTGGTCCCAGGTGAGGCCCATACGGTCGAGCGCGCCGGGCGCGAAATTCTCCACCAGCACGTCGCAGCTCTTGATCAATTCGTCGAGCACGCGCTTGCCCTGCGGGTGCTTGGAGTCGATCGTGATCGAGCGCTTGTTGTGATTAAGCATCGTGAAGTAGAGCGAATCGGCGTTGGGCACGTCGCGAAGTTGGCCGCGCGTGATGTCGCCGATGCCGGGACGCTCGACCTTGATCACGTCGGCGCCGAACCAGGCCAGGAGCTGCGTGCAAGTCGGCCCCGACTGTACGTGGGTGAAATCGAGCACGCGCACGCCGGTCAGCGCCTTGCCGTCCTGCCCGTAGGGCTTGGACGACGGGCGCGGCAGATGCCCGTTGCCGTTCGATTTCTTTATACCATTCGGCTTTTTCGCCGCGGCACGGCTCGCAATTTTCACGACTTTGCGCGCCGGCTTCTTCGCAGCGACTTTCGCCTTCTTTGCAGCTTTCTTCTTTACGGCCATGTCTTCTCCTCCACCGTCATTCCGGGGCGCGAGCGCAGTGAGCGAACCCGGAATCCAGAGCCGCGGCCCTGGATTGTTTCTGGATTCCGGGTTCGCGCACTTTCGTGCGCGCCCCGGAATGACTCGTTACTTTCATCGCGTACTCGATCACTTCTTCCCGATCTTGCTTTGCGGATTGAGGTTGCCGATGCGGCCGCTTTCGGTGCCGGCCGCCGGATCGATCGCCGCGTTGATCAGCGTCGGCTTGCCCGACTCCATCGCGGCGGTGACCGCGCGGTAAAGCTCGTCGGGCGTCGTCACGTGGGCGCCGGCGCCGCCGAAGGCTTCCATGATCTTGTCGTAGCGCGCGTCCTTGACGAAGACCATCGGCGCGGCATCCGCTCCGCCGGTCGGATTGACGTCGGTGCCGCGATAGATGCCGTTGTTGTTGAAGACGACGATGCAGACCGGCAGCTTGTAGCGGCAGATCGTCTCCACCTCCATGCCGGAGAAGCCGAACGCCGAATCGCCTTCGAGCGCGAGCACCGGCTTGCCCGTCTCAACGGCGGCGCCGATCGCGAAACCCATGCCGATGCCCATGACGCCCCAGGTGCCGACGTCGAGCCGCTTGCGCGGCTGGTACATGTCGATCACGCCACGGGCGAGGTCGAGCGTGTTGGCGCCTTCGTTTACGAGGATCGCGTCCGGCCGCTCCTTGATCACCTTGCGCAGGGCGCCGAGCGCGCCGTGAAAATCCATCGGCGACTTGTTGTTCATCAGCCGCGGCGCCATCTTGGCGATGTTCTCTTCCTTCTTCGACATGACCGTGCTGATCCAGTCGGCCGGCGGCGCCGGCCACTTGGCGCCCGCGCCGTCGAGCAGAGCCGATACGCAGGAGCCGATGTCGCCGACGACCGGAGCGGCGATCTCGACGTTCGAGTCCATCTCCTTCGGCTCGATGTCGATTTGGATGAACTTCTTCGGCGCATTGCCCCAGGTCTTGCCCTTGCCGTGCGACAAGAGCCAATTGAGGCGCGCGCCCACCAGCATAACGACATCGGAGTCTCGCAACACCGTGGAGCGGGCCGCGCCCGCGCATTGCGCGTGCGTGTCCGGCAGCAGTCCTTTGGCCATGCTCATCGGCAGGAACGGAATGCCGGTCTTCTCGATGAAGCCGCGAATGACATCGTCGGCCTGCGCGTAGGCCGCGCCTTTGCCGAGAACGATGAGCGGACGCTTGGCGCCTTTGAGCAAATCGAGCGCGCGCTTGACCGCCTCGGGCGCCGGGATCTGCGCCGGCGCCGCATCGATCACCTGGACCAGCGACTTCTTGCCGGCTTCGGCATCCAACACCTGCGACAAGAGCTTCGCCGGCAGATCGAGGTAGACGCCGCCGGGCCGGCCCGAAACAGCGGCGCGGACCGCCCGCGCCACGCCGATGCCGATATCTTGCGCGTGCAGCACGCGGAAAGCCGCCTTGCAGAGCGGCTTGGCGATCGCGAGTTGATCCATCTCCTCGTAATCGCCCTGCTGCAGGTCGACGATCTCGCGCTCGGAGGAGCCCGAGATCAGGATCATCGGAAAGCAATTCGTGGTGGCGTTGGCGAGCGCGGTGAGACCGTTGAGAAAGCCGGGCGCCGAAACCGTGAAGCAGATGCCCGGCTTCTTGGTCAGGAATCCCGCAATGGCCGCGGCGTTGCCGGCGTTCTGCTCGTGCCGGAACGAAATGACGCGCAACCCTTGCGCCTGCGCCATGCGCAGCAGGTCCGAGATCGGAATGCCCGGCACGTCGTAAATCGTGGTGACGCCGTTGAGCTTGAGCGCGTCGATGACGAGATGAAAACCGTCGGTCAGCTCCTGCTCCGCCGCGGCTTCGTTCGCCTCGCGTGCCTTCACTGCTGCTTCAGCCATTAGGGTACTCCGTCCTTGATCCTTCGGTGATACGAGACCCTTCGCCGTCACCCTGAGGTGCGACCCCGGCTTCGAGCCGGGGGAGCCTCGAAGGGCGACGGCCCGGGCCGACATCCTTCGAGGCCTCAGGATGACGGAGAAAGGTCCGAGTCATAGCGCCTCAGTCCAAGTAATCCGCGTTGCGCTCGACGTGCTCGGCGAGACCGAGCGCGTGGTCGCGCACGAGATCTTCGGCGCGATCCATCTGCCGCGCCTCGAGCGCCTCGATGATGGCCATGTGATCCTTGATAGAGCGGTCGGCACGATCCTTCTCGCCGATGGTCTTGCGGCGGATCATGCGCATGTGCGTGAACAGGTTCGCCGCCAGATCGATGAGCACCTGATTCTGGCTGAGCCGGATGATCGTCTGGTGGAATTCGATGTTAGCGTCGGAATATTCGTCGAGATGGGCGCGCAGCTTGCCGTCGACGAAGGCGGCAAACATCTCGCGCAAGCCGGCGATCTCGTCGTCGCTGGCGGCCTTCGTGATGAGACGCGCGGCCATGCTTTCGAGCGCGGCCCAGGCGGTGATCATCTCGATCACCTCGCGCTTGGTCTTGCGCACGATATAGACGCCGCGGCGCGGCACCGAGCGCACGAAGCCTTCGCTCTCGAGTTGCGCCATCGCCTCGCGCACCGGCGTACGGCTGATGCCGAAGTCTTGCGCGAGCTTCCGCTCGTCGAGGCGGATCTCGTCGCGGCTGCGGTAGATGTCCATGCCGACGATCGCGTTTTTCAGCGCGACATAAGCTTTCTGCTTGAAACTGCTGCTGGCCTCGATCGGCGCGAGCACGGGCGCCGCCGGCGCGAGCGCCAAGGGGCCGGCGGAACGGGCCCGGGGACGGACGGAACGTACGTTGCGGTCGCGGCTGGTCATGACTGGTATACAATATGCCAGAACCCAAGAGTCACGCAACAGGGTTGCCGATCTTTTGCTCGTCCGAGTCGTCAACCAAGTCACAAGAGCCAAGAACAAAGGCCCGCAGCGGCACCGCGGGCCTTCAGTAATCGAGCCGCCGCGCGATCAGCCCGGGGCGCTGGCCGGCAAATCGGGCGCCGGCGGTGGGCGGCGGCGAAGGAGGTTGATCCCTTTTGCGATCAGCGGCCAGAACAGCATGATCATGCTGAGACCGGTGATGCTGCCGACCAGCCAATTCGACCAGAACACCGAGAGGTCGCCGCCGGAGCCGAGAATGGCCTGGCGGAAGGAGCTCTCGGCCTGATCGCCGAGTACCAGCGCCAGCACCAGCGGCGCCAGCGGGTAGTTGAGCTTCTTGAACACGTAGCCGATGACGCCGAAGCCGACCATGAAGAACAGGTCGATCATGGCGTTGTTGACTGTATACGCGCCGACCGCGCAGATCGCGACGATCACCGGCGCGATGATGCTGAACGGAATGCGCAGGATGGAGGCCCAGAGCGGCACCGTGGTCAATACCACGGCAAGGCCGACGACGTTGCCGACATACATGGCGGCGATGGTGCCCCAGACGAAGTCCTTCTGCTCGACGAAGAGGAGCGGTCCCGGCTGCAAGCCCCAGATCAGCAGGCCGCCCAGCAGCACCGCGGCCGTGGGCGAACCCGGAATGCCGAGCGTGAGCATCGGCAGAAGCGCGCTGGTGCCGGCGGCATGCGCGGCCGTCTCCGGCGCCACCACGCCCTCGATCTCGCCGGTGCCGAACTTGTCGCCGTTCTTGGAGAAGCGCTTGGCGAGGCCGTAGCTCATGAAGGACGCGGGCGTGGCGCCGCCTGGCGTAATTCCGAGCCAGCAGCCGATCGCTGCGCCGCGCAGCGATGTCATCCAGTAGCGCGGTAATATCTTCCAGGTATGGAGCACGACCAAGGGATTGATCCGCGCGCTGGCGCCCTTGAACGAAAGCCCTTCTTCCATCGTCAGCATGATTTCGCCGATGCCGAAGAGACCGATGACCGCCACCAGGAAATTGAAGCCGTTGAGCAGCTCGGGCAGCCCGAAGGTCATGCGCAATTGACCGGTCACGTTGTCGAGGCCGACCGCGGCGAGCGCAAAGCCGATCATCATCGAGGCAATGATCTTGAAGGGCGATTCCTTGCCCATGCCGACAAAGCTACAGAAGGTGAGCAACTGCACCGAGAAGAACTCAGCGGGGCCGAACTGGAGCGCGAAGCTGGCGATGATCGGCGCGAGGAACGTAATGATGATCACCGCGATCAGCGCGCCGACGAAAGACGACGTGAACGAGGTGGTCAGCGCCTCGCCGGCCCGTCCCTTCTGCGCCAGCGGATGACCGTCGAACGTCGTCGCCACCGACCAAGGCTCGCCGGGGATATTGAACAGGATGGAGGCGATGGCGCCGCCGAACAGGGCTCCCCAGTAGATGCAGGAGAGCATGATGATCGCGGAGGTCGGGTGCATGCCGAAGGTGAGCGGCAGCAGGATGGCGATGCCGTTGGCCGCTCCGAGCCCCGGCAGCACGCCGATCAGCACACCGAGCAGAATGCCGATAATCATGTAGATGAAGTTGCCCGGCACAAGCACAACGCCGAAGCCGTGCATGAGAGAAACGAACGCGTCCACTTGGAGCAATCTCCTCTAGAGCCCGTAAGTCCGCTTGCGGACGGCGGAAAGCCTCAATAGCCGAGCAGCGCTTCGAGCGGCCCCTTTGGCAGCGGCACCAGGAACCAGATCTCGAACGTGAAGAACAACGCCAGCGCGATTCCTATCCCGAAAGCCAGCGCCACAATCACGCGGTAGCGTCCAAGCCAGACCATGAAGGTGCTGACGAAGATCGCCGTCGACACGTAAATACCGATGTAGATGACACCGACGACGTAGATGATCGTCGGAATGACGATTTGCAGGACCCGAACAAAGGGCTTGCTGTCGACAAACGATCCGCTGTTCGCCGCGGCGCCCTTGAGTATTTCGCCGATCAGGACCGCCGCGCCCGAGATGAACAGGATGATTCCGACGTAGAAGGGGAAATAGCCGGACTGCGGCCCGCTGCTGTCCCAGCCGGCCCCCAATTCGTAATTGTCGACGACCACGACGGCGGCGAAAATCATGATCGCAAGCGCCGTCACGATTTCCAGTGTGTGGTTGGTGGCCAGGCTGCGGCCGTTATCCTCGCCGCCGCTTGCGCTGTCGGTGTGATCGCTCATGTTCAAGTCCATTGGTGCTGACGTGACGTCCGCTGTCGCGTGAAAGGCAGCCGCCGCGCACGAAAAAGGGACCGTCCGAAGACGGCCCCCCCTTCCGCTTTATAGGTTACTTCTTCTTGGCCAAGAAGCCTGCGTTCTTCATCAGGTCGTGGTGAAGCTTCGCCGTCTTGGTCAGCCACTCCTCGAACTTCTTGCCGGTCATGAACTCCTGCTTGAAGGCGGCCTTCTCGGTGAAGTCCTTCCAATCAGGGGTGGCTTCGACCTTCTTGAAGAAGTCGATGTAGTAGTCGACGGCGTCCTGCTTGACGTGCGGCGAGGTGAATATGCCGCGCAGCATCAGGTACTCGACGTCGAGGCCCTGCGACTTGCAGGTCGGGATATCGTGCCAGGACATCGTCTTGGTGATTTTTGCCGTATATTGCATCCGCTCGTTATCAAAGACGCAGAGCGGACGAATCTTGCCCGCGCGCCAGTTCGCCACGCCTTCGATCGGATTGTTCACCGATGAATCGATGTGCTTGCCCACGAGCTGCTCGTTCACGGTTCCGCCGCCCTTATACGGCACGTAAATGAACTTGGCGCCCGTCTTCTGTTCGATGGCGGCGGTGATGATCTGATCTTCCTGCTTGGAGCCGGTGCCGCCCATCTTGAACTTGCCGGGCGTTTTCTTCACCGCGTCGATATAGTCCTTGACCGTCTTGTAGGGCGTATCGGCGTTCACCCAGAGCACGAATTCGTCGAGCTCCAGCATCGCGACGGGCGTGAAATCCTTCCAACTGAAAGGAACGCCGGTCGCAAGCGGCGTGGTGAACAAATTCGACAACGTGATGATGATTTTATAGGGATCCCGATTCGATTTCTTCACATCGAGAAAGCCCTGAGCCCCAGCGCCGCCGTGCTCGTTGATCACGACCATGGAGACCGGCAACAGCTTGTGCTTGGCCGCGACACCTTGAATCTCGCGCGCCATCTGGTCGGCGCCGCCGCCGGTACCGGCCGGGACGACGAAAGTAATGGTTCGCGTGGGCTTCCACGCCGCATTGGCGGGCGCCAACGGCAGCGCGAGAGCACCCGCAAGGCATGCGGCGCCCACGCCAATGGCTTTGGATGAAATAGGCATGCACTCCTCCTTTGTTTGTTTCACTCGTCAGATTTTCTTATCGTTGTCGGAAGCTGGTATGCAATATACCACGTTGCTGATCGGTGGCAAATGGCCGCTGCAGTGAGTGGAACCGCGAGGCCGGTGAAAGGGTCTTCGGGCCCCATGCTGGCCAGTAGAGGAGAAACATGCCTCGCCCCTACTGGCCAATTCGCAGCACCCGTAGCTCGCATGAGCGTTAGCGATATGCGTTAAATTGATCCGGAATTTTCGCCGACGCTCATCCGGGCCACGTGGAGCAACCGCGCAGGGACGTTGCCCAATGGTCGCGCGGCCTCTTAACCCGTCATGGCTGCGCGTAGCGCAAGCTCCAGATCGCGGCGCTGAAAAGGTTTCTGCAGGATCGGCGTATTCTGCAAGGGTTCCGGAAGACTCGCCGCGCCGTAACCGGTGGCGAAGACGAATGGCCGCCGCCGCTCGGCCAGCGCCTCCGCGATCGGAAACGTCTGCCGTCCATTCAGATTGACATCGAGAATGGCAACGTCGAACGTCAGCGACTTGGCCTTCTCGTCGGCCTCGTCGAAACGGGAGGCGGTGCCGACAACCTCGCAACCGATATCGTCGAGGATGTCTTGCAGCAGCATCGCGACCAAGGCCTCGTCTTCGACGAGAAATATGCGACGGCCGGCTAGATCGGCGGGCGCTTCCAAAATCAATCCCCGTGCGCGGCCATCTTGGCCAGGGGCTCCCGGCCATCCGAGTTTACGTCTCTGCGAACCTCTTCGAGGGGCGCTTGGATCGTGCACACGATGCCCTGCTTGTCGAAATCCAGACGAACCTCGCCGCCGAGGTCCTGCGCCAGGCCGTGCTCGATCAACCGCGAGCCGAAGCCGCGCCGTTCCGGCGGCGAAACGGCCGGACCGTCGCTCTCCATCCAGCGAAGCCGAAAACCTTGCGTGACAGCCTCCGTCGTCCAGTTGATGTTCACACGGCCGGTTCCATTTGACAGCGCGCCGTACTTCACGGCGTTGGTCGCCAGTTCATGCAAGGCCATCGACAGCGTCAGCGCGGCCTTCGGCGTCAGCCGGATCGGCGGACCTTGAATCCGGAAACGGTCCGGACCGGCGTGGGGCTGAAGCGTCTGCGCCATCACCTCACGGATGTCGGCCCCCTCCCAATTCTGTTGCGTAAGGATGCTGTGCGCCTTCGAGAGCGCGACCAATCGATCATCAAATTTCGACCGGACCTTCGAGTCTAAATCGGTCTCACGGAACGTTTGAGCGGCTATCGCCTGCACGGTTGCAAGCGTGTTTTTCACGCGATGATTCAATTCGTTTATGAGAAGCGTGCGATGTTCCTCGGCACGCTTACGTTCGGTGACGTCGCTGGCTGCGCCGAACCATTCCACAATTTCGCCCTCGGAGTCGACGATCGGAATGGCGCGAGAGAAGGTCCAGCCGATCGTGCCGTCGGCGCGGCGAACTCGATGCTCCAATTCGAACATGCTCTTGGTCCGCACGGCCTCGTTGATGGTCGCCATCACCTGCGGCTGGTCTTCCGGATAGATGTAATTCTCAAGCCATGCTCGGCTCGGCTCCGGTGTGTCGGCGATGAAATCGCGGCCGTCGAGATAGCGCATCTCGCTCCAATCCTCATTCACGCGGTAGACGACATCGGAGCTGGCCATCGTAAACGCGCGGAAGCGCTGCTCGCTATCGCGCAACGCCTTCTCGGCTTGCTTCCGCTCGATGATCAGCGCGGCGGTGCGCGTCGCCACCTCGACCAATTCCAAATCAGCCACGGTCGGTTCACGCGGCTCGCGGTAATACATGGCGAAGGTGCCGAGCACGTTACCGCTGGCAGAGGCGATCGGCGTGGACCAGCAGGCACGCAGGCCGTGAGCGTTCGCGAGATCGCGAAAGTCGGCCCAGCGCGGATCCGTTGGAATGTCGGAGACGTAGACCGGCTTTTTCGTGAAAGCCGCCGTGCCGCAAGAGCCGGCGTTCGGCCCGATGGCAATCCCATCGATCGCCGAATTATATTCCTCGGCCAGGCTCAGGGCCGCGCCATGGCGCAAGTGAACCCCGTCGCTGTCGAGCAGCAGGATGGAGCCAAGCATCTCCGAGCGGGAGTGCTGCTCAATGGTGCGCACCAGCGTTTCAAGCACTTCCGCGAGCGGAGCATTTGTGACAGCGAGCTCCAGCGCCCGCCTTTGCGCCCCCTTTAGGCCCTCGGCCCGCTCGCGTTTCGTAATCTCCTGCTCCGCCCAGCGTAGGAGCCGCTCCTTCTCGGCTACCGACTCCGTCATTCGAAGTGCAAGCGCCGTGAAGTCGGCAAGCCGGATCATCGTCTCGACGGTGCCTTGGTCGAATCCATATCCTTCCTCGTGTGAAACGATCCAGATGGTGCCGAGCGGGCGTCCGGACTCGCCGTAGAGCGGCAAGACCAACCCCTCGACGATGGCCGGCGATGCTTTATTGAAGTATTCAAAGACGCGGTAGGGACGGGCCAGCAGGATTGGCTCGTTGCGCTCGAGACAAATGCCGCACGGGCTGTGATTGCGTGGCGTAGAGCCGCCCACATACGGCGCGAAGGCGCCGGCCAGCGCGACCCAGCGGAAGACGGTCTCGCCCTCGGGTGTTTTCTCCAACAGGCTGACGCCCGCCGATCCCGCATCGCAGAGATCGACTGCGAGTTCGGCCAAGCGATCAAGCAATCCATCCGATTGGGTTGCTGTCTGTCGCACCAGATCGTGCATTGCTCGGATTTCGGCGAGCAGGTTGGTGCTACGCCGAGGTCGGGTCGCAAGCTCCTTGGTAATCAGAAGGTCACGCGGCAATTGCCGGCTGTCAGCCGACGGGGTGCGCATCCTCCAGTCAAGGCTGTCAGGCAGGGCCCCGTTGGACTCTATGGATTCTATGCTGACCATGAACGATAACGCCCACAACCGCGCGCGCTTCCTGAACAAGTGAATTCCGTCGTGACAGACACCTCACGACAACCACTCATTGTTCTTCACCCCCCCCCCC
>DASTWX010000035.1:0-9794 GCA_035765795.1 Pseudolabrys sp. | reverse complement strand
TAGTGTCCTTGCTGCCGACCTTGTCGATGCGCTTGCCCTTGAGCACGATGACCGGATTTTCAACCGGTGCGGCGCCGGTTGCGTCGATCATCCGTGCGGCGGTGAGATATTTGATCGGGCCGCTGTCGGGCTGGTTGCCTGCTGTCATCGGTATTCCAAATCGGTGGCTTTATTGTCGATGCGTCCGTGGTTCGATGAGGTGATGACAATAACCGAAATGGGTGATGGCTGCCGTTCGGACGTTGGCAAGTCTGTCTCCCGTGTGCCCGCTTCTTCTTCTATGGTTTCTTCTACGTTCGCGGGCGACGTGCGGAGCCTAGACGCGGGGCGGGATAGATCAACAACATTCTAAGTATGTCTCCAATAGACTTCGCCTATGTGCGGCGCAGCGGCTACTGGCCACCTGACGGTACGCTGCCGGCCCCGGATAGGCCGATTTGATCATGGCGGCCATCCGCTGCGCCGCCGCCGAGCGGTGGGCCGTGCCGTCGCCACAAGATACCAACGCTGCGCTTCGGCGCTGGATCGGTCAGCCGGACGTTATGCAGGGCGGCAGCATCAACGACGGTGCCCGCCGCCAAAACACTCGACAGCACCGAATTGCGAATCGTGGCGAGGATCGGCTCGATTGCGTTCATGTCCAGCACCACTCCGGCGCTAGGCCGTTGCCGGATTCATTCGCCATCGCCATACCGCCCGGCGTTTTGACGGCGCGGAGCGCTAAAACAAGCGTTCGAGAAGTGGATGCTTACAAATTCGACGCTTACTCAAATTCCCTGATCTGCATGATTTGTTTCTCTGTTAGCGCAAAAACCTTCCCTGTTAATGGCTCGAGGGAATTCCTAATAACGCGCTGAATAACCAAGCCAATTCTCGCTTATCCCGGCCGTTTTTGCTCCGATCTGGCGAATTTCCCTGGTAAATACCCTGTTCGCAGCGAATTAGGTCGAAGACTGGCGCGATCTGCACTGCGGTGCCAGCCAGCCAGTGCCGTCTCCATGCCGGGCACCTTCGTCGCGGGCGACTGTCGCGCCCTTCGCGGGCGCGCGGATCGAAACACGACGCATACGCGACAAGGAGTATGTCGAGCAGCAGTCGATCCGCAACAAGCGCCCGGCGGAGCGACGAAGCGATCCCAGTTCTAGTGGAGCTTCGGATTTGACATTCGCGTCACGAGCTACCGGCTGGGTGGGTAGCGAATGTCAAATGCGCTCCTAGCGTGATGCCGCGCTCCGCCAGCAGGAGCGGAAACGCATCAGAACTGAGATATGCGAACTCACGCTCGCGTAAATTCGTCAACGGATCGATACTTTCGAGGGCGGCATCTACGATACCGGGATGACACATGATCACCCCTTCGTTCGGCAATCCACGAAGGAAGCGAGGAAAGATGCGCTCATAGTCGGCTTTCGGCGAAAAGACATAAGTGCCGGCGAAAGCCGGATTGGTCGCGACGCCGACCTGGGCCGCTTTGCGGCGGAAGCCGACGCTTAGTATGTCGAGAAGCAATGCCTTCCTGTCTTCCAAACGGCGCGCGCGAGCGCTCCGTCCGCATTGGCGCACCCACGCCCGCGGCGCCGCCGCTGACACGGCTTGCAAGAATGCGTCGCGCACTTGCGGCAAAAGCTGTACGTGCTGATGGCCGTCGACAAAGTCGGGTGGCCGGCCGAAAGCTTCCATGAAGGCATGCAATTGCGCCGCAATCTCGCTGCCGAGCGCCCGCGGCGACAGTCGCCGCGAAATGGCTCTGCGCATCGTCTGCTTTAGCGGCAAGAACTTGCCGTCTTGCGCCGGCCCGAATCCGGTGCTCATCGGTGAATAAGGGGCGGTGAGGGTGACGTGAAGCCCGATCGCGACGCGCGTCTGGTCTGAGAGGGCTTGGAGCGTGGCCGCGGCGGCCGCATCGAAATATGGAGAGAGCACCATCACTGAGGTGGCGTTGAGGCGCTTACATGAAATCAGTTCGCGGATGGCCGTGTTGACGCCCGGCGCCATGCCGTAATCGTCGGCACAGAGCCAGATGTGGCGGGGGCTCAAAAGCGCGCTCACTCCGCTGCGCGGGTGGCTGGGTTTTCAGCCTCATCCGCCTCAGCTTGGGGGATATCGGAGGCGGAGGTGATGCGATGCTCGGCGACGAAATAGACCGGCCGCGCTTTGATCTCCGACAAGAGTTTGCCGATGTATTCGCCGAGCACGCCGATCATGATGAGTTGCACCGCGCCCAGCACCATCATGCCGACGAAGAGCGAAGGATAGCCAGGGACATCCTTTCCGTAGATCCAGGTCTCGATCAGGATCTGGATGCCGAACACCAGCGCGACAATGGCGAGCAGAATACCCAGCATGCTGGCGACGCGTAGCGGCGCCACCGAGAACGAGGTCAGTCCCTCGATCGAGAGGCCGATCAGGCTCCACACGTTCCATGTCGTGGCGCCATGAGCGCGCATCGCCGGTTCGTAGTCGACTCGTACCTGACGGAAACCGATCCAGGTCGATAGTCCTTTGAAAAAGCGATTGCGTTCGGGCATCTGCCGCAGTGCCGCTGCGGCCCGCGCCGATAAAAGGCGGAAGTCGCCGGCATCCTCCGGGATCTTCTGCTTGGCGCGCCAATTGAGGAGTACGTAAAAACAGCGCACGGCAATGCGCCGCAGCAGCGGCTCGTTCTCGCGATGAGCCTTGGCAGTGTAGATCACGTCGTAGCCGTCGTCGAGCCAGCGTGAGACCAGCGTCTCCACGAGGGTCGGCGGATGCTGGCCGTCGCCGTCCATGAACAGCACGGCGCCTAAACGCGCGTGATCGAGCCCCGCAAGCAGGGCTGCTTCCTTGCCGAAATTGCGCGAGAGCGTAATCACCTGGATGTCGAGCGGCCCGGCGGGAAGCGCGTGCGCCACCGCGTTGGTGTTGTCGCGGCTGCCGTCATCCACATAGATGATTTCCACGATGAGGCCGCGCCGTTCGATGAGGCTGCGCGCCACCGCCACGATACGCGCATGCAGCGCGGCGAGGCCGCAGCCTTCGTTGAAAAGCGGCACAACGATCGACAGGCCCGCCGCTCGTGGCGTGCGCATCGCTTCCTTGTTGCTGACGGTCCTTGCCGACATCGTGGCCCTTAAGTCATGGCGCGGGCGAGGTTATCCGCCGCACGTTCCTGGCTGCATTTTACCCTGACATGAGAGCGGCCGGAAAGTGCTGTTCGCAGGCGGCAGATAGCCTCTCGCATGCGCGTGGGCAACCGCCGACGTGAGGGTAAGCGAGAAAATGCGATTTTGTCGCCTGCGCTCACAGCGCCCCGGCCGTCAGGCGGTCAGCGGCGCTTCCGAGGTCTTCTCCCCGCCGGAAATGAGGGGCTGCGGCAGAGTGGGCACAGCGATTGCGACATCGCGCGCGGGCAGCGATTCGACCTCAACAATATGGGTGCGATTGCGGCCAAGTTCCTTGGCCGTGTAAAGCGCGGCATCGGCATGAGAGAATAGTGCGTCGATCGCCGCCGGTCCGTGCGAAGTGGCTGCACCGATGCTGACGGTCGCACCCAGCGGCTTTCCGTCGATTGTCTCTCCCGCTGCTTCGAAGCTCGCGCGCACGCGCTCGGCAATGGTTGCCGCGGTTTCCCGTGAGGCCGGTACGATCGCCGCAAATTCTTCACCGCCAATCCGAGCGACGAGGTCGCCAGCGCGCATGCTGGAGCGTACGGCCTGGGCAAACACCCGCAGCGCCTCGTCACCGGTCGCGTGGCCGAATTGGTCGTTGATGTGCTTGAAATGGTCGAGATCGAACATCAGCAGGGTCACCGGCCCATTTCGCCGGGCCTGGTGATCGCAAAGCGCACAGGCTCCTTCGCGGAACGCCCGACGGTTCGGCAGCTTGGTGAGGAAATCGGTCGTAGCAGCGTTGCGGTAATAGTGGACTTGGCGATCCTGCACCATCATCAATACCATGAATGCGGCACCGACGCCGTAAATGATCGTCTCCAGCGCAAATATTGTAAGCCAGCTCGCGGCGACGACATCCGGTAGAAAAGTCCGCATTCCCAGGGGCAGTAGGAAAATGCCGGCATGCAGCCCAGGGATCAGTACCGTCGCGGCAGGGGAGTAAAGCGATTTGCGCCGCTCGCGCCCGAACTCGAAGGCGATCCAGAAAGTATAGCTAGCGACGACCGCGCCACCAAGCACGATCCGGGCGTTGCTGCCCTCTGCGAAGGCCGGAAAGCGGCAGACGACCAGCCACACCATGGCGCCGGCAAAGGCTGCAAACGGCAAGAGGCGGCGGCCCTGAAACAACCGTACGCCGTTCCAAATCATGCCGCAGGCGATGAAGATGAGAGCGGATGGTAATTCCGGCGGCACCGCCAACAAGGACACCGGTGCGCTCCACAACGCCATGGAAGCAGCACCGACGAGATATGCCGCGCCCCACCACGCCAGCGCCCGGATGTTGCGCTGTTGTAACCAGGTGAAAATAAGGAATAGGCCGAGCACGGTGGCGATGCAGACGGCCACGAATGACAGCGTTGGCACGTCGAGCGTGGGAGGAGGAAAAGCGCTAACGAGAAGCATTCAGGCCCACCTGCGGCCGCCTCACGCTGGTGCCGCGGCTGGATATAAAGCACGAGGTTCTTGGGATTGTTTTGCCAGACTGCACGCGCTTCGACGAAAGCTTTGCGAGCATTAAGGACAAATTTTCGTCATCCACGTGTATTTGGCGGGCCAAGTTAAATTTAAGGTTGTGTATACGAAGCGGTATCATAATCGCTACCGAGCACCTCTTGGTTGGAATCAGGCTTATGTCCGCTCTTTGTTGGCAAGATATCGAAAAAACCATCAGAACCGCTGATGCACAGAAGAGACATCAGACGCTGCGTGCCGTAGCCGATCTCTTTCTTTCGAATGCGCCCAATCTCGATGAAGAGAAGGTGGATGTTTTCGATGATGTTTTCGAGATCATTCTGGACGATGCCGAGCGCGCCGAGGTCATTAAGGTCAGCGAGAGAATGGCGCCGGTAGCCAATGCTCCGCGGAGGCTCATCAAACGGCTCGCGGCCAATCCTGAAATCGCTATAGCCGGTCCGGTCTTGAGCCAATCGCCTCGGCTGAGCGACGAGGACCTTTGCGAAATTTCGCGGTCCAAAGGCGTTACTCACATGCTTGCCGTTGCGGGACGCAAGAAGCTTTCCGCTCCCGTCACCGACGCTCTCATCGACAGAGGGAATCAGGAGGTGGCGCGAAAGCTCGTGGCGAATACGTCTGCCGAACTGTCACGGTCGGGAACCGAGCAACTTCTCAAGCGGGCGGAGACGGATGAAGTGCTCGGTGCGGGCCTCTGCGCAAGGGATGATATCGCGCCCGAGCTTATCAACACCACCTTGGAGCAGGCATCTGCGCGCGTGCATGAAAGGGTCCGCCGGATGGCTGCCGCGCAACGGCTTGTCCTTTCGCTGAAGCAGCAGGGCGATCTCGGCAATAATGAAATCGTCGGATTCGCGAAAAACAGCGAATACGAAGAACTCGTCGCGGCGCTAGCGTTGCTCTCCAACCTGAGAACCGATTTCGTGGAGAACATGACGCAGAAAGGCCGCTTGGGCGGCTTCGTCTTGGTTTGCAAGGCCGTCGGCCTCACGTGGAGCTCGGTCGATGCGGTGCTTGCCCTGATATGCTCGCGTAATGGCATCGACGACAACGAGGCTCAGCAGGCGCACCGGGATTTCGTCAGCGTGTCGCGGGGAACAGCCGAGCGTATCGTGCGGTTCTGGTGCGTCAGGCAATCCGCGCAGGCAGCCGGTCATAACGAATGATGCAGTCTCCGTAGCTGTTGATTCTCCCGATGCGGTCATTGCGGGGCTTGACCTGGCAATCCACGATGAAGTGCAACAACGGGGGCAGTACGTTACGTCGCCCGCGCATGACGTCTCTGAGTTTACGGCTGCTCCCATTTACGGGAGCCCGGCTTCGAGTCGGGAGTAGAGCGGGTTCTCGCGGGAGAACACATAACCAAGTTCGGCCACCGAGACCGCATCGGCGCCATTGTCGCGCAAAAAACTGGTGAGCGCATAGACCTGCTCGGGCGGACAGTGCAAGGTCAGCATTCCCGAGGAGGTGGGACCGCCAAACGGCGTCACCACTGCGAACTTCTCTCGCGCACTCTCGACCAGCTTGCCGTCGCATGCAGGAAAGCGTGCGCGTACTTCGCGAAAGGCGCGGGCGCGCGCCTGCGCGGCGATACGGTCGAGAATGACCCGCGCCGCTTCGCGCTCTGCCTCGCCCCAGGCGGCGCGCCGGGACGCGACTAGATTGGCTTGCGAACGCAAAATAGTGCCATCTTCCACCACCTTCAGGGCATTGGCGGCAAGAGTCGTGCCGGTCGTGGTGATGTCGACGATCATCTCGGCGGTGCCGGCCGCCGGCGCGCCTTCGGTCGCGCCCGAGCTTTCGACGATACGGTAATCGATGACGCCGCGCTCGGAGAAGAATGCGCGGGTCAGGTTCACGTATTTGGTCGCCACCCGCATCTTGCGCCCGTGATGCTGCCGGAAGGCCGTGGCGACATCGTCGATATCGGCCATCGTACGCACGTCGATCCAGGCTTGCGGCACTGCCACCACGACGTTGGCGAACCCGAATCCGAGCCCTTCGATAAAGACAACACGGGCATTGGCATCGGGCATCTGCTCCCGGACGAGGTCCTCGCCGGTCACGCCGAGATGCACCGCGCCTTGCGCAAGTTGCGCCGTGATTTCGGACGCGGACAGGTAAGCGACTTCAACCCCGTCGAGGTCTTGCACGGCGCCACGATAGTCGCGTGCCCCGCGCGGCTTGACCAGCGCGAGCCCGGCGCGGGCGAAGAAGGCTTCGGCGTTCTCCTGCAGCCGCCCCTTGGCGGGGACGGCCAGCACCAGCGGGCCACTCATGATCCGCCCCCGTAGACCGCGAGCCGCTCGATCCACACGGCAAAGCCGACGGCGGCGATCGGCTCCACGCTACCGAGCCGCGTCAACAGGCCATCATAGCGTCCGCCCGCCACCAGCGGGTCGCCGGTGCGCGCCGGATCGGTCAATTCGAACACGAAGCCGGTGTAATAATCGAAACCGCGGCCGAAGGCCGTCGAGAAGTGCACGCGGCGTGGTTCGATGCCGTATGCCGCGAGAAAGCCGGCGCGTTGCTCGAACAGGTCGAGCGCGGGAGAGAGCCCCGGGCCCAAGCCGGCTTCCGCGGCGAGAGCCCGCAATTCGGTTGCCGACTCGTCCGGGTCGCCCCCTATGGCGAGAAACCGCTCTATGACGCTCCGCACGTCGCGCGGCAGCTTGGCGGAGGCGCCGAGGGTTGCCTGCTCGAGAAAACGATCGGCGATCTCGCCGACCGAGCGCCCTCCCACCGCGCTGATGCCCGCGATCGACAGGAGGTCTGTGACGAGCGCGTGCGCGCCCTTGGGATCGGACCCGGCGAGCGCCGCCAGCACGCCCTGATACTCCGGATTGCCATTAGTGCCGCCGAGCACCAGACGTTCAAGGTCGCGCGCCAAATTGGCTTTGCGGTTGAAATCCTTCGACAGCCGCCGCTTCCAGGCTGGCGGCAGGTCGAGCGCGGCGATGAGCGCGGTGAACAGTGCGACGTCGCCGAGACGGATATCCGGCGCTGGCAGGCCATAGTGAGCGGTGGCTTCGAGACCGCGGGCGAGCATTTCGGCGTCGGCCGCGGCCACGTCCGGACGGCCGAAGGACTCGATGCCGGCCTGGACGAACTCCGGGGGGCCGTCGTCACGGTGGCGAAAAACCGGGCCGAGATAGCAAAATCCCGCCGGCTGTCCCGCGGCGGTCGAGGCCAGATAATCGCGGGAGACCGGAATGGTGATGTCAGGGCGCAGGCAGAACTCGCCGCCGCCGGCCGCGGTGGTCAGGTACATCCGTTTGCGGATGTTCTCGCCGGAAAGGTCAAGAAAGGGCTCGGCCGGCTGGAGCAGCGAGGGCGCTATCCGGCGATAGCCGGCGCGCTCGTAGGAGGCGACCAGCGCCTCCGCGCGCGCGTCGCTCCCGTGCGCCTCTGTGGTGAGTATTACGTCCATGCCTCGCGCCTAAACTGCGGATTGTTCCGGCGGCCCTTAGCACGGCCGACTTAAAGATTCGATGCCGTTCGGCTTTACCCTCCCCCTTGTGAGGAGGGTCGACGCGCGGAACGCGAGTCGGGGTGGGGGTGACTGGGATCAGAGGACAGAAGCCAGAAGCCAGTAATCAGATCAGAAGCGAGAGCTTTGAATTATCTGTTGCCCGATTACCGATTGTTGACATCTGACGGCCCCCACCCCCAACCCCTCCCCACAAGGGGAGTCTACGGTCCGAGCTCTCGGCAGAATTCTCAGCACGAGGTGTAGACGGGTTTATACTGCCCGATCCCGTGCCGCGCGAGCAGCTTGCGCACCGCTTCGACCAAGTCGCCTTCCTTGACCGCGAATTGCGCCTCGGCCTGCTTTTTCAAATAATCCTCGCGCTCTTTCGATAGCCCGGCGATATCAGCGCCGAGGATCAGGTCCTTGATCTGCACTTCGCAGCGCGTCTTCTCCTCACTGCCCTGAATGACGGCGCAGGGCGCGTTGCGCTTGTCAGCATATTTGAGTTGCTGGCCGAGATTGTTCTTCGGATTGCCGAGATAAAGTTCGGCCCGGATACCCGCGTTCCGCAATTCCGAGACCATGCGCTGATAGTCCGCAATGCGATCACGGTCGAATATGGTGACGAGGACGGGACCGGTCGCACGTTTCGACGAAATCTTGCCGAGCGCGGTCAGCGCCGCCTGCAGGCGCGAGACGCCGATGGAGAAGCCGGTCGCGGGCACCGGCTCGCCGCGAAAGCGCGAGACGAGCCCATCATAGCGCCCGCCGCCGCCGACCGAGCCGAAGCGCACGGGACGGCCTTTGTCGTCGGGGATTTCGGTGAGCTCTACCTCGTAAACGGGGCCGGTATAGTATTCGAGTCCACGGACGACGGAAGGATCAATTCGGATGCGCTCGGAGTCATAGCCTGCGGAACGAACCAGCTTTTGAATTTCTGACAGCTCGGATATTCCGCGCAGGCGCAGGCTTTCGCCCAATGGGAATTCGCCGTCTGTGGCATCGGCGAGAGCCATAACGCCTGCCGATCCGCCGATATCGCCGACAGTACCTGATGCGATTGCTTCTAATACTTGAACCGTTTGTCGCTCGTCTAATCCAGCTCCCTTTGTAAAATCGCCGCTTTCGTCCTTGCGACCAGGACCGAGCAACAATTTCACGCCTTCTGGTCCGAGCCGATCAAGCTTATCGATCGCTCGCAAGACGGTCAGCCGCTTTGTTATGTTCTCATCGCCGCCAATTCCGATAGCTTCCAAAACGCCATCCAGTACCTTCCTGTTATTCACCTTCACCACATAGCTGCCGCGCGGAATGCCCAAAGCCTCCATCGTGTCCGCCGCGAGCATGCACATCTCGGCGTCGGCCGCCATGCTCGGCGCTCCGACGGTGTCGGCGTCGAACTGCATGAACTGGCGGAAGCGGCCCGGGCCCGGCTTCTCGTTGCGGAACACGTAGCCGTAGCGATACGAGCGATAAGGTAATGCGAGGTTCTGGAAATTTTCCGCTACGTAGCGGGCAAGCGGCGCGGTCAGGTCGTAGCGCAAGCTAAGCCACTGCTCGTCGTCGTCCTGGAACGAGAACACGCCCTCGTTCGGCCGGTCCTGGTCGGGCAGGAACTTGCCCAGCGCGTCGGTATATTCGATCGCCGGCGTCTCCACCGGCTCGAAGCCGTAGCGCTCGTAAACGAGCCGGATTTTTTC
>DASTWX010000034.1:0-8265 GCA_035765795.1 Pseudolabrys sp. | reverse complement strand
TGCATTTCCTGCACGCCATTACCGACGCGCGCAAGCGCGTCACCACGTTCCTGTTCGGCACCCGGCTTACCAATGTCAGCCGCGCTATCCGCCAGCGCGATCCCGACGAAGCGCTGGCCGCGTGCTCGGCGCATGTGGTTGACTGGTCGGGCGGCACCCGCATTGCTTCGTCTTTGCGCGAGTTCAACAAGCGCTGGTCGCGCCGTGTGCTCGGGCAGGGGGCCGTGGTGCTCCTGATCACCGACGGCCTCGAACGCGACGCCGACGATACGCTGGGATTCGAGATGGACCGGCTGCACCGCTCGTGCCGGCGGCTCATCTGGCTCAACCCGCTTCTGCGCTTCGATGGTTTCGAGGCGCGCGCCAAGGGCGTGCGCACCATTTTGCCGCATGTCGATGAGTTGCGGCCGATCCATAATCTCGATTCGATGACTGAACTGGTCCGCGCATTGTCGGGCCATCCGGACAAGAGTTACGATCCAAAGGCGATATTGCAGAAGGTGGCGTAACTACTAACCGGTCATGTCCGGCTTGTCCCGGCCATCCCGCTTATGGACGCACATTGCCAACCTAAGCGGGGTCACCGGGACAAGCCCGGTGACGACGAAGAGAGGACGGAGACATAAAATGCTCTCGCGTGACGAAGACATCCTCAAGGCCGCGGAGGATTGGCGGAAAGGCGGCCGGGGCGTGGCGCTGGCAACCGTGGTGGAGACCTGGGGCTCGGCGCCGCGTCCGGTCGGTTCGAACCTTGTGATCGATGAGGAAGGAAATTTCCTCGGTTCGGTTTCCGGCGGCTGCGTCGAAGGCGCGGTGGTGGCCGAGGCGATCGACGTGATCGAACGCGGCGAGCCGAAAATGCTGGAATTCGGTGTTGCCGACGACGCGGCCTGGAAAGTCGGCCTTTCCTGCGGCGGCACCATTCGCGTGTTCGTGGAGAAGGTGAGTTGAGGTGAAACATTTATCCGTCATCCTGAGGTGCGAGTGCGTGCAACGCGCGAGCCTCGAAGGATGAGCGGACTATGAGTCGCGGGCCGTCGCCCTTCGAGGCGCGCTACGCGCGCACCTCAGGGTGACGGTGAAAGGGACGTAAAATGAAACTCGAACTCCTCCATGCCATCAATGTTGAGCGCGCGGCGCGCCGGGCACTGGTCGTCGTAACGGACGTGCAAAGCGGTGAGCAGCGGCTGGTCAAGGCCACGGACGCCGGCAAGGACCCGTTGCGTGACGTCATTGAAAAACGGTTGCGCATGGGTAAGAGCGGCATGGAAGAGACGCCGCAAGGCCGCGTCTTCCTCACCGTGCACGTGCCGTCGCCCCAACTCGTCGTCACCGGCGCGGTGCACATCAGCCAGACGCTGGCGCCGATCGGAGCGCTGCTTGGCTACGACGTCACCATCGTCGATCCACGCACGGCCTTTGCCTCGCCAGAACGCTTCCCGGACGTGAAAGTGATCGCCGAATGGCCGGATGTCGCGCTGCCGCCGCTCAACGTTGACCGTTACACGGCCTTCGTCGCGCTCACGCACGATCCCAAGATCGATGATCCGGCGCTGCTGCACGCGCTCGAGCGCGATTGCTTCTACATCGGTGCGCTCGGCTCGAAGAAGACGCACGGTCGTCGCGTCGAGCGGCTCCGGCAGGCGGGTGTCAGCGAGGGGACTATCGCGCGAATCCACGCGCCGATCGGCCTTGCCATCGGCGCCACCTCGCCGGCGGAGATTGCGGTTGCCATTATGGCGGAAATCACTCAGTCGCTGCGCGTGAAGACAGAGAAGGCGGAGGCGGCGTGAGCACCATTCGTCATTCCGTGGCGTCCGCCGAAGCCCGAAGGGCGAAGGCGGACGAACCCGGAATCCAGAGCCAAACGAGGCGTGTCCTTTTTTCTGGATTCCGGGTTCCGGCCTTCGGCCGGCCCCGGAATGACAGGAGTGTGAAATGAAATTCGGTTCGGTCCCGGTCAAAGACGCGCTTGGCGCGACGGCGGTCCACTCGATCCGCCAGGGTGGTCTCGTGCTCAAGAAGGGTACCCACATCGGTGAAAAGGAGATCGCCGCGCTCACCGAGGCGGGTGTCGATGAGATTGTCGTGGCGCGGCTCGAGCCCGGCGATGTATCGGAGGACCAGGCCGCCGCCGATATCGCCGCCGTGATCTCCGGCGCCGGCGTGCATGTCGACCGCGCCTTTACCGGGCGCTGCAACATGTTCGCTGAAACCGCCGGCGTGCTGGTACTGGACAAGAACGCCATCGACGATCTCAACCGTATCGATGAGGCGGTGACGCTCGCCACGCTGCCGGCATTCAAGCCGGTCGTCGAAGGGGAGATGATCGCAACGGTGAAGATCATTCCCTTCGCCGTCGCCGCGGAAACGCGTGATCGCGCGGTCGCGCAGGCGGCCAAAGCAAAGCCGGTGATCCGCATTGCGCCCTACAAAGTACGCAAGGTCGGTATTGTTTCCACATTGCTTCCAGGCCTCGCGCCAAAAATCATCGACAAGACGTTGAAGATCACGAGTGCCCGCATCGCGCCGGCCGGCGCCACCATTATTGCCGAGCGGCGAGTCCCGCATGAGCAGGCCGCGCTTGCTCCGGCGATCGACGAGATGCTCGATCTCGGCGCCGAGTTGGTGATCGTATTCGGCGCTTCGGCCATTGCCGACCGCCGCGACGTGATTCCTGCCGCGGTCGAAGCCGTCGGCGGCGAGATCGAGCATTTCGGGATGCCGGTCGATCCCGGCAACTTGATGTTGATCGGCAAGGCGCGTGGACAGGCCGTGCTCGGCGCGCCCGGGTGCGCGCGCTCGCCGAAGGAGAACGGCTTCGACTGGGTGCTGATGCGGCTCCTGGCCGGTCTGCCGGTCTCGCGCTCCGACGTGACCGGCATGGGCGTTGGCGGCCTGTTGATGGAAATCGTCACCCGGCCGCAGCCGCGCGAGGAAAAAACGCCGGAGAAGGGCCGCCGTGTCGCGGCCCTTGTATTGGCTGCGGGCCGCTCTACCCGCATGGGCGCCGTCAACAAGCTCATCGCCGAGATCGGCGGAAAGCCGCTGGTGCGCATCGCCGCCGAGCAAGCGCTCGCATCGCACGCGACGCCCGTCATTGTGGTGACGGGTCACCAGCGCGAGAAAGTCGAAGCCGCGCTCGCCGACTTGCCGGTGCGCTTGGTGCACAATCCCGATTATGCCGAAGGCCTCGGCACCTCATTGAAGGCCGGCATCGCCGCGGTGCCGGAAGATATTGATGGCGCCGTTGTGTGCCTCGGCGACATGCCGCATGTCGATGCTGAGCTGATCGACAAATTGATCGCCGCTTTCGATCCCGAGCGCGGCGCGTTCGTGGTAGTGCCGAGCATCGAAGGCCGCCGCGGCAACCCGGTGTTGTGGTCGCGCCGCTTCTTTCCCGACCTTATGCAGATTCAAGGCGATGTGGGCGCTCGTCATCTCATCGGCGGCTATGCCGAGGCGGTGGTCGAGGTGCCTGTCAATGGCGCCGCCGCTTTGACGGATGTCGATACCCCCGAGTCGCTTTCCGCCGTCAAGGCCGAAATCGAGCGCGCCTGACGACTCGAATCATTGATTGTTCCGCCGACTCAGCTCCCTATCCGCAATGGATGACGGGCGAAGGACGGATGACCGACCGCTTCACATCGGCGATGCATGCGCTCGTGGTTGCGACGTTATTGTGCGCGACCGCGACGGTAATGCTGGTCACGGTCAGCCATGCCTACGCCGCCGATGCTCTGACGAGCACTTCCACGGGAACCGCAACGATTTCAGCGGTGGGCACCAAGGCTTCGTGATCGCCACACGACGGTGCCGAGCAGAGTTTCGCCGCTTCCTTAACGCTGAAAAGTAGAGCTTCGGTTGCCCTTGCGAACGGCCAAGTTGTGCGTTAAAAAAATGACTGACCAGTCAGTCAGTAACCGGGAGGCGCAAGACCATGGCCAGCCGGCGCCGAACGCCATCCGCGCCGCAACGCCGCAAGCCGAGCGACGAAGCACCGGTCGCAGCCGCGGCAAAGGCGGCGGTCAAAGTCAGAGACAACGGCGGGCCGAAAGGGCGATCGCTCACCTCGGGGCGCCCATCTTTCCCCGCAAGCGGGGAGAGGAAAACCGCGGCTCCGGACGCATCGAATTCAGCCTCACGGAAACTCGTCCCCTCCCGCCGCAAGTCGCGCAGCGTTGCGCGCCGCCAAGCCATTCTCGCAGCCGCCCTCGACGAGTTCTCGCAAAGCGGTTTCGCGGCTACGCGGCTCGATGACGTCGCTGTTCGCGCGAGCGTCGCTAAAGGTACCATCTATCTTTACTTCCGGGATAAAGAGAGTCTCTTCCAGGAATTGGTTCTCGACATGCTGGCGCCGCTCGTCAGCAGGATCCAGGTGCTCGGCGCCATCGAAATACCCGTGCGCGTGCTTGCCGAACGGATGGCGGAATTGTTCGTTCGCGAGGTCTACGAAACGCGGCGCAAGGATGTGATGCGCCTCATCTTGCTGGAAGGCCGCCGTTTTCCGAATCTCGCCGAATTCTATTACCGCGAGGTGCTCGCTCCGGTTCTCACGGCCGTGCGCGCCAATCTAAAGTGTGCAGTGGCGCGCGGGGAGGCGGCCCCGGGCCTTGCCCGTTTCCCGCAAATTCTGGTCGCGCCGGGACTCATTGCCGTCATCTGGTCCGGGCTGTTCGACGCTTACGAGCCGCTCGATGTGCGCGCGATGATGGAGACCCAGATCGAACTGTTGTTCGCGCGAGCGGGTGAAGGAGGCGCGACGTGATCCGCCTTCCGATATTGGCGTCCGCCGCGCTTGCCTTGCTCGTGCTTGGCGGCTGCAACGAGAACGATAGTCGCGCTTTGCAAGGCTGGGTGGAAGCCGAGATGATTTTTGTCAGTCCCGACGAGCAGGGCAGGATAGAGAAGCTCAACGTGCGTCAGGGTAACCGGGTCACCAAGGGCGAGTTGCTGTTCACGCTCGATGACGATCTGCAGAAGGCAGATGTGGCGGTGAGGAAGGCGGCGCTCACCAATGCACAGCAGGCGTTCGACCGCGCCACCAAGTTGCTTAGAACCGCGGCAGGCACCCAAAAGACGTACGACGACGCGGAAGCCGCGTTGCGCCAGGCCAAGGCCAATCTCGAAGCCTCGGAAACGCGGCTCACCCGCCGGCGTGTGCTGAGCCCGGCCGCCGGCACCATTCAGGAGGTCTATTACCGAAGCGGCGAGACCGTACAGCCGGCCCACCCGGTGATCGCGTTACTGCCGCCGTCCAATCTCAAGATTCGGTTTTTCGTTCCGCAGACGCGGCTTGCCAGCATCAAGGATGGCGAGACGGTAAAGGTGAATTGCGACGCCTGCGCGCCCGGCCTTACAGCAAAAATCAGCTTCATCGCGCAGAGCGCCGAATACACGCCGCCGGTCATCTACAGCCGCGAGGAGCGCGCCAAGCTCGTCTACTTGATCGAGGCGCGGCCTGATAAGCCGGAAGCTTTCCGCGTTGGGCAGCCGGTCACCGTCACATTACCGGATGATGGACCAGCGTCATGAGCGCCGCCGATGTCGTCATCGATGTGCACGGCCTGACCAAGCGCTTCGACGGCCGCACGGTAGTGCGCAATCTTTCCATGCAGGTAAAGCGCGGAATGATCTACGGCTTTCTCGGTCCCAATGGCTCGGGCAAGACCACGACCATCCGCATGCTGTGCGGTCTGCTTACGCCGGACGAAGGCACCGGCACCTGTCTCGGTTTCGATATCCGCACTCAGACCGACAGGATCAAGGTCCGTGTCGGCTACATGACCCAGCGTTTCAGCCTCTACCAAGACCTCTCGGTGCGGGAGAACCTGGAATTTGTCGCCCGCATCTATGGGATTGCACGGCCTCGCGAGGCGGCCCGCGCAGCCATCGAACGGCTCGGTCTTGCCGGACGTGAACAGCAGCTTGCGCAGGAGCTCTCCGGCGGATGGAAACAGCGCCTCGCGCTTGGTGCCTGCACGTTGCCGAGCCCGCAGCTCCTGCTGCTCGATGAGCCCACCGCCGGGGTCGATCCCAAAGCGCGGCGTGAGTTCTGGAACGAGATTCATGCGCTTGCCGCCGATGGGCTCACCGTCTTGGTATCGACTCACTACATGGATGAAGCCGAGCGCTGCCACGAGATCGCGTATATCGCTTACGGCGAATTGCTGGCGCGCGGCACCGTCGCCGAGGTGATCGCGGCCTCGCATCTGACCACTTGGTTCGTCAGCGCCGATCAAGGGAACGGGCTGGCGCAGCTCGGCGACGAACTCACCGGCAAGCCGGGCATCGACATGGTGGCGCCGTTTGGCACCAGCCTGCACGTCTCCGGTCGCGATGCCGATGCACTCGATGCTGCGATTGCGCCTTATCGCGCGCGCCCCGGCCTGCAATGGAAGCGCGCGGAGCCTTCACTGGAAGACGTTTTCATCGACTTGATGGGTCGTGCGCGGGACAATTTCCAATGATGCGCATGCTGCCGAAGAAGGCGCCTCGCCGCGTCCCCGGCAGCGGCTTTTGGGGCAAGACATGGGCCGTGCTGGTGAAGGAGTTCATTCAGCTCCGCCGCGACCGCGTCTCTTTCGCCATGATCATCATGATCCCGCTGATCCAGCTCCTGCTGTTCGGCTATGCAATCAACACGAACCCGCGCGATCTGCCGACCGCGGTGCTCTTGCAGGAGAACAGCGATCTGTCCCGCTCGATACTCGCTGCCTTGAAGAACACGCGGTACTTCAAAGTCAGCGCGCTGCCGCGCGACGAGCGGGAAGTCGACCGGCTTGTGCGCGAAGGGAAAGTGCTCTTCGCCGTCGAAATCCCCGCCAATTTCGAACGTGACGTGCGCCGTGGCGACAAGCCGTCGATGTTGGTGATCGCCGACGCGACCGATCCGGTAGCGTCAGGCTCGGCGCTGTCCGCGCTCAACCAGGTGGTACAGACCGCGCTCGTTCACGATCGCGCCATCCCCGGCGGCGGCCATTCGCCATTCAATATCCGGGTGCATGCCCGTTACAATCCGGCTGCGGAGACGCAGCTCAATATCGTGCCCGGCCTCGTCGGCACGATCCTCACGATGACCATGCTGATCTTCACCGCGCTGTCGGTCACGCGGGAGATCGAGCGCGGCACCATGGAGAATCTGCTGTCGATGCCCATCACGCCGTCCGAGATCATGCTCGGCAAGATCATCCCGTACATCATCGTCGGCTTCGTGCAGGCGGCGATGATCATCGGCGTCGGCGTGGCGCTGTTCGGCGTGCCGATCCTCGGCAGCGTCGCTTTGCTGGCGGCGCTGTCGACGCTGTTCATCGCGGCCAATCTCTCGATCGGCTACACCTTTTCGACGGTGGCGCAGAACCAGCTACAGGCGATGCAAATGTCGATCATGTTTTTCCTGCCGAACATTTTGCTGTCAGGCTTCATGTTTCCTTTCGCCGGCATGCCGCTATGGGCGCAATGGGTGGGCGAAGCCTTGCCGTTGACGCATTACCTTCGCATCGTGCGCGGAATCATGCTCAAAGGGACGACCATGGCCGACATGCGCTACGACGCCGCGGCGTTGACCTTGCTGATGCTGGTGGCCATGGCGATCGCGGTGACGCGGTTCAGGCGCACCTTGGACTGATTGATTCTGTTGTACTGACGGCGCCGCGTCTTCCGCTCATTCCCGATTGCGTGAATGAGCGGAGTTGGAGTTGGACAATACACGACTAAAAACGCGCGAGCGTCACCGGCATGCCGGTAACCGCGCGGCCGCTGAACCGGCCGTACGACAGCCTGAGATGCGCAAGCGGTTGTCCTTGGTAGTCGTTAATAGTCAGGCGTCCGTGCGCGAGGGTCCACTGACGGCTGGTGAAAAAGTCGCCGGGGCAACCCGCGCCCGGCTCGATGGTGCCTTCGAATCCGGAGCCGCCAAAGCGCATCTCGCAGGAAGACGCATTGGGTGCCGACAAGATCCACTGCCCGGTCATAGCGACGCGCGGGTGCGGGGCAGGAGTTGAGCGCTGTTCCGCGCTTGGACTTGCGCAGCCCGCCAAGAGCGCCGCGAGAATGAGTCCCGCGGCAAGATACCCTGTCTGCATTGCGGGCTGTTCTCACTTCATCGTCGGCATTACGAATTGGGCGCCTTCCTTGGCGCCGCCTGGCCAACGCGAGGTGACCGTTTTCGTCTTCGTGTAGAAGTGGATCGAGTCCGGCCCATGCTGGTTAAGGTCGCCGAAGCCGGAGCGCTTCCAGCCGCCGAAGGTGTAGTAGGAGAGGGGC
>DASTWX010000033.1:0-7194 GCA_035765795.1 Pseudolabrys sp. | reverse complement strand
TCGCCTTTTCCGCGACGCTCAATGCGCCGGTGCGGGGGACGCGGTTTGGAGTGTTTAGGATGTGAGGGGCGAGAATGTTAAGCCTTCTTCCGTTTCTTCTCCGGCAGCTTAGCCGCCTTACGAAGCGCCGCGTTGACGCGGCTCTGCCAGCCACGGCCAGTGCCGCGATAATGCGCGAGCACATCGGCATCGAGTCGCAGGCTGGTCGACTGCTTGGGCTCGGCTAACGGCGGCCGTCCACGCCGGATCAGTTTGCCGCCTTCATGGACGTCGGCACGCTCGAACCACTCATCGCTGAGTTCGGGGATTTCTTCGTAGTCTTTTGGTCCGAGGACATAAGCATCCACTTTTTTCAGGTCGCTACCGATCTTTCTGTAGCGCGACCCCGTACTTCGCTTTTTCCCGCTCATTGGCTTTCCTCATCGAAAAGACGTGTCGTGTGCCGCTCCGAGGTGTCCAGCAAACGATTACCATTCGTTCGTGCAGGTAGCCGACCATGATTATCCGCAACTCGCCGTAATCGTGCCGCTCGTCCGGCCAGTCCAGCGTCACACCCGCAAAAACGTGATCCGCGTCCGCGAAATCAAGCCCGCGTTCGCGCAAGGTCCGGTCGCGTTTAACCGGGTCGAAGGTGATCTTCATTCATAATTATCGTGCATACAATAATTCTCGCGAATCAAGGGCGGACGGATGAGCATGCGCTTCGCTTATGCGGGCTAGAGACTAATCGGAGGTGGAGGAAGCCGAGTTAATGCGCCGATCCACGATCAATACGTCAGATGTGAGCAGGCCGGCGGATCGGCATGCCGAAATCCGCCAGCCTTTTGCCGAGGCGCGCGGTTATTTTGCCGCCACGGCGGCGACCACGTCCACTTCGATCATCATGCCAGGACGCGCGAGTTGCACGACATTGAGGAACGTGTGCGGCGGCAATACGGTGTCCTTGAACGTTTCCTGACGGCACTTGCGCATTTCCGCGCGATAGCGCACATCGGTCACGTAGGTCGTCGCCTTGACGATATCGCCAAGGCCCGCGCCGTTCGCTGCCAGAGCTTTCTGGATCTTGCTCCAGGCCAAGCGGCATTGCTCGTAAAAGTTGTCCTTGTGGCGAACCGACCCGTTGTCGGGATCCTCTGCGCCGATGCCGGCGAGATAGATCATTTTAGCCGGTCCGGTTACCGTCACGGCCTCGGAGAAGGCGCCCTTGGCGAATTTGCTGTAGTTGTAGTTCTTTTTTTCGAACTGCTGCGCGAACACTGGGCTCGTTCCAAGTGCGACGCACAGGCCGAGAGCTGCGATCGAGCGGGTGTACATACTTGCTCCTGTTAGCGGGCGCGGCTGAATTGCCGCGCGTGGTACGGTAACAGGATTGGCGATTCTCCGCAGCGCCTCACCGCCCCAACAGCCACAACAGCGCGCTCAGGATGATGCTGAGTACGATCGAGGTGACGATCGGGAAATAGACCGTCGTCTGCCCGCGGCTGAACACGATGTCGCCGGGCAACCGCCCGAGTCCGAGCCTGCCGAGGTAAGGCCACAGCAGCCCGGCCACAAGCAGAACGATCCCGGCGATGATCAGAACACGCGCCATGCAATCCTCGCGCATTTGAAATAAGTTCGTCACCCGGGTGCATCAACCTGGAGAAAAAGCGCTGGCCATGTCGGAAGCTTACACATCCGCGCTCATCGTCGGCGCCGGCTCCGGTCTGTCAGCCTCGATCGCGCGGGCTTTTGCAGGCGCGGGCATGACGGTGGCGCTCGCCGCCCGCGACACGCGCAAGCTGAATGCGATTTCCACCGAAATCGATGCGAAGAGTTACGCCTGCGATGCCACAGAACGCGGCGATGTCGACAAGGTGTTCGCGGCCCTTGAGGCGGAGGGCGGGGCGCCGGACGTGGTGGTTTACAACGCCAGTTATCGCACGCGTGGGCCGCTCGTGGATCTCGATCCGGCCGAGGTGCACAAATCCATTCTGGTCTCGTCTTACGGCGGCTTCCTCGTAGCGCAGGCCGCCGCACGCCGCATGCTGCCGCGCGGACGCGGGGCGATCCTGTTCACCGGTGCGTCGGCGAGCGTGAAGGGCTATGCCCAGTCGGCGCCATTCGCGATGGGCAAGTTCGCGCTGCGCGGCTTGGCGCAGAGTATGGCGCGCGAACTCGCTCCTCAGGGCATCCATGTCGCGCATTTTGTGATCGACGGCGGGATTCGTAGCGCCCGCCGTCCCGTGCCGCCGGACAAGCCGGATTCATTGCTCGATCCCGATGCCATTGCGCACACCTATCTCCATGTTTTGCGACAGCCGCGCAGTGCCTGGACCTGGGAAATCGAACTGCGGCCTTGGGTGGAGAAGTTTTGAGGCGGCCTATATTGGCGGATGAGGCGTCTTTGGCGGCGGCAATACCAGCCACTCGCAACCATCAGCGAGGGTGAGCCCGCGGGTGACCCGGGCTTTTGCCGTCGCCGGGGGCGCACTTGGGGCGTGGAGTAGGGAACGAACACGCGCCGCAGGCGTTAACGCAGACATAGTCAAAAAAAGAGGTTTGGCGATGCGCTATCGCGTCTACAGCGGCCCGCGTGGGACCGCAGAAATCTCCCCCCTCGAGAAGGAGAAAATGCTGTTCAAGGAATTCGGGTCAATGGACGAGGCGCTCTCCTGGTCGCGGCATGTGGAACAAGAGGGCCGCACGCCTCTGCTTATCGAGGGCGACGACGGCACACGGATGGATCGTCGCAGTATCGCCGATGCATTGCGGGTGAGCCGGCATGAGCAGGCGGGCCGCTAAGCGCTGGCGGCCCAGCGGCTCCCAGGAAACGATATCCCGCGGTTTTGCAAACAGTTGTGCGGTATAGTGCAACCACATATTTAACCCGTTGAAGTAGCAGTCATTTGGCTGAAAAAAACTTCGCACTTCGGTGAAATAAGCTGCTATAAACGAAGACATGAGCACACATTCAACCAAAGGCGTCCGGCGATCCGCCAAGAGTGTCCGGAGGCCCACCAGCAAGACGGCCGGCAAGGCCGTTAAGAACGCACGCAGCGCCGCCAAGAAAGCGGACAAAGCACGGCAGCCGCTTGCCAAGTCCATCACGGTGCGCAAGCCGCTCGCGCAGCCGGAACTTGCGGCGGCTGCGGCCATGATTCGTACAGCCAGTCCGCCGATGCAGCCGATCGTAACCGATGACGAGTTGCCAAGTCGCGCGCACAAATATCGTGTTGGCGATACGGTATATTACACGTCGCCGACGTTCGGCCGCGCTGCCGCTACTGGAAGTTACACGGTGGTAAAGCTCCTGCCGTCGGAAGGCGACGATCACCAGTACCGCATCAAGAGTTCCGGCGAAGCATTCGAACGGGTTGCCAAAGAAAGCCAGCTCGACCGCGCCTGAGCGCGTCCGGTTCTCCAAGCTTCTTTATCCCGGTCCCAGGCGGACAACGAGCCGGTGCAAACGTGCGACCGCGCGCGCGTGCCGGATCGTCTTCCGCTATTTCCAGTAATTGGGACTTCCCAGGTGACCGGGCTGCGGCAAAAGGTTACAGATGGCGCCGCGGTTGCTTGCGTGAGCCGGCTGCCCGGCGGCCTGCCGCAAAACCCGGTGCATCCGTTCCCTTTTCCCGTGGGGGCATCGTATGTTTCGCTTTATGCGCCTGGTTGCGACAGCCGTTGCCACGCTGCTCTTCCCTTTGACGCTGTCGGCATTCGCTGCCGATTATCCCACCCGCACGGTGCGCTTCATTGTGCCGTTTGGCGCGGGCGGTCCGGCCGACGTCTATGCTCGCGTTCTCGCGCAGCATCTCTCTCAATCAACCGGCAAATCGTTCATCGTCGAGGACAGGCCGGGCGGCGGGTCGGTCATCGGAACCGATCTCGTCGCAAAGTCTAGGCCCGACGGCTATACGCTGCTGGTGATGTCAAACACTCAAACCACCAACGAAACGCTGATGGCGCACAAGCCCTATAGGTTGATGCGCGATTTTGTGCCGGTGGCAAGCGTCAACTCTTCCGATCTGCTGATGGTGATCAACCCTAAAGTGCCGGCGAAGAGCGTGAAAGAATTCATCGCGCTCGCCAAGAAGGAACCTGGCAAGCTGAATTATGCGTCATCTGGCCCGGGCACCCCGTATCACATGGCGGCCGAGTTGTTCAAAGCGATGTCAGGCACAGATATCGTGCACATTCCGCATCGCGCTTCAGGCGAAGCCCGCAATGGGGTCATGTCGGGCGAGGTGCAGCTGATGTTTGACGCCATCACCACGATGGCGCCGCTTGCCAAGGCCGGCCGTGTGCGCGCGCTGGCAACCACAGGCGCCGGCCGTTCGAGACTGCTGCCCGATCTGCCGACGGTGTCGGAAGCAGGCGTTCCCGGTTACGAGGCGACGATCTGGCTTGGCATCATGGCACCAAGGGGCACTCCTAAGGACGTGGTCGCCTTCCTCAACAAAAACATCAATCAGGTGATCAATCGGCCGGATGTGAAGGCCGCTTGGCTCAAGCAAGGCGCTGTGCCGATGGTGAAGACGCCAGAGGAGTTCGACGCCTATCTGCGTAAGGACATCGAGAAATGGGCCCATGTGGTAAAGATATCGGGGGTCAAGATCCAGTAAGCGGAGCGCCATGCCAATTTTTGCGACCGCATTCCTGATCAAATCGGCGCAAACGCCGCTTATCGCGCTGGCTGGCGCGCTCACCGCGCTGGTGCTCGGTTTCGGGGTGTTTGCATGGCGGCGCGGTTTGGGCCGCGCCCTCGTCGGTTATGGGCTGCCCGTCGCCGCTGTGGCCGCTGTCCTGCTGCTGGCCGGCCTCCTCATCGACGTCGTGGCGGGCGGTGAACAGTCGGCGCATCGTGAGGCGCTGCTGAAGCGGGCGGCCGAGCTCGACCGTAGCGTACTCATGCCGGGATCGATTCTTCCTTGCGTCGACGGCGCCGCCGGTGAGGCGGTGGGCAATGCTTGCGAGAAGACGGTCTTCGGCTCGGCGCGGAGTACCGCGGCAGCCGTCGCCTACATGGCGTCCCGCATCGATCTTCTCAAAGAAGCGCGGGCGCTTACACCGGGTGATGACGGCCTTTTGCTGAGTGCGCTCGCCGGCACGCGGCGGACTGTGGCGCTCGACCGCTACGGTCTCGCGGCTCATGTTCTCGCCGAACGCGATGGCTGCACGGCCACGCGTTGCGCGATCTTCGTCACACTGGATCATGCCGGTGCGTTGAAATCAAACCTCAAGGCGCAAGCGTTTGATCAATACGTATCTCGCTACGCGGCGTCCTGGAACGAACCGACGCCGGCTTCGCCCAAGGCCGCCGTGGCGTCGGTTCCCTCTACGCCTGTCGCCTCGGCGCTCCCGGCGGCTGCCCCGGATATCAAAGGTACCCGCGCGGCTATCCGTCCGGGTGAGCCGTGGGATTTTCCTTCCGCCGATTCCATCCCGGCCGTCAGCATCGTGACGCCCGAGCCAAAGCTGACCAAGGATGCCGCTGCGCGTCTGGCCGAGGGGGTAAAAAAGGCCCAGCCGCCTAAGACGCCGGCGGAGCCCAAAGCCCGCGAGGCCAGGGGCGCTGGCGACAAATCGAAAAACCCCGCGGAGAAGACGCCGAGCCATCCACAGCCCGGCGCGCCGCTGCCGCTTCGCTAGCCTCTCCATCGCGATCCTGTTCTAAGATCGCCGGCGATCAGCTTAAGGCCGTTCATGTTCGCTTCTGTCCTGATCGCCAATCGCGGCGAGATCGCCTGCCGCATCATACGAACCGCCAAGCGGCTCGGCATGCGCACGATCGCCGTCCATTCGGACGCTGATCGCTCCGCGCTGCATAAGCGGCTCGCCGACGAAGCGATCGAGATTGGTCCGGCGCCGGCGGCGCAAAGCTATCTCGCCGGGGAGCGCATCATTGCCGCGGCGAAAGCGGCCGGAGCCGCGTGCATCCACCCCGGCTATGGCTTCCTCGCGGAGAACGCCGGTTTCGCTCAGGCTTGCGCCGACGCGGGTATTGTCTTCGTCGGTCCGCCACCCGACGCGATCCGCGCCATGGGCCTCAAGGATCGCGCCAAGGCGCTGATGGAAGCGGCCGGCGTGCCGGTGGTGCCGGGCTATCACGGCGATAGGCAGGAGCCGGCATTTCTGAAGCAGAAAGCCTACGAGATTGGCTATCCGGTGCTGGTCAAGGCCGTGGCCGGCGGCGGCGGCAAGGGCATGCGCCGCGTCGACCGCCATGCCGATTTCGACGAGGCGCTCGCCGCCTGCATGCGCGAAGCGCAAAGCGCGTTCGGCGATGCACGCGTATTGATCGAAAAGTACGTAACGGCGCCGCGTCACATCGAGATACAGGTGTTTGCCGACCGTCAAGGCAGCGCGATCCATCTCAACGAGCGCGATTGTTCGCTACAACGGCGCCATCAGAAAGTGATCGAAGAAGCGCCGGCGCCCGGAATGAGTTCGGAGCTACGTGCTGCGATCGGCGGGGCAGCCGTCGCCGCGGCGAGGGCGGTCGGCTATCAAGGCGCCGGCACGGTCGAATTCATTGCCGACAGTGCTGAGGGCCTCAAGGCCGACCGCTTCTGGTTCATGGAAATGAACACCCGGCTTCAGGTCGAGCACCCGGTCACCGAGGCGGTGACCGGGCTCGATCTGGTGGAATGGCAATTTCGTGTGGCGGCCGGGGAGCCGCTGCCGCTCGCCCAAGATCAGGTGCGGCTCGACGGGCATGCGGTCGAGGCGCGACTCTATGCGGAAGATCCCGAGCGCGGCTTTCTGCCTTCGACCGGCAAGCTGGTCGCGCTGGCGTTTTCGCAGGCCGAAGGATTGCGAATCGACAGCGGCGTCGAGGCAGGCGATGCGGTGACGCCGTTCTACGATCCTATGATCGCCAAATTGATCGCGTATGGCGTGACCCGCGAGCAGGCGCTCGACCGCCTCGCGGGTGCGCTTGAGAAGACGATCGTGGCCGGACCGCATAGCAATGCGGCTTTCCTCGCCGCGCTTGCCCGCGCCGACGGTTTTCGCCGCGGCACCTTCGACACCGGCTTCATCGATGCTCACCTCGAAGCGCTCGGCGCCGTTGCGCAGGGTCTCGACCGCGCCGCCGCGGCGCGGGGTGCCTTGGCGCTGATCGAGCGCGAACAGGCGCGCCTTGCCGCCCTTCGCGAGAGCGATACGCCTCCTTCACCGTGGGATGCGGCTGACGGATTCCAATTGGCAGGC
>DASTWX010000032.1:0-3045 GCA_035765795.1 Pseudolabrys sp. | reverse complement strand
TTCAGCGCGGCTGCTTGCTACCACCAAGTCTTCAGCCGACCGGCTCGAATGCAGCAACGCCGTCGTTGCACCGCACGTCGAGAAAGAGCTTGTGAACACGATCATGCAGAGGATGATCGATCGCCAGCCCGACGTGCTGGTCTTGTTTCGTTAATTCGGTACGCCAGTCCTCTTCGGATGCCGGACAAGTCCTGCGTTGGTCGCCTACGTCGCCGCAAAAATACACATAAAGAAGTCGAGCCGGCGTCCTGGTCTTATTCAAGACATGTAGGGCCACGAGCCTATTGCATCGCTGATAATATGGCTGCATCCAGTCGCAGCTTGCAGCCGCACCAAGTGCTGCTTTGGTCGAGTTCAAAGTTTGCCTAATCAGTGCAATGCTCTTGGAGTCGGTTGCCTGACAACACGACAAAATCTCTTCGACGTTGGCCTTGGCTTCTACGAGCAGCCACTCGCACGCGACGCCGAAATGAAGCCGTCCGATCGCATCCCAGTTATGGCCCGTCCGATGCGTGGGCCATGCTACTTGCCATGCTTTCCTCGCCGGGGCTTCCGCTGGCAGGAAATTCAATTGATGCCATTCCCGATCCCAAAGGACGTTTCCATGCTCGTCCAAACGCCCATCACCCGAAGGGAAATCGAGCCATTCGACATGCTCCGCCCGCGTCGCCTCGCAGACCTTTCTATTGAAATGTTCACGATGCCGCCCAAGCATCCGGAGGAGATGTAACTCGCTGCCGTAGTTAGGGCTCAATCTGGCCACGGACCCTGATCCATTCTCTTCTGGCAGCACAAGCTCCGCTTGGATATAGCATCCAAGCTCAGAGTGACATGCAAGCCGAAATCACTCCGCCGCGTGCACCGCAGGCAAGGCAATGGTCTCGATCCTTGAGAGGTCAAGCTTGCGGGAAGCATGATCGATATCGAGCCAAACCATATCGCCTTTAACGCCGAAGTCGACCACGAGCCCTTTGATTTCCCGCGTCTCAGCTCCCGGCGCGCTCTTGAGTTCGATATAAAGGCTGTCCGTCTCGGGTGATCGTGCAGCTTCATGGCGCGGTTTCGGTTCCTCCCCCGCGCAGCGGGGGAGGTGGCGACCCCGGCCTTGAGCCGGGGGAGCCGGAGGAGGCAGCCGCTTGCTCGATAGTAAGAAGAACCCCTTCCAATCTCTCGTCCTTCAAAACGTCCTTGGCGGTGATGCGCAGCACGGTCGCGCCGCGCTTTCCCAGCCAAGCCGCAGGGCGGTCGTCGTGCTGGGCCTGGGCGACCGTATCATGAACTGAACCATCTACCTCGATCGCCAGACGGGCCGAAGGACAATAGAAGTCCAGTATGTAGGGGCCGATTGGATGCTGCCGACGAAAGCGCAAACCAGATAACCGCCCCTTCCGCAGCGCTTGCCAAAGGATGACTTCCGGCAAAGGCATCTTGGCGCAATTCGCGCGCCCGCTCGAATGTGATCGTCGGTGCCCGCAACGCCCCCTCCACCATGCTTCGCATGGTCCCCCTCCCCCGCTTCGCGGGGAGGAACCACAATCCGCCGCCTGAGTGTAAATCTCCATCGACAGATAAACGAAGCGCTGGGACAGCTCGCTCCAGCCGGACTATGGACCCGCCGCGGGTTTCATGACTACGATTTTTTTCCTTATTGCCTTGACAACATTCCTTCGAGATTATATACCCATTCCGGCCCGCCCCTTCGAGGGGACGCGAACCGGTTGCGCCGGCTCGTGGGGTGCGGGTCGGCGCCCGCGGGCGTGCTTTCGCAGAGCACGCACTCGGGCGGCGCCGGGCTCCGCCCGGGGGCACTACGACCCCCCGCGAGGAGCTCGCTGATCGGCGGGCCGCCAAGGCCTGCCCAAGGCTCCCGCGCGCGATCCCCACAAGGGGTCGCAACCGGAAAGCCGGAGGCAGGAAGAGGCAGCAAGCCGAAAAGCGCGGGCCGGCCGCATAAACGCCGAGACGGCGCGCCGGGAGGCGCCACGCGGCCTTTAAAACAGCCGCGTGACATAAGGAACGGCCCCGCGCCGCTTAGCGCGCCGTCCCCCTCGTCTCTCAAGACGAGGGCCAACCCGCAAAGCCCGGGCGCAGCCGCGCCGCGGGAAGGATGGAGCTTGCCCGAAAGTGCCAAAAGTGACGACGAGATCGCAAGACGTGGACGCAACGCGAGCTTGCCGCTAAACGAAAAACATCATGGCCGACGCCGAAACACTGTCGTCTAGAGAATTCACCGCACCGGAGAAGAGCGGGACGGTCACCGCCGGCCCGCCGGCGGCGGAAGCCGGCGGCATTCTCACCATCCATCTCGGCGCTCTCACCGCCAACTGGCGGAGCCTGTCGCGCCGCGCCATGCCGGCGGAATGCGCGGCGGTGATCAAGGCCGACGCCTACGGCTGCGGCATCGAAGCCGTCGCGTTCACGCTATCGCGCGCCGGCTGCAAGACCTTCTTCGTCGCCGATCTCGGCGAGGCGCGCCGCGCACGCGAGGCCGCACCCGAAGCGGCGGTTTACGTGCTCAACGGGCTGATGCCAGGCACGGGTCCGGCTTTCGCCGCGATCAACGCGCGGCCGGTGATCGGCAGTCTGCTCGAATTCGCGGAATGGGACGCTTTCACCGCGGCCAGCGGATGGCGCGGCGGCGCCGCGCTGCACGTCGATACGGGCATGAATCGGCTCGGCCTCTCGGCCGACGAGGCGGCGGCGGTCGCGCCGCGCATTCGCGCCGGAAACCACGGCATCGCCTTGGTGATGAGCCATCTCGCCTGCGCCGACGATCCGGCAAGTCCGCTGAACGAAAAGCAGATACGGCTCTTCCGCGATATTCGCCTGCACTACCGTGGGATTCCCGCCTCGCTCGCCAATTCCTCCGGCACTTTTCTCGGCGACGCCGCCCATTGCGACATTGTGCGGCCGGGGATTGCGCTCTACGGCATCAATCCGACTCCGGGCCGGGCCAATCCAATGCAGCCCGTCGTTACCTTGCAGGCGCGTATCCTGGACGTGCGTCATGTGAGGCGCGGCGAGACCGTGGGTTACGGCGCGACC
>DASTWX010000031.1:0-18826 GCA_035765795.1 Pseudolabrys sp. | reverse complement strand
CGCAGTGATGAACCGCGGCCGTCTCGCGCAAGTCGGCGAGCCTGCGGCCGTCTACGAATGGCCGGCTTCGCGCTGGGTCGCCGACTTCATCGGCGAGGTGACGATCATTCCCGGCCGGCTCGGGCCTGATCGCGCCACCATTAAATCGCCGGTGGGTGCTTTGCGCATCTCATCTGTACCCACGCTCGTGCCGGGCGAGGAGATTGCGTTGGCGTTGCGGCCGGAGAAGCTCGTGCTTGCTGCCGAGCGTACGGCGCAGAGCGGAGGGAACGCACTCGCCGGCGTAATCGGCGAGGTTGGCTATCGCGGCGACGTATCGCTTTATCAAGTGCAACTTGCGGACGGTTCGCTGATCAAGGTGGCCCGCGCCAATACCCACGCGCGCGGGGCAGCCCGATTCGCCGTCGGCGACCGTGTGTGGGTGAGTTGGCCCGCGGATGCCGGTGTGGTGTTGAAAGAGTAAGCATTAGGAACGTGTGCACGGGAGTGTTCATGTCGATGCCGTCGGCGATCTTTACCGCCATGTTAGCGGTCGCGGCCGTTGTCTCGACGACGGCCGCGAATGCCGACCAATGTGAGAAGGTTGGAGCAACACAGGCCGCCATCAACGAATGCTACAACGATGCGTACAGGAAATCGGATGCCGAGCTGAACAAGCTTTATAAAAAGATCATGGCACGGCTGAAGAAAGATCCCAAGGCAACGGAGCTGCTCGTCGCCGCGCAACGGGCCTGGATCGTCTTCCGTGACGCGGAGTGCGGCTTTCAATCGTCCGGTGTCGCCGGAGGAAGCGCCGGCCCGATGATCTATTCCTCGTGTCTGGACCGTCTGACAACCAGCCGCATCGGAGACTTCACGTCCTATCTTCACTGCGAGGAAGGCGACTTGAGTTGCCCGGTCCCGCCGGCGCCAGGGCGTGGGTCGGCAGATTAGCGAAGGCTGAACGATGGCGGAGAATGTGACGTCCACCCCAACCCTTCGCTTTTCAGCGGCAGGGATTCGGGCCGGAAGCGGCGGGAGAGGAAAAGAGGCGCGAAATTCGCGAGCGCGAAACAAGCGCGCTCGCCTCGTCCTCTGGCTGCCCTATCTCTGGCTCATCGCCTTCTTTCTCGTGCCGTTCCTGATCGTACTCAAGATCAGCTTTGCGCAGACGGCGATCGCTATGCCGCCGTATCGGCCGATGCTCGATTTCGCCGCCGGCGTGGACGGCATTATGACTTTCGTGCACGGCCTCACCCTCGACGGCTATAAGCTCATCGCCTCCGACCCGCTGTATCTTACGTCGTATCTGCACAGCCTGAAGATCGCCGCGGTCTCGACCGCGCTTCTGCTCGCGCTCGGCTTTCCGCTCGCTTACGGCATCGCGCGCAGCCCGCGCCGTTGGCAGCCGCTGCTCGTCACCTTCGTCGTGCTGCCGTTCTGGACCTCGTTCCTCATCCGCGTCTACGCCTGGATCAACATCCTGCAGCGGGACGGCCTATTCAACGACGTGCTAATGGCGCTTGGCATCGTTCACGCGCCGGTCGGTTGGCTCGCCTCCGATACCGCCGTCTACATCGGCCTCGTCTATTCCTACCTGCCGTTCATGGTCTTGCCGCTCTATGCGGCGCTGGAGAAGATGGACGAAAGCCTCGTCGAAGCCGCCGCCGATCTCGGCTGCCCACGCTGGAAGACGTTCTGGCTCGTCACCGTACCGCTGGCGCTGCCCGGCATCGCGGCCGGCGCGCTGCTCTGCTTCATCCCGATCACCGGCGAATTCGTCATCCCCGATCTGCTCGGCGGCTCGCGCGCGCCGATGATCGGGCAGACGCTGTGGATGGAATTCTTCGAGAACCGCGATTGGCCGGTGGCGTCCGGCATCGCGGTTGCGCTGCTCGCGCTACTGGTCGTGCCGATGCTGATCTATCAGCGCCTGCAATCGCGCCAGATCGAGGAGATGCGGTCGTGACGAGTCTCGATTTGCATCGCAGCCCGTACCGCACACTCTGCATGCTCCCTCCCCCCTTGTGGGGGAGGGTTGGGGAGGGGGGTTCTAGAAATCACTTAAATCTAATCCCCGCACCCGACGCGCGGAGCCTGTCATCGGGCGGCGCTTCGCGCCGGCCCGTTGGCGCGTCGACCTCTCCCTATGGGAGAGGTGAAGAGAGTGCGTGGCTATTGTCCTGCTTTCAACGGACGCCTTGACCATGCACCGCATGTCATCCTTCAACATCGTCGCGGTCGCGCTGGGGCTCGCGTTCCTTTACCTGCCGATTGCGGTGTTGGTGATCTATTCGTTCAACGCCTCGCGGCTGGTGACGGTGTGGGGCGGCTGGTCGCTCGAATGGTATCGCGTGCTCGCGCACGACCAGGCGATGCTGCAATCGGCTTGGATCAGCCTGCGCGTGGCTGCGGTTTCTGCCACGGCGGCGACCGTGCTCGGCACCTGCGCGGCGGTGGCGCTGACGCGGCTCGGCCGTTTCCGCACGCGGCTTGCGTTGTCGAGCATGGTCTACGCGCCGCTGGTGATGCCGGACGTGATCACCGGTCTTGCGCTGCTGCTGCTGTTCGTCGCGCTTAATGTCGATCGTGGGTTCTGGACCATTGTGATCGCGCACACCACGCTGACGCTATGTTTCGTCACCGTCATCGTGCAGGCGCGGCTCGTCGGTTTCGACCGCGCGCTCGAAGAAGCGGCGCAGGATCTCGGCTGTCCACCGCTCAGGACATTCATGACCGTGACGCTGCCTCTGATCGCGCCGGCAGTTGCCGCCGGCTGGATGCTCGCCTTCTCGCTGTCGCTCGACGATCTCGTCATCGCGAGCTTTACCACCGGGCCCGGGGCAACCACGCTGCCGATCCGCATCTATTCGGCGGTGCGGCTCGGCGTGAAGCCGGAGATCAACGCGGTGTGCACCATCATGATCGCCGCGGTGGCGCTGGCGATCCTCACCGCCTCGCTGATTGCCAAGCGCGGCGCCGCGCGCGAGCGGGGTTAGAACTCTCATTTGCCATCACCGGGCTTGTCCCGCCTGCGCGGCCGAAGCCGCTTCGGCGCGGCGAAGGCCCGGTGATCCCGCTTAGAAGGGCGACGCCGTCCGTCCCTAAGCGAGATGGCCGGGACAAGCCCGGCCATGACAAGGAGATCTTGGACGCGAAGGTTTCACTCCGCCTTGGCGGATGACGGTGGCGTCGATTGCTCGGCCGCCGGTACTGCCTTCGGCACGCCATGTCCGGTCAGCCGCTCGATGACCGACTGCACGGCATCGCGCGCGCGCCGCTGCTCGCGCGCCGCATTGAGCAGCGGGGCCGCCGCGCCCGAGCGGCGGATCAGCGCCTCGGCGTCGGGCAGCATGACGGGATCATCCCAGGTACCCTGGACGACGAAGGGCAACTCGAACGGCTGCGCGCCGGGCTTAGCGGCGGCGACCAAGGCCGCGGTGCCAGTCAGGTCGAATTCCCGGCCAGGGATCGAAGCGGAGCCGGTCATCGCTACCTGCACCGCGGGGCCGGTAATCTTCATCTCCTTCACCGTCGCAGTGCCGTTCAAGACATTGAGCGCGATATCGATCGTGTCGAACGGCGTGCTGCCGGTGTGGAATGCGCCGGGCCCGGAGAGCGGCCGGCGTTCCAGCCGCCGCAATAGTTGCTCCACGTTCAAACCCACCAGTGCGCCGCTTTTGCCGCTCAAGCTGGCGGTGCCGTTCATATTGTGGGCGACCGCGAGCACGCTCGCGCCCCTGCCTTCGAGAGCGAGGGTCATGTTGCCGGTGCCCTCGAGCCGGTGGAGCCCAAAGAGCTGGTCAAGACAAGGCTCGAGATTGACGTTGCTGAACTGGAGCTGCGACTTCACATCGACGCCGTTTTCGAAATTGGCCAGCGTCAACGAGCCCTTGATCATGCCGCCATAGGCCTGCGCCTCACCCACGGTGACCACGAGCTGCCCGTTGCGCAAATTGGCGCCGATGGCGGTGCGGCCGAGCTTTGCGTCGGCGAGGGTCACCTTCGCCGCCGACAGCCGCAGATCGAGGTCCATGCCGGAAAGGCCCTTGAGATTGATGTGGCCGTTATTCCAGGCGCGCTGGTTGGCGGTGAGCAGCTTGGCGGTGGAGATGTAGGGCGTGAGATCGAGGGCATCGGCCGCCAGCGTGCCCTGTACCGTCTGCCGGCCATCGGCGGCGAAGGTCAGCACGCCCTCGGCCGTGTTGCCGTCGAGTTCGAGGTTGACGTTGGTTAAACCCACCGTGCCGCCGGTGACGTTGGCCTCCGCCTTGATGGCGAAGTGGCCGAAGCCGCCGCCGGGCAGCGGCTTCTTGCCGATCCACAACATGGCGTCGCGAAGCGATTCGGTATCGGCGGCGAGCGTGCCTTCGATCTTCAGCGTCGGCTTGACGCTCATCGCGCCTTCGAAGCCGCCCTTGAGCGAGGCGGCGGCCAGCCGCAGCTTGACGCCGGTGCGCTTGCCGGCAAGCGCGGCGGCAAAATCGCCGAGCGTCAACGACGCATCGACGACTTCGTCGTGCCAGACGAAGCGGCCGGTGGCGCCGAAGCTGTTGGAGATCGACGGCCAGGCCAGCGAGAACTGCACGTCGTCGAGCGTCTCGGACAGTGCGCGCGCGCTGTCGCGCACAACGATCGTGCCGTTGTCGATGCGCATCTCGGAGAAGGCGGCGCTACGCTCGGCGTCCGGCTTCTGGCTCGACGCCAGCGCCTCGATCAGGCCCGACCAGTTGGTGCGGCCATTGGGCCCGACCTCGACGGTGATGGTCGGCTGTTCGAGCGATACGTCGGCGATTTCGACCCGGCCGATCAGCAGGGGAAAGAAGCGCAGCCGGGCGGTGAGCTTTTCAGCAGTGAGCGCCGGCTTGCCGGCCGCGCCCAAGGTCACGTCGGCGAACGTCACCCGGCCGGACGGAAAGAGCGAGACGGTGACCGGTCCGCGCAGCGTCGGCGTCAGGCCCGTGGCCGTGCGAATCTCGCTCAGCACGCGCTGGCGCACGGCGTCGGCGGAAATGAGGGTACTGTCCGCGATGACCAGGCCCCCTCCGACCGCGACCATGGCAAGCAGCGCAAACCCTAGGCGTTTCAGGCCGGCGGCGGCGGTCAATGGGGGAATCCGGTTGTTTTGGCGGTACCAAGTGCCGAGGAACTATACCATCGGTCCTACCGCGGCCACCATGCTGGCGGTCTGTGACCCTTTCAAGGCTGTCTGTTTGCACCCATGAATTGGCCGTCGCGCGTGGTTCGGGCGCCACACCCGCTCGCGCGCAGCCGGCATGCAGTCATTTTGGCGACCAATCTTTCGGCGCCAATTCGAAACCGGCGAATTCGAATCCGGGCGCCACGGTACAGCCGGCCAGTGTCCAGTCGCCCAGGCTTTCCGCAGCTTGCCAGGCCCGTGCCGGCACGGTGATCTGCGGCGTCTCACCGGCATGAACATCCGCGCCGAGGCGGGCGATCTCCTCGCGAACCCCATCGACAATCGAAAGCGCCAGCGGTGCGCCTGCGTAGAAGTGCCAAATCTCCACCGCGTCGATGCGATGCCAATGCGAGCGTTCGCCGCGCGCGAGGAGGAAAAGGATCGCCGTGGAAGCAGGCCGGCCGTCAATCATACGGCTGTCGCGGAAAGTCTCACGAAAATGTCCGCCCTCCGGGTGCGGCGCGAGGTCGAGCTTGCGGATCATTTCGGAAGCGGTGGGGATCATGTGCTGGTTCTCGGTCATCCTTCAGGATGAAGAGTAACACCGAGCGTCATAGACTCTGACTGTCATGCGCGGGCTTGACCCGCCTGCGGGCCGAAGCATCGTATGATGTGGTTACACCAGCGGATCCTTCGGCGGGCGAAGGCCCGCGCATCCATGATGCGTTGCCGCTCATCAATATCTTACGTTCATTCCTTTAAGGCACATCATCATAGATTGCCGGGTCAAGCCCGGCAAATGACGTGGAGAGTCAGTGCTTACGAAAGTCAGAACCGATCCTTCCTTCCCCTGATCTCCGCAAAGACTTCAGCCGGCGGCCGTCCTGCCATGCCGATATCGGCGGCGAGATCGGCGACATCGACGCGCAGAAACGGATTGGCGAGCTTCTCGTCGCCGATAGTCACCGGAATCGTTGGTAGGCCCTCGGCGACCTGCTGCTTCACCGCGGCTGCGCGCGCGACAAGCACCGGGTTTTCCGCGTCGACCGTGAGTGCGAAGCGAACGTTCGATGCCGTGTATTCGTGCCCGCAATAAATTTGTGTCTCGTTAGGCAGGCCGCGCAACTTGTCGAGCGAGCGCCACATCATCTCCGGCGTGCCCTCGATGACGCGGCCGCAGCCGATGGAAAACAGCGTGTCGCCGACGAACGCGAGATGATCGTCCGGAAGCCAATAGGTGATATGGCCAAGCGTGTGGCCGGGCGTATCGATTACTTTGGCCGCGAGCTTGCCGACCTTCACAGTATCGCCCTCGCGCACCGTCTCGTCGACGGCCGGAATCTTGCTCTTTTCCTTATCGGGTGCCACCACGCGGCATTTGTGCCGGGCCTTCAGCGCCTCGATCCCGCCGGTATGATCGGCATGATGGTGGGTGACCAGGATGTCGGTCAGCCGCCAGCCGGTCTCATCCAGCGCGGCCTGAACGGGACCCGCTTCCGGTGCGTCGATCGAGGCCGTTGCGCCGGTGCCGGAATCGTGCAGCAGCACACCATAGTTATCCGTCAGGCAGAGAAAGAGGCGGGTCTGTGCGGCCATGGAGAATGATCCTCGTGTCGTCTTTTCGCGCGGGTGTGGCGTTAACCGTAACACGGCTTGGGGCCCTGTCGCACGTTGGCAATTCACCCGGAGGCCCATTTTGCGGCGCGATTCGTGATACTTTGCCTCTATGTCGATCGATGTCGTTGATCTGCGCAACTTCTATGGTCAGCGTTTGGGCGTGGTGGCTCGCCGCTTCATCGGCCGCAGCATTCGGCGGGAATGGAGCAATATAGCGGGCCAGCGCCTGATCGGGATCGGCTATGCTACACCCTATCTCGGCCTGTTTCGCGAAGAGGCCGAGCGCTGTCTCTCGTTCATGCCGGCGGGTCAGGGGGTGGTGAAATGGCCTTCGATGCGCTCGCCGCTCTCGGCCCTGGTGGATGAATTCGAACTGCCGCTCGCCGATTCGGCGGTCGACTTGATTTTGCTGGTGCATGCGCTGGAAATGACGCACGACCCCGCGGCGATGCTGCGCGAGGTGTGGCGCGTGTTGGCCTCGGGGGGGCGCTTGATGGCGGTGGTGCCGAACCGCCGCGGCGTCTGGGCGCGGACCGACACCACGCCGTTCGGCCATGGGCGGCCTTTTTCACGCGCACAGATCAATCAGCTCTTGCGCGAAACGTGGTTCACGCCGACCGGCTGGAGCGAAGCGCTGTATGTGCCGCCGGTCGATCGCGGCTGGTTCTTGCGCACGGCGTTGGCGTGGGAGCGCACGGGCGCGAAGTTGTGGGCGCCGTTCGCGGGCGTGCACCTGGTGGTGGCGACGAAGCAAGTTTATCGCGCCGTCCCGACGGGGCGGGTCAAGCGCCGTTTGGTGCCGGCGCTCGAGCCGGCGTTGGCGCCGTCACCGGGGAGGTGACGCGAGCAAGCGGCAACTCGCTCACTCGCCCGGCTGCTCGCTCTCAGTCTGTGCCGTGGCGGGATTGTCGCCGCGCTCGCCGCGGAAGCTGCCGCGGTGGCGCCGCCGCCGGCGATGCATGCCGCCGCCGAAGCGCTCCTGATCGTGACCGTTCTGCTGTCCGTTCGTTTGTTGCTGAGGGCCGGTGATGAAAGCCGGCAACGCGCCGGACTCTTGGCCTTCAACTGCCGGCTGTCGGCCTTGCGACGGTGTTACCGGTTGGTCTCGCGGCGGAAACGGCTGGGCATCGCGCGGCAGATAAGGCTGCGGCTGCGGATCGCGCGGCACATAACTCGGCTCGTTCTGATAAGGCTGTCCCTCGTCGTCGCCGTCATCGTAACCATCTTCGGCGGCGCCCTGAGCGCCCTGCGGTTGCTGCTGATTGTAGTAGGGGTTCTGCTGACGGAATTGCTCCTGCGCCGCGGCGATCAGACGGAAATAGTGCTCCGCGTGCTGATAATAGTTCTCCGCCGCGATCGGATCCCCCGAGCTCTGCGCATCGCGCGCGAGCTGGATGTATTTTTCCGCGATATGCGAGGCCGTGCCTCGGATCTTTACGTCAGGCCCATTCGACTCGTAGACCCGCGTCATCGGATTCTGGCTTTTGCGGTGGTTGCGTCCCCGCATCCGCTTCTGACCGTTTCTCATGTTATGCCTGTTCATTCACCCTTCGCTTTTTTTCTGCGCCCCATGGGCCGGTGGTTGTCCTGTCGTTTGTCGCCGTCCGCGCATTTGCAAACCTGTCTCCAGTGTCGTGCAAATCCGTACCTACGCCACCGCGCGGCGCCGGCCCGCGCCGATACATCCGCGCCAATGACCAAATTTCTTGCGACCGTTATCGCGATATCCGCAGCAACCCCATGGCCGCGGTCTTCCCGCGGCGTTGCCTACCTCTCGTTACGCGCATCGCTCTTCGTATTAGAAATGTAATGCGCCCAACCGGTGAAGCATCCGGACCCGTATCTGGCGATTTCGTTGTGCCGGAAACCGGCTCTTCCTCATCCGCCCTGCACCGCCGCCTCACGACGCCCTGGGCTCGGGGTTTGTGGCGATGCAACCGTCACGGGTCGATTCCGTATAAGAAAGTTAGTCGTTTCTGCCGCACAATCCAAGTGGTTTTTTCATCGATTCAAGGTGTTCTGGCCCTGCCCCTCGTTTTCGCTTGGCGGCAATGCAGCGCCCTCATGGCGCCACCTTCGCTGCCAAGGCGCGCGGAATACCCGCTAAATCGTGACGTGCCGCGATCACCTCCAAACCCGCCTTAGTAAACAAGGTCCGTACTTGCCGTTCCTGGCCGGCACCCAGCTCCACGATGACTAATCCGCCCGGCGCCAGCAAGCCGGCAGCGCCCAACGCAATGGCACGATAGGATGTTAAGCCGTCTGCGCCGCCATCGAGCGCAAGCAAAGGGTCATAATCTTGCACGTCGGGCGCCAGCGCGGCGATATCGTCATGCACGATATACGGCGGGTTCGACACGATCAGATCGAAAGGGCCCGCCACTCCCGCTGCGATGTCGCAGCATACGAAGGCACAACGCCCGGCGAGGCCGTGCCGTTCCGCGTTCATCCGCGCCACTGCAAGGGCTTTGGGGCTCACGTCGGTGCCGATTCCGTCAGCGTTTCCCAATTCGCTCAACAGCGCAAGCAGCAGTGCGCCGCTGCCGGTACCGATGTCGAGCACGCGCACCTTCTCCTTGCGCAAGCCCACGCTCATATCGAGCGCAAGTTCGACAACGGTCTCTGTCTCCGGGCGCGGTACGAGAACGGCATCGTTGACGGCCAGCAACAGACTCCAGAATTCCTTGTGGCCGACGATGCGGGCGACAGGCTCGCGCCGAAGCCGGCGGCCGGCAAGCGCATTGATCGCGTTTACCTCGCCTGCGGTCAGCTCACGCTTGCCCTGCGCCACCACTGTCGTGCGCTCGACATCGAGGGCATGCGCGATCAGAAGCCGCGCATCGGCCTCTGCCGATTCGATTCCGCCCTGCATTAATCTCTCACGTAGCGCGCGCTGTGCTGAAGCAATGGTCCAATTTTTATCTTCCTCCGAGAGGAGGATGCCGCCGACTCCCGGCTCGATCGGGCTTGCGTCTCTTCCCGCAAGCGGGGAGAGGGAAAGCACACGATTCTGCTCAGGCGGGTTCATCATCGCCGTCATGCTGCTGCGCCTTCCGACGCCAGCAATTCGGCTTGATGCTGCGTCAACAGAGCGTCGACCAATTCGTCAAGCGCCTCGCCTTCCATCACCGCCGGCAGCTTGTAGAGCGTGAGATTGATCCGGTGATCGGTGACGCGCCCTTGCGGGAAATTGTAGGTGCGAATGCGTTCCGAACGGTCGCCGGAGCCGACTTGGCTGCGGCGCTCGGCAACCCGCTCGGCATCGCGCTTCGTGCGCTCGGCATCGTAAAGCTTGGCCCGCAGCAACGCCATTGCTCTGGCGCGGTTCTTGTGCTGCGAGCGTTCCTCCTGCACCACCACGACGATGTTGCTCGGGATATGCGTGATGCGGATGGCCGACTCGGTTTTGTTGACGTGCTGGCCGCCGGCGCCCCCGGCGCGCATGGTGTCGATCCTTAGATCGGCATCGTTGATGGCAATGTCAACGTCTTCCACTTCGGGCAGTACGGCGACCGTTGCTGCGGACGTGTGGATGCGGCCGGAGGCTTCGGTTTCCGGCACCCGCTGCACGCGGTGCACGCCGGACTCGAACTTGAGCCGGGCAAAGGCGCCGCGGCCGCGAATTTCGGCGATGATCTCCTTGAAGCCGCCCTTGGTTCCTTCACTGACAGAGATGATCTCCGCTTTCCAGCCTTTGACGGCGGCATAGCGCTCATACATGCGGAAGAGGTCGCCCGCGAACAGCGCAGCCTCATCGCCGCCGGTGCCGGCGCGGATTTCGAGGATGACGTTGCGGTCGTCCATCGCGTCCTTAGGGATCAGCGCGAGGCCGATCTGGCGGGCGAGCCGCTCTTTGCGTTCTTGTAAAACCGGCTCCTCCGCTTCGGCCAATTTACGCATCTCGCCGTCGGTCGAAGGCTCATCGATCATCGTCTCCAGATCGGCGAGTTCGACATCGACCGCGCGATAAGCCTTGATGGCATTCACCACCGGCTCCAATTCGGAAAATTCGCGCGACAGCTTGACATAAAGCTCGGGACCAAGCGGCGTCGCCAGCTCCCGTTGCAGCAGGTCATGACGGGCAAGCAGCGCATCGAGCTTTTGTTGCGGCAAAATCATCATCCGTCATGCCCGGCCAACCGGGTCCATCCTTCGGGCGGCCCGGCTGTAAACTTGTGCCGGGCATCCACATTGCTTGTTGATCTTTGTAAGACGTGGATGGCCGGACAAGCCCGGCCATGACGCCCTACAGCTGAAGCCCCTGTGCCGCCGCGAAGCTCTCCAGGCGATGGCGAATGGAGACGCTGCCGATGGGTCGATCGAGCAGGGGCAGGATTTCCTGCTCGCCCTTGCGCAAATCGAGGTCGAGCAACAGCGCTTTCACCGGGCCGACCGCCGACGGCGACAGGGATAAAGAGCGATAGCCGAGAATTGCCAACGCCAGCGCGCCGATCGGTTGTGAGGCGAGCTCGCCGCATAGCGCCACCGGCTTCTCGTGCTTTTGGCCCTTGTCGGCGATGTCCTTGAGCGCGCGCATGACCGGCGCCGACAACGGGTCGTAGCGATCGCAGACACGCGCGTTGCCGCGATCGGCGGCATAGAGGAACTGCATCAGGTCGTTCGAGCCCACGGAAAGAAAATCGACCCGGTCCAATAATTCGTCCAGCTGAAACAGCAGGGCGGGCACTTCCAGCATGGTGCCGATATCCACCCGTTCCGGCAGCGTGTGGCCGTGCCGGCGCAGGTGTGTCAACTCGATTTCAATCAAGGCTTTGGCCCGGTCGAATTCCTCCACCATCGCAATCATTGGAAACATGATCCGGAGCTGACGCCCGCCGGCCGCGCGCAACAGCGCGCGCACTTGGCTGCGCAGAAGACCGGGCCGGTCGAGACCGAGCCGGATGGCGCGCCAGCCCAGCGCCGGGTTCTCCTCTTCCACGTTGCGCATATAAGGCAGCACCTTGTCGCCGCCAATGTCCAGCGTGCGGAAGGTGACCGGCCGCTCTCCCGCGGCGTCGAGCACCGCGCGGTAGAGCGCGTGCTGCTCGCCGATGCGCGGCAACGTGTTCGACACCATGAACTGAAGCTCGGTGCGGAACAGGCCGATGCCGGCCGAGCCGGTTTCCTCGATGTGCGGCAGGTCGATGGCGAGACCCGCGTTGATCATCAACGCGATCCTCTGGCCGTCCTTGGTCACACAAGGCTGGTCGCGCAACGCGCGGTACTGAGCCTGCCGGCGCGCGCGCAGCTTCACCCGCTCGGCATAGGCGGCTTCGATGTCCGGCGGTGGACGCATGTGCACCTGGCCGGTCGAGCCGTCGACGATGATCGGGTCGCCCGATTCGGCAAGCCCGGTGGCATTGTCGATTTCGCCGACGGTCGGAATGCCGAGCGCGCGCGCCACGATGGAAATATGCGAGGTCGGGCCGCCCTCCTCCAGCACCAGCCCGCGCAGCCGCTTGCGGTCATAGTCGAGCAGCGCCGCCGGTCCCATCGCGCGCGCAACCACGATCGCGTTCTCCGGCAATTGTTCCTTCGACGGCGCGTGGTCCTTGCCCATCAACACGCGCATCAGCCGGTTGGCGAGATCGTCGAGATCGTGCAGGCGGTCGCGCAAGTAAGGATCGGACGCCCGCAGCATGCGCGCGCGGGTGTCGGATTGCACACGCTCGACGCCGGCCTCGGCGGTAAGGCCGGTCGATACCGCCTCGCGGATTTTGTGAAGCCAGCCCTGGTCGTAGGAGAACATACGGTACGCTTCAATGACGTCGCGGTGCTCGCCGTCATCGGCAAGGTCGCGGTGCTCGACCAGCCGGTCGAGGTCGGCGCGCAACGCATTGATCGCGGCGTCGAGCCGCTTGAGTTCGCGCGGCACATCGTCGGCGATGACATTGGTGATCACCACCCGCGGCTCGTGCAGCACGACATGCCCGAGCGCGATGCCGTCCGATAACGGCACGCCGGAGAGGCGCATCGAATGCCGGGCGGCAGGCTCGGCGCCGGGGCCGGCAAGCGCGGACAATTCGCCCGACGCGATCATCTCGGCGAGCACCATCGCCGTGGTTTGCAGTGCCTCCTCTTCCTCCTCGGTATAGGTCCGCCGCGCCCGGTTCTGCACCACCAGCACGCCGAGGATGTTGCCGGCGCGCAAGATCGGGACGCCGAGGAAGGAACTGTAGACTTCTTCGCCGGTTTCTGGCCGGAACGCGAAGGCCGGGTGGGCCTGCGCCGCCGACAGATTGATCGGATTGGCCTCGCTGGCGACGAGGCCGACCAAGCCTTCGTCCAACTTCAAGACCGTCTGGTGAACGGCTTCACGTTTGAGGCCTTCGGTGGCGTAGAGCTCCAGGGTTCCGTCTACGCGCAAGACATAGACGGAGCACACCTCCGCCACCATGTTGGCGGCGATGAGCACGACAATCTTGTCGAGGCGGTCCTGTGCGCTGACCGGCTCCGCCATCACCTCGCGAAGCCTGCGCAGCAACACGCGGGGACCGCCGAGGGCGCCACGCATCGTGAGGTCCTTGTCCAGCCGCGGCTTCGGGCCGATTGCCTCGAATTACAGCCCGATCATGTACGAAGTACGACCGCGGGCGGCTTGCGCCGGCGACCGTACACGGATTGAGCCTATAGCGAATGGGCCGCGTCAGGGGCAAGCCAACCCTCGAATCGTCACCCTGAGGCGCCCGCCAAAGGCGGGCCTCGAAGGGCGACGGCCTGGGCTGTCATCCTTCGAGGCTCGCGCGCGAAGAAGCGCGCTCGCACCTCAGGATGACGGGGGATTCAGAGGCGTCATGCCCGCCCGTTATCCATGACATCGCTTACCCCTTATCCAGCCCGTACAGCGTGTGCAGCGTGCGCACGGCCAATTCGGTATATTCCGCATCCACCAGGACCGAGAACTTGATTTCCGATGTGGTGATGGCGCGGATATTGATCCCGCGTTCGGCCAAGGCCTTGAAGGCGCGGGCCGCGACGCCGGCATGGCTGCGCATGCCGATGCCGATCACGGAGATTTTCGCGACGTCGGTTGCTCCGTCCATGCGCTCGTAGCCGATCGCCTCGCGCGATTTTTCGATGGTCAGCTTCGCCCGTTCATAATCGGCCGACGGCACGGTGAACGTCAGGTCGGTGGTGGCGCCGTCGGCCGACACCGTCTGCACGATCATGTCGACATTGATATTGCTGTCCGCGAGGGGGCCGAAAATGGCGGCGGCTATGCCGGGCTTGTCCCGCACCCGGCGGATTGAAATCTGCGCCTCGTCCTTCGAAAAGGCGATGCCGGTGACGACTTGCTGTTCCACGATGTCTTCCTCGTCGCAAATCAGGGTGCCGGACGGCGACGCGCGCGAATCGATGTCCTCCGGCTTCTCGAAACTGGAGCGTACGAATATCCGGACTTTGTGCGTCATGCCGAGCTCGACCGAACGCACCTGCATCACCTTGGCCCCTTGCGAGGCAAGTTCGAGCATTTCCTCGAAGGCGATACGCTCCATCCGGTGCGCCTTCGGCACGACGCGCGGATCCGTCGTGTAAACGCCGTCCACGTCGGTGTAGATGTCGCAACGCTCGGCGCCGATGGCCGCGGCGATCGCGACGGCCGACGTATCGGAGCCGCCGCGTCCCAGCGTCGAGACGCGGCCGGTTTCCTTGACCATGCCCTGGAAGCCGGCGATCACGGCCACCTGCTTGTGATCGGAAAAGCGCTTGATCAGCTCGGTCCCGTTGATGCCAAGGATGCGGGCCGAGGCGTGCGCGTTATCGGTGAGGACCGGCAACTGCCATCCCTGCCAGGAGCGGGCATTGACGCCCATGCCTTCGAGTACGATCGCGAGCAGTCCGGCGGTGACCTGCTCGCCGGTGGCTACCACCGCGTCGTATTCGCGAGCATCGTGCAGCGGCGCGGCCTCCCGGCACCAGGCGACGAGCTGGTTGGTCACACCGGCCATGGCCGAGACGACCACCGCCACGTCATAACCGGCATCGACTTCGCGCTTGACGTGCCGCGCCACATTGCGGATGCGGTCGAGGTCGGCGACCGACGTTCCGCCGAATTTCATCACCAGCCGAGCCATTGACGTTTCCGGACGTGCAAAAAGCCGTTAACAAGCGGCCGGCGCGAGGCGATTGAAGCCCGAGCGCCGGTCCGAAAAGCCGCGTATACATAACGGCGAGGGGCGGGGGCCGCAACTTGAACCCGTGCCTTAGGTTAGGAACCGAAAATGGCCGCCAAACGCGCCCATCGCGGCAATACAAGCGTCGATGAGGCCGAAGTCGAACGCTTCGCCCGCCACGCGCCCGACTGGTGGAATCCGCGCGGGCCGATGGCCGCGCTGCATAAGTTCAATCCCGTGCGCCTCGCTTACATCCGCGACCAGGCCGTCGCCCAGTTCGACCGCGACGCAAAGGACCTCGATTGCCTCTCCGGCCTGCGCTTGCTCGATATCGGCTGTGGCGGCGGCATCCTGTCGGAGCCGCTGGCGCGGCTCGGCGCGGCGGTGGTCGGCGCGGATCCGGCTGAAGACAATATCGCAGTGGCGCGCGCCCATGCCGCGGAGAGCGGACTTGCGATCGACTACCGCGCGACGACGGCCGAGGAACTGGCGCAAGCCGGCGAGCGCTTCGATGTCGTGTTGGCGATGGAGGTGGTGGAGCACGTGGTGGACGTCGACCGGTTCATCGCCACCTGCGCGCGGATGGTCAAGCCAAGAGGGCTGTTGATCGCCGCCACGCTCAACCGCACGCTCAAGAGCTTTGCGCTCGCTATCGTAGGGGCCGAGTACGTGCTGCGCTGGCTGCCGCGCGGTACGCATCGGTGGGACAAGTTCGTCACCCCGCGCGAGCTCGAGCGCGCCGTCGAATCGAACAGGCTGCGGGTGATCGGCGAGCGCGGGGTGGTCTACAATATCCTCGCGGACCGCTGGCAGCTCTCATCCGACATGGACGTCAATTACATGTTGGCCGCCGCGCGTGACATCGAAGAGCAACCGGGAGAGTCTGGATGATCCTTGAGCTGGTCGAATTCAATTCGCCGAAGGGCCGGACCCGCGAGCAAGTAGCGGATGAGGCGCGGCAGGTCATTCCCAAATGGCAGGCCAACAAGGACTTGCTACGCAAGCACTTCCTGCTGGAGCTGAACGGCAAGACCGGCGCCGGCGTCTATATCTGGCCGTCGGTGGAGGCGGCGCAGCGCGCGCATAACGAGGAATGGCGGCAGTCCATCATCAAGCGCACCGGCGGTGCGCCGACGACCCGCTATTTCGATCTGTTCCTGTTGATCGACAACGAGCAGGGCAAGGTCACCGAATTTCCTGCCGCGGCGGAGGTCACCGCAACCGCGGCGTAGAACCAAATCCGTCACCCTGAGGCGCTCAGCGCGAAGCGCTGAGCCTCGAAGGGCGACGGCCTCTGAATTGCCTCGGCCGTCATCCTTCGAGGCTCGCCGCTCACGCGGCTCGCACCTCAGGATGACGGAAAAGCCGCTGTCTTCGACGTAAACAACAATCATGCTCTGGGCCATCTTCACCATCATCGCTGCCGCGGCGCAGACCGCGCGCAACGCCATGCAGCGCCACCTGACGGCAAGGTTGGGCACGGTCGGCGCGACGCATGTGCGCTTCCTTTACGGATTTCCTTTCGCGCTGGTGTTCCTGATCGGCGTGCTGGCGGTTACCGGGGCCTCGCTGCCGCGTCCCCCGCTCGCCTTCTGGCCATGGATATTCCTCGGCCTCCTCACCCAGATCGGCGCCACCGCCGCCATGCTGGCGGCGATGAACGGCCGCTCGTTCGTGGTCACCATCGCCTATACGAAGACCGAACCGGTGCAGGTGGCGCTGTTCGGCTTTCTCCTGCTCGGCGATAAGATCACGCCGCTGCTCGCGCTGGCGATCGTCGTTGCTACCGCCGGCGTGATCGTGATGTCTCTCAAACCCGGCGTGAAGCAGGCGGGTGGCGTTGGGCCGACGGTGCTCGGGCTTTTGTCGGCAACTCTCCTCGGGCTATCGGTTGTGGGCTTTCGCGGCGCGATTTTGCAGATCGAGCACACGCACCCATTCGTCATCGCCGCGACTTTCACGCTGGTGGTCGGCTTGGCGCTGCAATCGGCGCTGCTCTCGGCCTATCTCGCGCTGCGCGAGCCGGGCGCGCTTACCGCGATCGTGCGCGCCTACAAGCCGGCGAGCTTCGCCGGCTTCATGGGGGCGCTCGCCTCGCAATTCTGGTTTCTCGGCTTTGCCATTGCGACGGCGGCAAGCGTGCGCACGCTCGGCCTCGTCGAGGTGCTGTTCGCGCAGGCAGTCAGTCACTATCTGTTCAAACAGAAGACCACGCCGCGGGAGGTCGCCGGCATGGTGCTGCTGGTATTGGGGGTCGGCCTGTTGTTGTGGGCGTATGAATAGGGTGGTCGGCGCGCTGGGTGCTATTCCTTCGTCCCGTCCGGGTGCTGTTTGTCGGTGGATGGCCGTCCGGGCCTTTTTGCGACCGGCAGGTGCCAACCCCAGTGGATAGCCATGAGGCGCAGCCCAAAGCAAAGGAGCGCGCCGACGATCGTTGTGGCGGTGGCCGGGACGTGCAGCAGATCGCCGATCACGACGACGCCCGCGCCGGCCAGCGCGGCAACGGCATAAATATCGGATCGCAGGACGGTGGGTATCTCGGCCACCAGAATGTCGCGCACCATCCCGCCGCCGACGCCGGTCACCATGCCGAGCAGCGCCGCCATGACCGGGTTTAGTCCGAATTCGAGCGCCTTGTGTGCGCCCGAGACGGCGAACAGCGCCAGCCCTGCTGCGTCGAAGACAAGGACGGGGCTGCTCAACTTGTCAATAAGAGACGACCAGTAGAAAGTGATCACCCCTGCGAGGACGGAGACCGCCAAATATCGCCAGTCGCTGATCGCGGCGGGCGGGACCGATCCGATCAACACGTCGCGCGTAATACCACCGACATTTCCGGTGACGAAGGCGACGACCAAGGTGCCGAACAGATCGAGCCCGCGCCTCACCCCGATGCTCGCTCCACTGATCGCGAATACGAACGTACCAATGAGATCGAGCACGACCAGAAGCGACATTGCCGGCTCCTTTCCCGACCGGGCGAGCAGGCAGTCTGCCCTGTCGGACCCGCCCGGCTCATCAATAGACAGTCCGCTGCGCCCAAAGCCAGGCCTTCGTATAGGCGCGCAGCATCACGGTCGGACGATCGTTGCGAGGAGGCCGACGGCGCCGCTCTTGCTGACTCGCGTCGTCACATCATAACCGGAGGCGCGAAGCCGTTCGCGGCCAAACTGGCTGCTCGAATCTCCTGCATGGACCAGTGCGGGATGCGCATGCACGTCCTTGTACAGCGCTTCCAGATCGGGGATCAGCCCGTCCAGATTCGTCTCGTTGTCGTCGTGTTCATCGCTATCATCCTCCGCAACTCGCCAGGCGTTTTATAAAGCGGGCTCGGGCGCGTCCGGTTCGCCGAGAACGTCGACGGGCCCGCTCCCAGCCGCCTGCGGCTGAGGCACAGCCGCTTACTCGGTGATCTCGCGGACCACGCGGCACGGGTTGCCTGCGGCAAATACGTTTTCGGGAACATCGCGGGTGACCACGCTTCCGGCCCCGATGACTGCCCGCGACCCTATCCGCACACCGGGTAGAATGATCGCCCCGCCCCCCACCCAAACGTCCGATCCGATCTCCACCGGTTTGCCGAACTCCTCTTTCCGCCGCAGTTCGGCATTGAACGGGTGCATCGGTGTGTAGATTTGCACCGCCGGACCGAACAGAGTGAAGCTGCCGATGCGGACCGGGCAGACGTCCAGCACGACGCAGTTGAAATTGAAGAACACGCGCTCGCCCAGCTGGATGTTCGACCCGTAGTCGCAGAAGAATGGCGGCTGCATCCAAACCGAGTCGCCGCCGGTACCGAACAGTTGTTGCAGGATTCGCCGACGCTCACCCTGCTCCGCTTCCCGCGTGACGTTGAGCGCCTGGCATAGGTCACGCGCACGCGCCCGAGCCGCGACCAGCTCCGGATCAAACGGGTCGTAAAGCTTTCCGGCGAGCATCTTCTGATGCTCGGTCTTCATCGTGCTCTCCGGTGGCG
>DASTWX010000030.1:0-39578 GCA_035765795.1 Pseudolabrys sp. | reverse complement strand
GCCGGCCCGGCGCCGTGCACGACCGAAACGGCGACACCGATGTCCGTCTTACGCACGACATTGCCGGTAATATTGACGTTACGCAGATAAGGGCCAAAGCCGGCGACGATGCCCATGCGCGGTGCATTCTCGATGACGTTGCCGGTCACCACCGTCTCGGCGGCCCCGGCGGCGATGCCTACGCCGTCGCTCTGCCCGCCCTGAGGGCTACGCATGACCAGATTTCGGATGATATTTCCCTGCACCACCGCGAGGCGTCCGCCTTCGTCCAAATTGGTCACCGACACGCCGAGGGCAGCGCCGTCGATGACGTTCGCGGCAATCACCGCGCCCTCAAAGGAAAACTCCGAATAGATGGCGACCTCGTGCAGTGCCGTGCAACTGTTTCCGATGATCTGGATATTGGAGGCGGAGTTGCCGCGGATCGCCGTGAATGCCGCGCGCCGGATCGTGTTGTTGTGGACGATCACATCGGCGGCACGGAAGACGCTGATGGCGTTGCCATAGGGACCGTTGCCGCCGGCCACTGCTTTCGTGTCCTCGACTATATTGTCGGCGACAAGGCTGCCGTCGTGGCGCTTCTCGCTTTGCCAGATGCGGATGCCGCCATTGCTGCTGCCGCGGATTGAATTTCCTTTAATAACGAGGCCGCGGCTGTCGTTGCTGAAAAGCCCGCTATCGCCGGCATCGGTGATGAGATTACCCGATATAATGCCATCACATTGCAATAAGTGGATAGCATCGCCGCCAGCGTGCAGCAGACTGCAATCGGTGATGCGCAGGCCTCGCACGTCGGAAAGGTGCACGAGTCCGCGGCGTGCCGGCAGCGGTTGGCCGCCGCCGTCGAGGATGAGCCCGGAAAGCGTTATCGCCTCGGCATGCTCGGCCGAGAGCAGGGAAGGGCCGCCGGTGAATGTCAGTGATGTTGCCCCGCGAACACCGACGATCTGCGTTCCACTGGCGAGGTGAAGGTTCCCGGCGCGGTAATGTCCGGGCGCCAACACCAACGGCAGACGCCTTCGCGCTGCGTGGTCGATGGCACGCTGGAGTTTGGCGCTTTGGTCGTCGGGTGCGCCCGGCCGCACGCCGAGATGGGCAGCGTCAAGCCCCAATCCGGCAAGCGCGCCGCCGGGAGAGCCGAGGACGACAGCACCGGCAGTGGAGCTGAGAATTAAGCTGCGGCGGTTGATCGGCATAGGCCGTATCATGCCGCGTGGAGGTTAAGGGAGGTTAACGGCACTCCGGTGCTAGGTAAACGACTCTGGGACGCCCAGCGTCTTCGCGACTTCCTCTACCGCCAGGGCCGGCGTCATTTTGCCGGCGGCCACCGCGGTTTCCGCCTGCTTGAGCTTGGCGCGGACGGCGGGATCGTTGCGCAATCTTGCGGTCATCCGCTCCTCAAGGAGACTCCACATCCATTTCACCTGCTGCTCGCGCCGCCGCTGAGCCAAAGCGCCGGAAGCAGACGTCGCGTCCTTGTGCGCGATGACCTTGGCCCATAGGTCTTCGATGCCCATGCCCGTGAGTGCCGAATAGGTGATCACCGGGACGGCCCAGTCGGCCGAATGCGGTGCAAGAATATTCAAGGCGCCCCGATACTCGGCCGCCGCCCGTTTGGCGCGCTCGACGTTGTCGCCATCCGCTTTGTTCACCGCGATCATATCGGCAAGTTCGACGATGCCTTTCTTCAGTCCCTGCAATTCATCGCCGGCGCCCGGCAGCATCAGCACCAGGAAGAAGTCCGTCATATCGGCGACCGCCGTCTCGGACTGTCCGATGCCGACCGTTTCCACCATGACCACGTCGTAGCCGGCGGCCTCGCAGATCAGCATCGTCTCGCGTGTCTTGGCGGCAACGCCGCCGAGCGTGCCGGAGGCGGGAGAAGGGCGCACATAGGCATTCGGATCGGCGGCGAGCCGCGCCATGCGGGTCTTGTCGCCGAGGATTGAGCCGCCGGTGCGGCTCGACGATGGGTCGACCGCCAGCACCGCCACTTTGTGTCCTTGGCCGGTCAGATAGCTGCCGAGCGCGTCGATGGTCGTCGATTTGCCCGCGCCCGGCGCGCCGGTGATGCCGAGCCGCACCGCCTGCCCCGTCTGCGGCAACAGCTCCTGGACCAAGCTGTGCGCCAACTCCCGGTGGTCGGACCGCTTGCTCTCGATCAGCGTAATGGCGCGTGCAAGTTGCGCCCGGTCGCCGGCGCGGATGGCGCGGGCGAGCTTGGAAACGTCCGTGTATTGACGTTGCAAGCGAGATGTACCGGTGGAATTCATTGTGGGCGGGTGCCGGCGAACAACTCGGCTCCGTCCTGCGAGAGATGCGTTTTGAAGACGGTCCACGGCACAAACACCGTGTAGGCACCCTCGACATAGGGAGCGACGTCATACGGCGAAAAATAGAACAACAAACCCGCGCTCTTGCCGTGCTCGGTTGATGGCGCCAAAGCGGCCGCGCCGATCTTGAGCAGGCTTGGCTTGATGCCGTCGAGCCACATCGGGTTATCAATGATCTCCGGCGGGATGTGGCGAGCCTTCTTCGCGGCCAGAACCGCGGCGCGCACGGCCGCGGCCAAGGCTTGCATCGTCGGGCCATTATCCGCGGCTTCCGTGAAAAAGGGGCGGATGCTGACAAACTTGCGCGCGCTCGTATTCCATAGCAGCGTATTGATGATCGTGTTGGGATGGGCACCGAGGCTGTCGATGAAGTCGGTCCGCACGATGCTGATATACGGACCAATCGCCGACTCCTCTTTGTAATGCCGTTCGAACTCGTAACGGCGGCCGTCGCGGAAAATCTGAGGAATCTCTTGGCGAGCCTTGTCGGCGTCCACCTGCCATTTCCCCATCTCGCGTTTGCCGGCGGCGAGCAGATGCGGGTAAAGGCCGCGATAGGCCTTGAGCGCCGGGTCGACGCTGACGCTGGCTTCGATCGTTGGGGTCTTGATCGTTGCGTCAGGCTCTTCCTTGGCAGCCGCCGGCGTCAAAAGCAGGCTTCCTGCCAGCATGACCAGCAAAGGGGCGAGCGGAATGCGTCGCATCGATCAGCGTCTCCGCTGGTGGCGGTCGTCTAACCGGATCACCAAACCGCCGTCTTTCTTGCGCAGGGCCGCGGTGGCGCCTGCGAAAGCGAAAAGCTGCTCGCGCGTCTCGATCCGGCAGGACGAATCCTCGGTCCGCTTGCAGAAACCCGCGCGGGTCCGATCGTCGGCGTCGGCCTCGTCAATCGGCAGGACCAGATAGACCCCGTTCGCCAGCTCGTGCAGCAGCGCGTATTCGATGGCGCTTCCACGTTCCACCGGCACCGACTGGATAATGTAATCGCCGCCTTCGAACGGGTGGGCGGAGAAGGTCGCGACGTCACGCAACGCGCCGCTGGCCCGGGCGTAACGCGTACCGTTCCAGTTGAACGTCACCTGCCCGGGCTCACGGGCGTAGCCTTGGTGGAGCGAGAAAACAGAGAGCCGGAGGTGCTTTCCGAATACCGGCTCCGCATCGGCCAGGATTGGACTTGCCGAGTCGATGCAGCCGGACAGCGCCATTGCGCCGAGAGCGGCGAATAACGCGCGCACAACAAGCGTTTTCACTCCGCAGCCTCTTGCCCGTGCCCCAATCGTTCGTTCAGCGCCCTCAGCAGTTTCTCGGCCGCGTCCGCGATCACGGTGCCGGGCGGGAAGATCGCTTCGGCGCCGGCCTTCATCAGGGCATCGTAATCCTGCGGCGGCACCACGCCGCCGACGACGATCATGATGTCCTCGCGGCCCTGCCGAGCGAGTTCGGCCTTGAGCTCTGGCACCAGCGTCAGATGCGCGGCGGCAAGCGACGACACGCCGAGAATATGGACGTCGTTCTCCACCGCCTGGCGCGCAGCTTCGGAAGGCGTCGCGAACAGCGGACCGATGTCCACGTCGAAACCGAGATCGGCGAAGGCCGACGCGATCACCTTCTGACCGCGATCATGGCCGTCCTGGCCGATCTTGGCGACCAAGAGCCGCGGCCGGCGGCCCTCCGCCGTTTCGAAGGTCTCCACCGCTTCGCGCACCCGTTCGACCGCACCGCTCATGCCGACCTCCCGCTTGTAGACGCCGGTAATGGCCTTGATCGAGGCGACATGGCGGCCGAACACCTTCTCCAAGGCCGACGATATTTCGCCGACCGTTGCCTTGGCCCGCGCCGCCTCGACCGACAGCGCCAGCAAATTGCCGTTGCCGCGATCGGCCGCACGCGTGAGCGCGTCGAGCGCCTCCTTGAGCGCGACTGGATCGCGCTCGGCCTTCAGCCGCTTCAGCTTTTCGATCTGCTTTGCGCGCACGGCCGAATTGTCGATCTTGAGCACGTCGACGTGCTCTTCTTCCATCGGCGCATATTTGTTGACCCCGATCACCGACTGCTGGCCGCTGTCGATGCGCGCTTGCGTCTTGGCGGCGGCTTCCTCGATACGCAGCTTGGGAATGCCGGCCTCGATCGCCTTGGCCATGCCGCCGAGCCCCTCGACTTCCTCGATGTGGTCCCAGGCTTTGCGGGCCAGCTCATAGGTGAGCCGCTCGACGTAATAGGAGCCGCCCCAGGGATCGACGATACGGGTGGCACCGGCTTCTTGCTGCAGCACGATCTGCGTGTTGCGGGCAATTCGCGCCGAGAAGTCGGTGGGCAGCGCCAGCGCCTCGTCGAGCGCATTGGTGTGCAGCGATTGCGTCTGTCCTTGCGTGGCCGCCATCGCCTCGATCATCGTGCGAGCGACGTTGTTGAACACGTCCTGCGCGGCCAATGACCAGCCCGAGGTTTGGCTATGCGTGCGCAGGGAAAGCGAGCGCGCGTCGTCCGGATTGAACGGCTTCATCAGTTTGGCCCACAGCATGCGGGCGGCGCGCAGCTTGGCGATCTCCATGAAGTAATTCATGCCGATTGCCCAGAAGAACGAGACGCGCGGCGCGAACTGATCGATCGTCAGCCCCGCCTTGATGCCGGCGCGCACGTATTCGAGGCCATCGGCGAGCGTGTAAGCGAGTTCGAGATCCTGCGTCGCGCCCGCTTCCTGCATGTGATAGCCGGACACCGAGATCGAGTTGAACTTCGGCATCTCGGTGGAGGTGTAGGCGAAAATGTCGGAGATGATGCGCAACGACGGCTCGGGCGGATAGATATAAGTGTTGCGCACCATGAACTCTTTGAGGATGTCGTTCTGGATGGTGCCGGAGAGCTTTGCGTGCGGCACGCCTTGCTCTTCCCCCGCGACCACATAAAGCGCCATCACCGGCAGCACCGCGCCGTTCATGGTCATCGACACGCTCATCCGATCGAGCGGAATGCCGGAGAACAGCGTGCGCATGTCGTAGATCGAGTCGATCGCCACACCGGCCATGCCGACGTCGCCGGCAACGCGCGGATGATCGCTGTCGTAGCCGCGGTGGGTGGCGAGATCGAAGGCGATTGATAAGCCCTTTTGCCCGGCGGCCAGATTGCGCCGGTAGAAGGCATTCGAATCTTCCGCCGTCGAGAAGCCGGCATATTGGCGGATGGTCCACGGCTGTGCGACATACATCGCGGGGTAGGGGCCGCGCAGGAACGGCGGCTTGCCGGGATAGGTAGCAAGGAAGTCGAGGTCCGCGAGGTCGGATTCGTCGTAGGCAGGCTTCACCGCGATGCCTTCGGGCGTGATCCACGGCAATTCCGCGGCAGCGCTCGCATACGCGATCGGTTCGTTGAAGCCGACTGTTGAGAAATCGGGAATGCGGCTCATGGCCCCGCCAGCCTATCATGCGCCGCCTGCAAGGTCGAAAGCACGTCGCACCCCACGTAGATGAAGGTTTCCACGCCGGCATTGCGCCAAACATCCTCGTGCTCGCCGGGTCGGCCGGCGAGGTGGACGATCGCGCCCGCGGCGGATAGCGCTTTGACCGCATCTCCGGCCTCGCGCCCATAAATCTTATCCGACGAACACAAGCATGCGAGCCGCGCGCCTGACGCCTTGAAGGCGGCGACCAGGGCCGCGATGTCGGTCTTCACCTCTCCCATAGGGAGAGGTCGCTCCGGAGCCGAAGGCGACGGAGCGGGTGAGGGGCTAGAGTGCTCCATCAATGGCGGTTCCCCCTCACCCAGCCGCTTCGCGGTCGACCTCTCCCCAACGGGGAGAGGTGAAGAAAGCGAGAAGCCGTCATTCGTCACCGCTTCGATGCCACCCGCTTCGTAAAAGTTCTTGGCGAAGGTGGCGCGGGCGGTGAAATCGGAGGCGCTGCCGAGCGTGGCGAGGAAGACCTTCGGCCGCGCACCCGTCCTCGCGAGAAGGGCGTCGGATTTGTCGCGTAGCGCCTCGAACGGTTCGGCCAACCGCAGGCTTGGCAACGTTTCAAAGGTTGAGGGCAGGGGCGTTGTCGGCACGCGCGCGACGTCGAGCACGTTGACTGGCGCCTCGCCCAGATTCGGATAATCGCTCACGCCGGTGATCGCATTTTTGCGCGTTGCGACTGCTGCTTGCCGCGCCTTGCGCACGGCCGCGATCTTCTTCTGGAGTAAACCTCTTTCGAGTGCCGCCGCCCCGCCGCCGGTAGCTTCGATCTCCTGGAACAACGCCCATGCTGCGTTACAGAACCCGGTGGTGAGATGCTCGATAGCGCCTGAGCCGGCGGCCGGGTCGGCAACACGGTAGAGGTTCGATTCTTCCGAGAGAACAAGCTGTGTATTGCGTGCAACCCGACGCGCGAAGCGATCCGGCAGGCCCAAAGCGAGCGTGAAAGGGAGGACGGTCACCGCATCGGCGCCGCCAATGCCGGCAGCGGCGACCGCGATGGTAGTGCGCAGCATGTTCACGTAGGGATCGCGCGCGGTCATCATGCGCCACGCCGTTTCTGCCGCTACGAAGGCGGGCAGGGGCGTCAATCCGCATGCCTGTTCGATGCGTCCCCATAGTTTGCGCAACGCGCGGAACTTGGCGATAGTCAGGAATTCGTCGGCATCGGCGGCAAGAATGAAGGAGATTCGCCGCCGCGCGTCATCCAAGGCGAATCCGGCAGCTTCCAGCAGGCGCAGGTAGACGACCCCGGCAGCAAGCACGAAAGCCAATTCCTGCGCTTCCGAGCCGCCGGCCTCGTGTACCGCACGGCCGTCGGCGCGGAGGAACCGCGCTTGAGAGAACCCTTTGGCCTCCAGATCGGCAGCCGTCGCCCCTGCGCGCGCCGACAATTGCGGCCACGGCAACGGCGCGTGGCCGGTTCGCGCCATGTCGCTAAGAGGATCGAAACCGAAATCGATCGTCAGGGCAGCGGCATCGAGCGTCCGCCGGCGCACGACGTTCGCCAGCAGCGTTGAAACTGGCCGGCCGGCAAACGGCGCCGTCCCCACGCGCAAGGTGATTGCGTCGAGCGCGACACCGGAAAGAGCCTGGTCGAGCTTGTCCGCCGTATCGGCGCCGAGGCCGAAGCCGCGCGCTTCCGGCGCGCCGGCAAAGATCAGGCTAAGGCCTGTCGCTCCATTTTCGAGCTCATGCAGGGCGTCGGCATTCACGGCCTTGGCATCAGGATGGTCCATGCGGGCGAGCACCTGCCATGGGACCACCCCACGGCCCGCCACCGCGCGGGCACCGGTCGCACGCGCGTAGATGGGTTCAATACGTAAGCCATCATCGGTCTTGCTCACCAGACGCTCTTCGAAAGCGGCGCCTTTCAGCGCCGCCTCGACCAGCTTGCGCCAATCCTGTTCGATGACCGTCGGGAATTCGCCGGCAAGGGAGAACGGGTCATTCATGACCCCAAAATGCACGGTTCCGGCACACCGCACAATATTGCTGCTCTCGCCTTATGGCGCCCGCGCGAACGCGGGCGCCGACGTGCGTATTAAGGTCAGCTGACGCTGGCTACTTAGACGAACCGCCCATCGAGCCGCCGCCCTGCGAGCCGCTGCCCGAGGTGCCCGTCGAGCCGGAACCCTGCTCCGGCTGGGCCTGGACTTGTCCGTTCTGCGATACCTTGATTTGATATTGCTGACCGCCCTTAGTGGCTGTGCCACTGAATTCATCGCCTTGCTTGTTCAATTTCACTTGGGTGTAGCCTTCGCTTTCCACCTTCTGCTGAGCTTGCTGTTCCGACATCTGCATCTGCGAAGACGAGGACCCAGCTCCGACTGTTTCTGACGAACCGCTGGATTGCATACCCGCCCCGAGCGCGGCCAATGTCTGCTGATTGAGCTGGCCATTATCCGGCAGACCCTCTTTTTGCTGGAAGGTCTTTAGGGCGGTCCTGGTGCTGGAGCCCCAAATTCCATCGACGTTTCCTGCGTCGAAGCCCTCCTTGTTCAGCGTTTGCTGGATGGTCATGACCTCCTGTTTCTTGAGCTGCTCGGGGTTGATTGGCTTCTGCTGGCTCATCGCCTGCTGCTCCAGCTGCTTCAGCTGCTGTTGCGCCTGCTGCTGTTGCTGGTGTTCTTGCTGGGCCTCCTGTTGCTGCATCTGCTGCATCTTCTGCTGCATCTGCTGCTGAGACTGCCCGCTCTGCTGCTGATTCTTGTTCATCTGCTGCTGTTGCTGAGGCGGTGGCTGGTTATTGCTCTGCGCCATAGCCGGTAAGGAAAGCGCCAAGGTGGCGGCGGTTGCGAGTAGGATCCCTTTCATCGTCTGCTCTCCGTTTGGGTGCGTCGGGGTTGATGGCGCGGGCCGTTGCGGCGGCGCCCTAAGAGCAAAACGCGAGAATGCGTAATTCGTTCTGATCGGCTTGCTTCGAAGCGCCGCGGACGTTGGAACAGTGACGCAGCATCCTGCTGCGCCGATCATGCGCCGCGTGAACAGACGTGCAGCCTTGCCGATGGTTAATGGGCTCGGGATGGCGGCAGCTTGTGAACGCCTGATGTGTCGACCCTGGCCAGTGCATCCTCGACGGTGATCCCGCCGATCCTTTTTTTCGGCGCAATTTCAGCCAAGGGCGCCAGCACGAAAGCACGTTCGAAGAGACGCGGATGCGGCAGGATCAAAAGGTCGTCGCGCATTGCGACGTCGTCATAGGCAATGATGTCGATGTCGAGCGTGCGCGGTCCCCATCGTTGTTCCCGAGTGCGGTCGCGGCCGAGCACGTGTTCCACACTTTGCACGCGCGCGAGCAGTTCCCGCGGTGAAAGCGTCGTTTCAACGGCAATGCACAGATTGACGAAAGGCGGCTGGTCTTTGACGCCCCACGGCAAGGTGCGGTAATCGGAGGAGCGCGCGGTCAGCCGTACTTCGATGCCGTCGCAAAGCATGGCGACGGCGCGGTCGAGCGTGGCGCGGCTGTCCCCCACATTTCCGCCGAACGCCAGCCAAGCCTCGGTCATGACCGCGAGAGGGATGCGGCGCGCTTTCGCTCCAGACTTATCCCCACATCATCGAAGGTGGCCGCGATCGGCGCGTGCGGCTTGTGAATTGTCACCTTCACCGCCTGCACGCGCGGAAAGGCGCTCAACACGGCATCGGCGACGCGCCCCGCCGCCGCTTCGATCAGACGGAAACGCTGGGCCGAGAAGGCCCCGCTCGCGCAGTCCACCACCTTGTCGTATGACACCGTATCGGCGACTTTGTCCGAGCGGGCAGCCGCGGCGAGGTCGATTTCGAGCTCGAGATCGATGCTGAAGGTTTGCCCGACCTTGGCCTCATGCGCCATCACACCGTGATAGGCATGCAGCGACAGGCCGTGAATGAAAATCCGATCGCTCATCGGGCGGCCTCGACGGCGGCGGTCACCCGGAGTGCCTGTACCGTCTCCTGCACGTCGTGCACGCGCACGATAGCCGCGCCATCCTTCACGGACATCAGGTGGGCCGCAATCGACCCCCCGATGCGTTGATCGGGCGGCGACGCCGCTACCGAATTAATGAATCGCTTGCGTGAAGCGCCGACGAGTAACGGCAGGCCAAAGCATTTGAACGCGTTGAGGTGCGCGAGACAGACGATGCTCTGTTCCGGCGTCTTGCCGAACCCGATGCCGGGATCGAGCACGATTTTCCCGGGTAGAATGCCCGCGCGTTCGGCGATTTCGAGTGATCGCTCGAAGAACGCAATCACGTCGGAGATGATATCGATCGCCGGATCGGCGTGCTCGCGGTTGTGCATGACGATGACCGGCACGCCGCGGCCGGCAACGAGCGGCGCCATGTCGGGATCGCGTTGCAGGCCCCAAACGTCGTTGACGATCGCTGCTCCTCGATCGAGCGCCCACGCGGCGATAGGCGCCTTGATGGTATCGATCGATACGGGCAGGCCGAGGGCAATCACGGCCGGCAATACCCGCGCGAGACGTGCCATTTCGTCCTCGGCAGATACGGGCCGCTGGCCGCCATAGGGACGTGTCGATTCCGCGCCGATGTCCAAGATGTCCGCGCCCTGATCCGCCATTGCGTGGGCATGCGCGATGGCGGCCGCCGCGTCGAGAAACCGCCCGCCGTCGGAAAACGAGTCCGGTGTCACATTGAGGATGCCCATCACCAAGGGTCGGCCAAGCGCCAGCAACGGGGACAGCCGGTCTGGCGTCCTCTGCGCGGCAGCCATTTTGCCAACTGACACGGTCATAGGATCGCTTTGCGCGGTCGGTGTGAGGCTGTCAAGCAGTTGCCGGCCGCTAACGGAATGCTGTCATTCCCGGACACGAGCGAAGCTCGTGGGCCCGGAATCCAGATCAAAACTTTGCACCTCCTTCTGGATTCCGTATCGCCGCTTCGCGGCGTCCGGAATGATAACGAAACGGTTGCCTAGCGATAGCTGATCATCAGGTCGAGCTTTTTCGCGTCGTCGATCCAGCGCGCCACGACTTTTTCCGAGGGCAATATTCGCACCAATTTGCGCTTCTTGTTTGCGTCGGCCATCGCCTTTGCCAGGTTGCCCGGGTTTCGGTACTTGAGCTCACGGACGGTATCGACACCCGCGGCCTGCAACAGCTCGGCGTATTCCTTGCTCACGCCCCTGACGCGCATGCGGTCGGCGACGTTGGCCCAGCACAGGATCTGCCGTTCAGCCAGGCCGGTCTTGCCGGAGAGCTTCTTGCGCATCTTGACCGTGCGCGCCTCGGTGAGCAGGCGGCCGGTCGAACGGATTCCCGCCGACTTCAGGGTGGCGGCAATCTCACCGGCGACACCCGCGATATTGGTGATCGGATAAGACATCCGGCAGCCTCCTCGCCGCAAATTCTTGTGCCGCCATCGCCGGCGGTCGTTTCAAATGAATTGGCCCAGGCCAGGAATGGCGCCGACGACGTCGCCGACCGCGTCTTCACCGGCGACTTCGCGGGCATAAGCAATGACTTCGCGGGTGACGCCTTGCACCTGTCCCATGGTGAGGCCGGCCGCCATCATCTTGGTGCCGGCGCCCATGAGTCCGCCCATGGCGAACATGCCGCCGCCGCTCGAGTCGATGCCCTCTTGCGCTTCCATCAACCCTTCCGCACCGGGAAGCCGGCCGATCAGCGCCTGAACTTTGTCCGCGGGACCTTCCTTGAGCAGGAATTCGAAGATAATGCCGACGGCTTTTTCCGCGGCGTTCCGATCGACGCCGACGTTGGCGACGATACGGGCGATCAGTTCGTCCATGACAGCTCCCCCTCGCGTCCCGCACTGCCGGCGGGTTGGTGTATTTTGGACTTGGCCATCGACAATGACAAGCAGCATGGTTCGCTTCGTCATGCCCGCTCGCTTGATCGGCGCTATCGCGCGTCAAATATTGTGTCCCTAAAACCACGGCGGCGAAAAAACATGCGCATCGCGCGTCGAGGCTGGTGCGCGCAGCCGCCTGCGCATCGATGCCTCGACAACGAAGCACCTGTGGTATTTCTTGCCGCACAAGCAATGACAGGGCGGCTAGTCGTTGCTAGGGTCCCGGAGAGCGGAGAAAAGCGGAGCCCATCATGAGCATACTCGACGCGGTTTTGGCCCGCATCGATCAGGATATCGACCGAAGTGTCGAGAGGTTATTCGCGCTGCTGCGCATCGCCTCGGTTTCGACCGATCCCGCCTACGCGCAGCAATGCCGGGCGGCGGCCGATCACGTTGCGGCGGACCTCACATCCATCGGTTTCGACGCGAGTGTGCGGCCGACAGCCGGCCATCCGGTGGTGGTAGCGAAATCGAACGGCGCTAACGGACGGCGGGTGCTCTTCTACGGCCATTACGACGTGCAGCCCGTCGATCCGCTCGACTTATGGAAAGCTCCGCCGTTCGAGCCGCGCATCGAGACGCTATCGGACGGCCGCAAGATCATCGTGGCGCGGGGCGCCTGCGATGATAAAGGGCAAGCCATGACGTTTATCGAGGCTTGCCGTGCCTATCGTGCGGTGACCGGCAAGCTGCCGCTTCCGATCACCACCATGATTGAAGGCGAGGAGGAGTGCGGCTCGCGTAACCTTTTTGACTTTGTCCGAAAGAACGCGGACGAGTTCAAGCTCGATCTGGCGCTGGTCTGCGATACCGCCATGTGGGACCGGCAGACGCCTGCGATCACCACCTCGCTGCGTGGCCTCGTGTACGAAGAGGTGAAGGTCGTCTGCGCGGATCGCGATTTGCATTCAGGTATGTTCGGCGGTGCTGCTCGTAACCCGCTGCATGTGCTTTCGCGCATTCTCGCCGACCTGCACGACCAGGACGGCCGCGTCACTATTCCCGGCTTCTATGACGGCGTGAAAGATCTGCCGACCGACATTAAGGCCGATCTCGAGGGGCTCAACCTCACGGCGGAGCAATTCCTCGGTCCGATAGGGCTAAAGCAGCCGGCCGGCGAAAAGGGCCGCATGCTGATCGAGATGATCACCACCCGTCCGACCGCGGAGGTGAACGGCCTCGTCGGTGGCTACACGGGCGAGGGCGCCAAGACGGTCATCGCGGGCGAAGCGAAGGCGAAGGTCTCGTTCCGCTTGGTCGGTGAGCAGGACCCGCAGAGGGTGCGCGACGCTTTTCGCGCTTTCGTGCGCGAGCGCGTTCCGGAGGACTGCAAGGTCGAATTCGGCAACTTCGGCTTGGCGCCGCCGATCCAACTTTCATTTGATAACCCGGCGTTGACCAAAGCGCGCGCGGCGTTGGCGGATGAATGGGGCCGCAAGGCAGTAACGGTAGGCGCGGGCGGCTCCATTCCCATCGTGGCGGATTTCAAGACGGTGTTGGGAATGGATTCGTTGCTCGTCGGCTTCGCGCTCGACGACGACCGGGTGCACTCGCCCAACGAGAAGTACGACCTCAACTGTTTCCACAAAGGCATCCGCTCCTGGGCGCGCATCCTGCACGCGCTGGCGGGGTAAGCGCCAATGACCTCTCCGCGTCTTTGCCGGGCCTGATCCCGCAATCTATGAGGCTGTGCCGCAAAGGTAGACGAACGTAAGCCGCTCCTGAGTGGCCTCTCCTCATAGATGCGCGGGTCCAAGCCCGCGCATGACGGCCGAGAGTCAAAGGGCGGCGCAGCGCCGCTGTCAAAAGTCCGTATCCATCTCCTCTTCCCCGGCGGCGGCGCCGGCGCGTTTGGCCTCGCGGTTGTGCTGCCACAGCGCGAAGAGGACCGACGCTACCGAGGCGGCGATCAGTCCGCCGGAGATGGGGCGCGTCAGGAACAGCCACGGGTCCGGATTGGTGGACACGGCGCGGATCAAGTTGGCCTCGATCTGATCGCCCAAGACCACGCCGAGGATGAGCGGCGCGAGCGGAATGCGCGCCTTCACCATGGCATAGCCGATCACGCAGAATATCCCCAGCACGTAGACGTCGTTCATCGTGTTGGAGAGCGCGTAGGCGCCGATCACGCACAGCACCAGCACGATCGGGATGAGGATCGACTTCGGCATCATAATAATGCGCAGCCAGGCGCGCGCACCGACCCAGATAACCGCGACCATCAGCGGCAGCGCGACGATGTAAGCGGCATAGATACCGTAGGCGACCTTGGGATGTTGCGAGATGAAGAGCGGTCCGGGCTGAATGCCGTGGATCGTGAGTGCGCCCATCATCACCGCAGTGACTGCATCGCCGGGAATGCCGAACGCCATGATCATCATCAACGAACCGGCGACGTTGGCGTTATTCGACGACTCCGAGGCGATAATGCCTTCGGGAATCCCAGTGCCGAACTTTTCCGGCCGTTTGGAGAACTTCTTGGCCTGGTCGTAGGCCATGATATTGGCGGCGCTGCCGCCGATCGCCGGCAAGACACCGATCAGCACGCCGACCAAGGTCGACCAGATGAGCAGGAACGGCCTGCTTAGGATTTCCCATAGCGCCGACGCGAACGATACCTTGAGGTTCATATGCCGCGGCGCAGCGGCTTGGGAGCTGCCGAAGGGCCTGATCTGCTCCACGTCGGGCATCAGTTGAGCGAAGGCGAAAACGCCGATGAGCACCGGCAGGAACGGCAGCCCACCCTCTAGGAAATGGAAGCCCATCGTCAGGCGCTGGGTGCCGAGGATCGGGTCCGGACCTATGACGGTGACAACCAACCCGATGGCGCCCGACAACAGCCCTTTGACCACCGACTTGCCGACCAGCCCGGCGACCATCGAGAGCGCGAAGATGAACAGCGAGAAGAATTCCCAGGGCCCGAATACCAGGGCCAGCGATGCGAACGGCCCGGTCAACTCGATCAGGAAGAAGCCGCCCAAGATGCCGCCGAGCAACGCGGAAAAGACGCCGACCCAGACGGCGCGGCCGGGCTCGCCGTTTTTCGTCATCGGGAAACCGTCGAAGGTCGTGGCCACCGCCGACGGCGTGCCGGGAATGCCTAACAGACTCGCCGTGATCGATCCGCCGGCCGAGCCGCCGACGTAAACGCCGGTCATCGCCGCCAATCCTTGCAGCGGATCGAGGCCGAACGTGAACGGCAGCACCATGATGACGGTCATGGTGATCGTGACGCCCGGCAGTGCGCCGCCGATTACGCCCGCGATGGTCCCGATGAGCAGCGGTATGAAATACTGCAATTGCAGTATGGTGCCGATGTGGGCGAGCAGCAGTTCGTAGTGGTTCACCGCCCGCTCCCGTTGCTGCTTCTCTGTTCGTCATGGCCGGGCTTGACCCGGCCATCTCGCTTAGGGACGCACCGCACTGTCCACCTAAGCGGGATCACCGGGCCTTCGCCCGCCGAAGGGCTCGCTTGCATAATCACATGCACGCGGCTTCGGCCCGCAGGCGGGACAAGCCCGGTGACGACAACCGAAAGGAACGGTGTAAACGTCGTCGACGATTGTTTCGCCATAACGCGTTCACATCCCGGTCAGGGTGCCGCGCGGCAGCAGCACGGACAGGTAGTCTTCGAACGCAAAGACGCAGGCGATCGTGGTTGCGAGCGCGATCGCCGCCACGAGCAGCCACCGTTGCCAGGACCGGGGCCATTCCAAGGTAGGTTGCAGAACGAAGACGAATAGGAACGTTGAGATACGAAAACCGAGATACGGCAGGATCAGGACGTAGATGCCGAAGAGAACGAAAGTAGCAAGGACGAGCGGATAATTCGGTTTATGACCGGCCTGCACGCCGTTCGGCGACGACTCCGCGGCTGCCGCCGCCTCGGCGGTGGGTGCGGCCACGGCAGCCCGCGCCTGCGCTGCCGGAGGGAGTTCGGGTGCTACGGCACGGCGCCGGAGCGCAGCCAACACGTCGTTGGCGATCAATATGACGCTAAAGAGCGCCATCAGCCCGAGCACGATCCGAGGGTAGAAAGCCGGCCCGATCGGCACCATGACCGCCGGCGGCAAGCTCAAGGTCAGAACCAGTAGCCATATGCTGATCGCGAGGCAAACAAGCCCCGCGATCCCGTCACGCCCAAGCGTCATGCGAGCATCATTCTTCGCGTTTCAGAAGGCCAAGGTCCTTGGTCAATTCCTTGGTGATCTTGTCGTCCTTCTTCAGAAAGGCGGCATATTGTTTGGCGTCGAGGTAATGCACTTCGGTGCCGACCTTCGCCATGGCTTTGGCAAAACCCGGGTCCTTTGCCGCCGCGCCGCATGCCTTTTCGAGCTTGGTCTTGACGTCCGCCGGCGTGCCTTTCGGGACTGCGAGGCCGCGATTGACAGCGTATTCGACGTCATAGCCGAGTTCTTTCAGCGTGGGTACGTTCGGCAGTTCCGGGCTGCGCTTCTCGGTCATGATGGCGAGAAACTTGAGCAGCCCCGCGTCGACCTTGCCCTTTTGCGTCAGGTTCGAGTCGGCGAGATCGATATGCCCGCCGAGTAGCGCGTTCATGCGTGGCGCCGTGCCGTCGTATGGCACGTAAGTAACTTTGATCCCGGCAGCCTTCGCCATCAGCGCCATAGAGTATTGGCTGGTGGAGCCGAGCGAGGCGCCGATTTTGATCTTGCCCGGGTTCTTCTTGGCGAAGGCGACCATGTCCTTGAAGGTCTTGTAAGGCGTCTTGGCCGACGCCGTCACCACCGAGGGAGTCGAGGAAACGAGGCAAATAGGATCGAAGGCCTTGCTGAATTTGATGTCCGTCAGCCCGGCATAATAGACCGAATGAACGTAATCGTGCGGCGCAAAGATGGTGTAGCCATCCGGGTCGGCGCCGGCGGCCTGGCGCTCGCCGACCGTGCCGGAAGCGCCCTTCACGTTGGCGATGATGACCGGCTGACCCAGTTCCTTCTGCAGGAGGGGAGCGAAGGCGCGATAAATGACATCGGTATCGCCGCCTGCCGCCCATGGCACGATCACCTTGATCGGCCGGTCCGGATAACCGGCCGCAAAGGCATTCCCCGAGACCATAAGAAACACGGCCGCCGCCGGCAGCAGCACTTTTGCCAGAAAAGTCCTTTTGTGCATCGAATTCCTCCTTTGCGGTCTTTATTTTGATTGAATTAGGGATCCACGACCGAGGATCGCGAACCGACGCTAACACCCGGGCGGCGGTATTGAAAGCCTCCATGGCTGCGCCACTAGACATCAGGAAAGGCGAGATTATTCCGCCGCCAGATGTCTCGTCTGGCCTGCGCTTCTCGCGTGCATAAGACTAGTCTGCACAAGCACTGTCTCATTCCCGTCACCCTGAGGTGCTCGGCGCGGAACGCGCCGAGCCACCGCAAGTCGGCTGTTGCCGACTTGCGCATTTAGAATCCAATCTCGGGTAAACCCGAGATTGGTGGGCGACGGCCTGGGCCTGTCATCCTTCGAGGCTCGCGCGCTACGGAGCGCGCTCGCTCCTCAGGATGACGGAGAAAGGTTTCATCCGCGGCGGGATCGTTGACGGTGGCCAACTCAGGATGACGGTCAACGTTTCTGCAGGTTGGAACAAGACGTAAATGGCCGGGCATTCGCCCGCCGAAGGGTTTACTGGCGCAACCGCATGAAAACCGCTTCGGCGCGCAGGCGGGACAAGCCCGGCCGTGGTTTCGATCGACCGTTGGGCATGGGAGGTTCAGTACCCGCGCCGCCGCAGCTTCTTTGCGGCCTTGCGCGCGGCGTAGCGGGCGTCGCGGGCTGCCTTCTGCTCGGCGGCGAGCTTGGCGGCTTTCTCGGCTTCTTCAGCTGCGATCATTGCGGCCAATTCTTCGGCTTCACGCTTCTCGCGCGCAATGCGCTCGGCCTCACGCGCCGCCTCCGCCGCAAGCTCGGCCTCGCGGGCGAGCCTGGCGGCTTCACGCTGAGCCTCGCGTTCCGCTTGCCGCTTGGCGCGTGCGGCTGCGATCGCTTCCCGGGCGGCTTTGCGTTCTGCGAGGGCGGGATCCTCGGCCGCTGCGCGGAATCTCTCCAGCAGCGCCTTCTTGGCGGCTGCGGCCTCGTTCTGACGTTGCTGGTGGTCGGGGGTCGTGAAACTGCTCATCTATTCTCCAGGTGACGGGAGCTGAAGCTGGCGCTCAGCGGTTCGGGACGATGGCGCCTATATGGCCAAGGACGGGCGCGAGCGCAATTGCATTGTGCTCATGGCAGCGCATCGCGATTCAGTTCTTCAGCCGATAGCCGGTCCGGAATATCCAGGCCACCACGGCGAGGCAAACGGCGAGGAACACAAGCGTCATGGCGATGCTGATGGCCGGGGTCACGTCAGCCACCTCGAAAAAGCTCCAGCGGAAGCCGCTGATCAGATAGACGACCGGGTTGGCGAGCGTGATTTTTTGCCAGAGCGGCGGCAGGACGTGGATGGAGTAGAACGTGCCGCCGAGGAAGGTCAGCGGCGTGATTACCAATAAGGGCACCACCTGTAGCCGCTCGAATCCGTCGGCCCAGATACCGATGATGAAGCCCAAGAGGCTGAAGGTCACGGCGGTCAGCACGAGAAACGCCACCATCCAGAACGGGTGAGCGATGCGTAACGGCACGAACAACCAGGAGGTGGCGAGAATGATCACCCCGAGAATAATCGACTTGCTCGCCGCTGCGCCGACATAGCCGAGCACGATCTCGAAGGAAGATACCGGCGCCGAAAGGATTTCGTAGATCGTGCCGGTGAACTTCGGAAAATAAATGCCGAAGCTTGCGTTCATCGTGCTCTGGGTCAATAGCGTGAGCATGATGAGGCCGGGAACGATGAAGGCGCCGTAGCTCACGCCGTCGATATGGCTGATGCGCGAGCCGATGGCGGCGCCGAACACGACGAAATAAAGCGAGGTGGAAAGCACCGGCGACACGATGCTTTGCCAGATGGTGCGCCGCGTGCGCGCCATCTCCGAACTGTAGATCGCCTGCGCCGCCCGCCAGTTCATCGTGTCGCGACTCTTTCTATTCTCTTGCCGTCACCCTGAGGTGGCCACCAAAAGGCGGCACTCGAATCCGTCACCCTGAGGTGCTCGGCGCGGAACGCGCCGAGCCTCGAAGGGCGACGGCCCAAGCCGATCATCCTTCGAGGCTCGCGCGCGAAGGAGCGCGCTCGCACCTCAGGATGACGGGGATGGTCGGCCGACAGCATTACGTCTTTTCACTCACCAATCCGACAAAAATTTCCTCAAGCGAGCTCTGCGTCGTCTGCAAGTCGCGGAAGCGGATGCCGGCGCGGTTGAGCTCGTTGAGCAGCGCCGTGATGCCGGTGCGCTCGACCTGCGTATCGTACGTGAACACCAACTCGTTGCCGCCATCGGCCAGCGTCAGGTTGTATCCTGCGAGCTCAGGCGGCAGCGATCGAAGCGGATTCTGCAAATGCAGGATTAGTTGCTTGCGTCCGAGCTTACGCATCAGTTCGGCCTTGTTCTCGACCAGGATAATCTCGCCGCGGTTGATGACGCCGACACGGTCGGCCATCTCCTCGGCTTCCTCGATGTAATGCGTTGTCAAAATGATGGTGACGCCGCTCGAGCGCAGGTTGCGCACCACCTCCCACATGTCCTTGCGCAGCTCGACATCGACGCCGGCTGTCGGCTCGTCGAGGAAAAGAATGCGCGGCTCGTGGGCGAGTGCCTTGGCGATCATCACGCGGCGCTTCATGCCGCCGGACAAGGTAATAATCTTGCTGTCTTTCTTGTCCCACAGGGACAAGGACTTGAGCACCCATTCGATGTGCGCCGGATTGGAGGGCTTGCCGAAGAGTCCTCGGCTGAAGCTTACGGTGTTCCATACGCTTTCGAAGGCATCGGTCGTCAACTCCTGCGGCACGAGACCGATCAGCGCGCGGGTGATGCGGTAATCCTTGACGATGTCGTGGCCCGCGACCGTGACAGAACCTGTCGTGGGCTTGACGATCCCGCAGACGATGCCGATCAAGGTCGTTTTGCCGGCGCCGTTGGGCCCGAGCAAGGCGAATATCTCGCCGTTTTCGATGGCGAGATTGATCGTCTTCAGCGCTTTGAAACCCGTCGCATAGGTCTTCGACAGGTTCTGAATGGAGATGATCGATGACATAGGAAAATCGGGCGGCCAAGGCGAGGGACGATATAGGTTAGACGAGGAAAGGCCGCTACCCCTGCCGCAAGTCGTTGGGTAGGGGGTCGCATGTCCCGAGGGGCCCCGGTCTCCCAGTTAGCAAGTCCGAGCGCGCCCCCTCACGCGGTCCTGAGCGCGGCCTGGTTCTTGACGTGAAGATAGCGTGGGTTGAATTCGCCGATTTCAACCAGACGTCTCCAATTCCTCACCGTTAGTTTGCCGACCCGAAACTCCATTGCCTTCGACCCTTCCAGGTGCCGAAGCGTGCGATGAACCGTGGCGATCGCCATGCCGAGCGCCTCACCCAATTGTGTCCGGCTGATCGGCAAGTCCAATTCGTCTCCATTGCATAAGCGAGCCTCGCGTGCCCGGTAGAATAACTCGCAGAACAGATGGGCCATGCGCGCGACCATGGTGCGTGCGCCGATGTTCGTGATTGCCTCGCGGAAGATGGCAGCATCGAGCAGGGTTGCTCGCCAGATGGCGAAGCCAAAGACCGGTCGGCGGCTGAACGATCTGATCAACGCCGCATGCGGTATGAACGCAATCGTCGCCGGGCCGATACTGGAGAGGCCGTGGTCCATCTCCTCGATGAACAGCGTTTGAGCGTCCGGCAAGTCGCCTGCCATGTGGAACGAGAGATATTGCCGTCGCCCATCGGCGAGCAGGTGATAGCGCCCGACCATCCCCGCTACCACAACGACCGAGACATTCGGACGGTCTCCCTGATGGATGAAGTCCACACCCGGCTCAAACTGCCGGACATCGCACCTTAGCGTGGAAAGCTCCGCGATGTCCTCCCGGCCGAGCCGCGAGTGCGCCTTCAGGCTGCGGGCCAGAATTTGATGCGCATCCTCCACGGACTTTTCTCCCATAGCGCGCTGGTCCCACAACCTATCAAATGATCAAACAACTTGTCGTCTAATTGGAGTAGGCTAAGGTTCCAATTGGGAAATCCATAATGCGCGTGCCAGTTCCGTTGCGTTGAATGCTGGGCTCAAACCCCTCCAAACCTTTGACCATCTCCACGGGAGACAGCGTCGGTGAGCACCATCACCAGAACGCCTGCGACTTCCTGTCCGGCGGCGGAGAGATGGGTAAGCTCATCCGTACACTCGATTGGTCGAAGAGCGGCCTTGGGCCGGTCTCGGAGTGGCCGCAGAGTCTCAAGACCGCGGTCGGCATCTTATTACGTTCGCCGGTTCCCATTGTCCTCCTTTGGGGGCCGGACGGGATCATGATCTATAACGATGCCTATTCCGGCTTTGCAGAAGGACGCCATCCTCACCTGTTCGGCTCGAAAGTACGGGAGGGCTGGCCCGAAGTCGCTGACTTCAACGACAACGTGATGAAGGTAGGCTTAAGCGGGGGTACGCTCTCGTACCGCGACAAAGAACTGACCCTGTACCGTAAGGGGATTCCTGAGCAGGTCTGGATGAACCTAGATTACAGCCCCGTGCTGGACGAGAGTGGTCGTCCCGCGGGCGTGTTCGCTGTTGTCGTGGAGACCACCGGTCGGGTGCGAACGGAACGGGCGCTGGCGAGGGCAGAGGAGCGCCTCACCTACGCTCTGGAGGCCGCCGGCATAATCGGAACGTTTGATACCGACTTTCGGTCGGGTATGGTCTATTCGGATTCTCGCTTTGCGACGATGTTTTCGGTTGAGCCCGGCAAAGGAGAGAGTGGACTCCCCCTCGCTGAGTATCTCGCAGGTATTCACCCGGATGACGTGGAGCGGGTCAGCAAGGCCATCCAGCAAGCAGTCGTGACTGGAGAGAAATGTGTCCTGGAATACCGCGTGTTGTCTAAGGATGGCACGGTCCGGTGGCTCGAAGTGCATGGCCAGTGTCTGTACGACGAATCCGGCAAACCATGGCGAATGCCCGGCGTAGCGGTTGACATCACCGACCGGAAGGAGGCGCAAGAGCGTCAACGGCTGCTTCTCCGGGAGATGAATCACCGGGTGAAGAACATATTCGCCGTCATCCATGGAATGGTCGGTCTGAGCGCGCGCTCGGCTCGAACGCCGCAGGAGATGGCCCACTCCCTTAGTGGCCGGCTGAACGCCCTGTTGCGTGCCAAGGAGCTTGTCCGTCCGGAGATGATGGAAAGCGGAGCGGCGCACAACGAGCGCACGGCGATTGCCGCGCTCGTCCGAACGATTTTGCAGCCGTATCAGGATGGCACTTCTCGCGAACGCATCACTATCAGCGGGCCCGACGTGCCGGTCGGCGCGAAGGCCGTGACGAGCCTTGCCTTGGCGCTGCATGAGAGCGCGACGAATGCAGTCAAATATGGAGCACTCTCGAAAGCTTGCGGCACGATCCGTGTGAGGTGGGAAGCGCAGGGCGATGATCTCTGCCTCGAGTGGGAGGAGACAGGAGGCCCCCTGATTGTGGCCCCACCGAAAGCTCAGGGATTTGGCAGCGTCCTCGCCGAGCGCAGCATTACTGGTCAGCTCAGAGGCAAGATCGAGTACAACTGGCAACCCAGTGGTCTCAAGATAAAGGTGATGGTCCCGTTGGATCGCCTGGACGATTGAAGCGCCGCCATCGCCCCTCTAACTGAATTACCTGCGTAATAGGCCTTGCGGTGCGCTTCTACACCCCAATCGCGGCTTTGATCCGCGCAGCGGTGAGCGGCAGGTCGCGAATGCGTTTTCCCGTGGCGTTGGCCACCGCATTTGCGATGGCCGCGGCGGCGGGGCCCTGACCGGCTTCGCCGGTGCCGAGGAATTTCTCGCCCGGACGATCGATCACATGCACGGTCACGCTTTCCGGCAATGCCGGAAAGCGGATCATCGGAAAGCTCGACCAGTCGAGGCTGGTGATGGTCTGGCGGTCGAAGGTGACTTCTTCATAGAGCGTCCAACTCGCCGACTGCACGATAGCGCCTTCAATCTGGTTGCGAATGCCATCGGGATTGACCGCCTGGCCGCTGTCGACGGCCGCCACCACGCGGCCGAGGCGGACCTCGCCGGTCTCACGCTCGACTTCGAGGTCGAGCGCCACCGCGCAGTAAGCGGCCGAGTTCTTGTAACGGGCGAAGCCGAAGCCGCGGCCACGGTTTTGCGGGAGCTTCTCGTTCGGCTTCCAACCGAATTCCTTGGCGGCCTTGGTGACGACGTCGCGCGCGCGCGGGTCGTCGAGGTGGCGCAGGCGGAAATCGACCGGGTCGGCTTTGGCGGCCGCGGCCAGTTCGTCCATGAAGCTCTCGATGGTGAAGACGTTGTGGTAGGCGCCGAGCGATCGCAACGCCGAGACGCGGATCGGCATCTCCGGGATGAAATGATAGAGAACGTGCGCTTCCGGTATCGTGTAGAGCGGAATCGAATTGCGGTCGCCGCCGCCGTCAGGCATCGGGATCGGCTTGACCGCCGGCTGCGGGAAGGGCTGTGCGAGATACCGGGCGGCAAGCAGATTGCCGGCGGGGCCGCCGGGCCGCGTGGAGTGGGTGTTGCTCCAGACTTCGTATCGCCACGAGGCGATCTTGCCTTTGCCGTCGAGCGAAGCGGCGATGCGAGACGACATTGCCGGCCCGAACGGCTCCCAGCCGTGCTCCTGCTCGCGCATCCATTGCACGCGGATCGGTTTGCCGGGCATCGCGCGCGCGATCAGCGCGGCGTCCGCTGCCGCATCGTCCGCAGCGTTGTGGCCGTAGCAGCCGGAGCCTTGCACCTGGATACAATGAACCTGCTCCGGCTGCATGTGCAGCATGTTGGCGAGCGTGTTGCGTAACGGATAGACACCTTGCGTGTGAGTCCAGACGGTGAGCTTGCCGTTTTCGAATTTGGCGACCGCGCAAGATGGGCCGATCGAAGCGTGCATTTCGTACGGCCGGCGATACGTCGCCTCCAGTGAATGGGCGTTGCTGTTCGAGCCGCCGCCTTTGTCGAGCACGGCGATCTCTTGGCTGGGCAGAGACTCGAGCACTTCGTGAAGCTCCGACTGCTTCGGCAGCGTTCCGGTCCATTCCCACTCCGCGGCTTGCGAAAGCGCGTTCATCGCCCGAATGGCCTGGAATTCGCCCTCCGCAACGACTGCAAGGAAGCTGCCGTCGCGCACGACCTTCACCACTCCCGGCATGTTATCCACCGCGCCGGTGTCCAGTTTCTTGAGCCGTGCATGGTAGCCGGGCGGCCGCACGACGCGGGCGTGCAGCATGCCGTCCGGCCGCAGGTCCTGCACGTAGGCCGGCGCGCCGGTGAGCTTGGGCGGAATGTCGATGCGCGGCATCGACTTGCCGATGATGATGAAGTCTTTCGGATTTTTCAGGGACGAGGCCGGCAGCGCCGGCTGATGCAGGTTCAAGCCGTTGACCAGGTCTTTATAGGCAATGCTACGTCCATCATCGGCAATGACAGACCCGCCTTTCGCCTTGAGCCGGCTGGCGGAAAGCTTGAGCCGCTGCGCGGCGATGCCCACCAGCATCGCACGCACTTGCGCCGCCGCGTTGAGAATGGCGGTGCCGCTGTCCTGCATCGAATGGCTGCCGGCGGTATAACCTTCGTTCGGCGTGCGCTCGGTGTCAGCCGTGATCAGCGTGACCACAGCCGGGTCGATATCCAGCTCTTCGGCTGCACATTGGATGAGCGCTGTCATGATGCCTTGGCCCAGCTCGGCTTTGCCGGTGAACACGGTCACACGGCCGCTCGCGTCCAGAGCGATCCAGGAATCAAGCATCGGCGCTTTGCGCAAGCTGCCCGGCAATTGTGCGACGTGCCCGGCTTGCGCCAGCGCCAGCCGCGGCAGGAGCGCAAAGCTGACGACAACGGCGCCGCCGGTCGCCAGCAGGCGGCGCCGGGTGGGGCAGGCGGTGGTGAGGGCGTTCATGCCTTCGCTCTCCGCGTGATCTCGTTGGTCGCAGACATTGCCTTAGCTGCCCGGCGCACCGCCCGCAAAATGCGCATCTGCGTGCCGCATCGGCAAAGATTGGGCGCCATATAGTTGCGGATTTCCGCATCCGTTGGCGAGGCGTTGTGCTCGAGCAAGCCTTGCGCCCGCATCATCATTCCTGGGATGCAATAGCCGCACTGTGCAGCTTGTTCGTCGATGAAGGCCCGCTGCACCGGACCGGGCCTATCGGCGGTGCCCAGGCCCTCAACGGTGCGGATATAACGGCCGTCGAGGACGGAGATCGGCAACAAACATGAGAATACCGGTTCGTGATCGACAAGCACGGTGCATGCCCCGCACTGGCCGAGCCCGCAGCCGAACTTCGCGGCATTGAGCTTGAGGTGGTCGCGCAAAACATAGAGCAGCGGCGTTTCGGGATCGGCGTCGACTTGCTGCGGCTTCCCGTTGACATGGAGGACGGTCATGGCTTCTCCGTTCTCGCCTGGGCATTTTGCCGGATGGACTTGAGCACTGAAGCGATATCGGTCCAAGGCGGCCTTTGGCTGAAGTGCGCACGCACGTAGCTAACGACGGCGACAATCTGTTGGTCCGTCAGCGCACCGGAAAAGCCGGGCATGATGGCGCCCCGCTCTCCGAGCGGCGGATGAATGCCGTTGAGGATAATGTGGAGCAGGTTCCGGGGGCCCGGGTTGTTGACCGCAGTGCTGAGGCCGAGTTCGACCGGGCGGGACAACGGCAGCCCACCGCCCTGATGGTGGCAGGTAGCGCAGGCGCCGGCAAAAATTTGGCTCCCGCCGATGGCGTAGCCGACCGGGCCGGCTCGTGCTTCGCCGCTTTCGGCTCCCGGGGCCGGACCGTTTGCCGATGCGCCCGGCGCTTTGAGCGCGCGGCTATCGGCAAATTCCAGGGCGGCTTTGCTTCGCTGCTGCCGCTCGGCGGCCTCGAGCTTGTTTAGGGACACAAGATATGCGGCGATGGCATGGACGTCGGCGTCGTCGGCTCTTTGCAGGTCCCGCACCACCGGCTGCATGGGACCGGCCACATGGCCGTGCTCCCGGGCGAAACCGTGCCGCAAATAGGCGTAAAACTGGTCGGCGCTCCAGGGCACCGGCGCGGGCGAGGCGGCGTTTAGCGCCGGTGCGTGCCAGCCCTCACCCTCACCGCCGCTCAATGCCTTGTCGTCTTGCTCCGCGCCAAGGAAATTGCGCGGCGTGTGGCAGGCGCCGCAGTGGCCGAGCCCGGCGACCAGGTAAGCGCCGCGATTCCATTGCTCATCTTGGGCCGGGTCCGGCCGGTACTCGCCTTCCTCGAGGAAGAGCAGCTTCCAGGCCGCGGCGAACAACCGCCAATTCAGCGGAAAGACGATGTCGGGCGGACGATTCCGTTGATCGACCGGCGTTCGTGTCATCAGGAAAGCATAAAGGGCGGCGATGTCGTTGTTCGTCGCCTTGGTGAAATGATCGTAAGGGAAAGCGGGATAGAGGTGATCGCCCTGGCGGTTTACGCCTTCGCGCAACGCACGGCGAAACGCGGCCTCTGACCAATTGCCGATGCCTGTTTTGGTATCCGGGGTGATATTGGTGCCGTAGACGGTGCCGAACGGGGTCTCGACCGGAAAGCCGCCCGCATAGGGCCGCCCGCCCGCGGTGGTATGACAGACGGCGCAGTTTCCGATCGCGGCGAGCTTGGCGCCTTGCGCGATAACCGCGGGATCGAACGCGGTCACAGCAGGCCGGCCGATCGGTGCGATTTCACCGTGCCAAGCCCAAGCGTAAAAGCCGCCAAAGGCCACGGCGAGGACCACGATCACGCCAATGACAAAGCGCCACATCGCTCTGCCGCCTGAGTTGCGGTGAAACGCCCCGCTGTTGTGATGCGGGATCCAGGGTTTGCCGAGCAATCGCGATCCTAGGGCCGATGGTCGGGTTCCTGACATGGAACGCGCTTGGAACGGCAATTTCAAGACGCACGACGGAATGGCTTCTGAACCTTCCATCCGCCCGGCGGTTAGCCGGACAGATCAGCACAATCCGGAAGAGAGCCGCCCATGCCCGCGAAATCAAAAGCCCAGCAACAGGCAGCCGGTGCAGCGCTGTCGGCCAAGCGTGGCGACCGCAAGCTGAGTTCGTTGAAGGGCGCCTCGCAGTCCATGTACAAATCCATGAGCGAGGGCGAACTCCACCGCATGGCGTCGACCAAGCGAAAGGGCAAGCCGAAGCACGCGTCGAAGCACTAAACCGCGGCGTCGCAAGGGGGGAGGAAGAAAGAAGGGCTAAGGCGCCATGGTAAAGAACCTCCCGCGGCGGGAAGAGCAGCGAGGTACCCGCCGGCTGTTCATCTGGGGCATCATCGCGGCCGTCGTGATTGCCATTGGCTTCACGGTCGGGCCGTGGCTCAATAGCATCGAGAACACTCATCCGCAGGCCGAAAACACCGGGCAACTGGCTAGCCAGAAGAAGGGCGTCAGCGTCGCCGGCAAGACCACCGAGCCGCCGCCGCACGCGGGCGCCAATGCCTCGCCGGAAAGCGTCGGTCGTGCCGAGGCTATTCAGGGCACCGCAAAAAACACCACCGGCCTGCGGCCGCAACAGGTCAAAGCAATCGAGGACTACCTAGCGAAGCATTCGCAGCAGAAGGTGAACAGCGTCGACTTCTCGATCGCAATCGGTAGCGCGGTGCCGACCGGCATGGCGTTATACAATATTCCCGACCAACTCGCGCTGCAGCTGCCCTCGTATAAAGCCGATCAGTATTTCATTGTCCCGAACGAATTCGTCATCGTGGAGGGGCAGACCCGGCGCATCATCGCGATCGTGCCCTTGTCCACCTGAGCCCGGCGATCGTCTGCCCGGCCGATTCTTTCATGAAGCGCCGACAGGAACCCGCGCGGTAGGTCGATGTTGTTGCAACGTCCCGTCCATCGCCGCCGGCTGGGCCGACGGCTTGGAGACCGGAGAAACATCCGACACACAGGGAGTCCCCAATGTCTTACCTCGATGTCAGCCCTATGGCGGTCGCATTGCGAACGATGCCTGAAGAATTCGAAGTCAATCATGGCTGGCTGCACCACATTCCCAGCCGGCACGATTTCCTGTTCGACCGGGATGGGCGCGTGCAGATACGGGCGCAATGCAATTGCGCCATGCTGGCCGTGAAAGCCGAGCAGGAAAAGGAGCTCTTCGGTGCTTATCGCGAATGGCAGACTTCCTACTGGCAGCCGCTGCAGATCAACCGAGAATTCGCCTCGCACTTTGAGCCGCCGTCACGGTTGCGGCGTGTCCTGATCAACCTGGTAGCACGCCTGCACCGTCGCCTGCTGCGGCGGGGACACTCGCACGCCCCTGTCGGCGTGATGATGCCTGCCGAATAAGTTCGAGCCTCACTTCCGGGCGGCTCCCGTCCCGACGCGCTGATCCGGTTGGATAGCGGCGAATCGAAAACCATGGTGGGAGCCGCCGCGACTGAGTTCGCGGCGTGTCCGCGCGGCGCTACTTCGGCAAAGCGGCAACTTCCGACCTTTTTTTCATCTCACACGTTGCCCAAGTGGCTGCGCGCCCGTGGCCAGCGTCCGGTTGAGTCATGAACAAACAGACAGGCTTCCATATAGGTTACTGGGTGCTGGCGCTCATCGCGTTCCTGATCGCGCAATATTTGTTCACCACGAATCAGCGGGTCGCGACTATTCCGTACAGTCAGTTCCAACAGCTCCTCCACGAGCGCAACATCGCGCAGGTGAGCGTCTCGGACCACTACATCCAAGGGTCATTGAAGAAGGCGCTACCGGACGGGAAGAAGCAGTTCGTGACCACACGGGTTGATCCGCAGTTCGCGGCCGATCTTGCCAAGTACGGCGTCACCTACTCCGGAAGCGTTCCCAGTCATTGGCTTGCGACGATCCTTTCGTGGGTGATACCCGCCATCGTGTTTTTTGGGATTTGGCGGTTGCTCGCCGGTCGATTGACGGGTGGCGGCGCGGGCGGCCTGATGTCGATCGGCAAGAGCAAGGCCAAGATTTATGTGCAACGCGATACGGGAGTTCGCTTCCGGGACGTTGCAGGCGTCGACGAGAGCAAGGACGAACTCCAGGAGATTGTGGACTTCCTCAAGAATCCGAAGCAGTACGGCCGGCTAGGCGGCCGGATGCCCAAGGGCGTGCTGCTGATCGGGCCCCCGGGCACCGGCAAGACGCTGCTAGCCAAAGCGGTCGCAGGCGAAGCCTCCGTGCCGTTCTTCTCCATCTCGGGTTCCGAGTTCGTCGAGATGTTCGTTGGTGTCGGGGCGGCGCGGGTGCGCGATCTGTTCCAGCAGGCACGGGAGAAGGCGCCGGCCATCATTTTCATCGACGAACTGGACGCACTCGGTCGCGCTCGCGGTATGGGGCCTTATGCCGGCGGACATGACGAAAAAGAGCAGACGCTCAATCAACTGCTGGTCGAGATGGACGGTTTCGATTCCAGTAGCGGCTTGGTGATTCTCGCGGCCACCAATCGCCCTGAGATCCTCGACCCTGCCCTGCTGCGGGCCGGCCGCTTCGACCGCCAGGTGCTGGTCGACCGCCCCGACAAGCGAGGTCGGGCCGCGATCCTGCGGGTCCATCTGAAGAAAACGCGGCTCGCCCCCGACGTTGATGAAAATAAGGTGGCGGCACTCACGCCGGGTTTCACCGGCGCCGACTTAGCCAACCTTGCCAATGAAGCGGCCCTCCTGGCCACGCGCCGGGGCGCCGACCAAGTCACCATGGACGACTTTACCAATGGGGTCGAGCGGATGGTGGCAGGCCTCGAGAAGCGCAATCGCCTGCTCAATCCGCGCGAGCGCGAGATCGTTGCTTATCATGAAATGGGCCATGCTCTGGTGGGCGTGAGCCTGCCGGGCACCGAAACGCCGCACAAAGTATCAATCATTCCGCGTGGTATCGGTGCGCTCGGTTACACCATTCAGCGGCCCACCGAAGACCGCTTCCTGATGACGCGGGAAGAGCTCGAAAACAAAATGGCCGTCCTGCTCGGCGGCCGGGCGGCGGAATTGACGGTCTTTGGACACTTGTCGACCGGTGCCGCCGACGATCTCCGACGGGTGACCGACATCGCCCGTTCCATGGTGACGCGCTACGGCATGTCGAAGCGGCTGGGCGGCATCGCCTATGACCGCGATCCGCGCAACTTCCTGACCGGTCCCGATCTGCCGCCACCGCCGCGAGAGCACGATTACGGCGAAGAAACGGCTGCGACCATCGACGAGGAGGTGAGGGCCTTCGTCGACCAGGCAATGTCCCGCGCCATGGATATTCTTCGTAAAAAACGGGACGTGCTGGAACGCAGCGCTCAGCGGCTACTCGAGAAGGAGACGCTGGACGAAAGCGATCTCTTGGAACTTATTGGGCCGCCCGCTGGTCCGGCTATGGGGCTCGCCGCCGAATAGATTCGTGAGCCGCGAGGCTCCGCGACTTTTTCGCCCGAATGCGCGCGTGGGAGTGGAACCGGCGCTTTCCGGCCCCATTTTCCAGGCAAGTTCAGCGATGGGTTCACCTGCGCATATCGCGATGTCGCGACTTTAAATTATCTCGTTCATGAGCACCCACACCTCCCGTACGCTCTCCCGCCTCCCTGAGGATGACGATGTTGTCTACCCGTCGGCCATTCCGTTCGTGCTGGTGCACCTGGCCTGTTTTGCCGCGATCTGGACCGGCGTGACGTGGCAAGCCGTCGTTTTAGGGGTTGGGCTTTATTGGATTCGCATCTTCGCGATCGGCGCCGGCTACCATCGCTACTTTTCTCATCGGGCCTATTCGACGAGCCGCGCCTTCCAATTCGTTTTGGCGGTGCTGGCGCAGAGCACGACCCAGAAGAGCGTTCTGTGGTGGGCGGCCAAGCATCGTCACCACCATCTGCATTCCGACACCGAAAAGGACATCCATTCGCCCCGCCATCGCGGTTTTGTTTATAGCCATCTCGGCTGGATCTTCGCCCGCCGGCATGACGAATTCGATCCTGTCAAGGTCGAGGACCTCACGCGTTATCCCGAGTTGAGATGGCTGCATCGTTACGAGAAAATTCCCGCGCTGGTGCTTGCCGTCATCTGCTGGCTGGTTGCGGGCTGGCCGGGGCTTGTCGTCGGGTTCTTCTGGAGCACCGTCGCGGTGTACCACGCCACATTCTGCATCAATTCGCTGGCGCACGTGCACGGCCGCAAGCGCTATGTGACCGGCGACGACTCGCGCAACAATTGGGTGCTCGCTTTCTTCACGATGGGCGAGGGCTGGCATAACAACCATCATGCCTGCCAGAGCAGCGTGCGGCAGGGCTTCCGCTGGTGGGAGTATGACGCAACCTTTTACATTCTCACCGCGCTCTCATGGGTCGGCTTGGTGTGGGATTTGAAGAAGCCCTCGGAAGCTATTCTGCGCAACGAGCAGCGGCTCGGCTCGCGCGTGATCGAGCGCGCCGCCAAGCAACTCGCGGCCAGCTTCAATTCCGAGCGCATCGCCGGCGCGGTGGCCTCCGCCCTGGAACGGTCCTCCTTGTCGGCCTTGCAACAGCGGCTGGCCGCAGCGCAGCATCAGGCTGCCGATATTCTCGCCAGCGCGCATGTGCCGCATCTGCCGACCCGCACCGAAATCAGTGCGCGGGCGCGGGCGATGTTCGTGCGCACGACCTCGTTCGACGACATTGTGGAGCGGGCCCACCAGATGGTGCTTGACGCCATCAGCACCCGCCTGTGCGCCATCCAGGCGCGGGCTTAGGATGCAGCTTGCCGCGATTTGGTGTAGCACTCGATAGCCCGGATGAGCGAAGCGAAATCCGGGATCGTGCTCGGTCCAACATCCCGCATTTCGCTTGCGCTCATGCGGGCTACAGCCGTACTCAATGACACGAAATATGACTGTTTGCGACACTGTCCTGGTAACCGGCGCCAGCGGCTTCGTCGGATCGGCCGTAGCGCGCAAGCTCGTCGAGCGCGGATTTGCCGTTCGCGCGTTGGTGCGCAAGGCAAGTCCAACCGCACATCTCGCCGATCTCGGCCTTGAATTCGTCCAAGGCGATTTGCGCGACGCCGCTTCCGTGCGCGAGGCGATGCGGGGTGTCCGGCATCTATTTCATGTGGCCGCCGATTACCGGCTGTGGGCGCGCGACCCGGAAGAGATTATCCGCAACAACACCGTCGCCACCCGCACCGTGATGGAAGCCGCCCGCGAAGCAGGCGTCGAGCGTATCGTTTACACAAGCAGCGTCGCGACACTGAAGTGCCGCCGGCAGGGCGCGCCTTCCGACGAAAGCATGCCGCTCGACGAAGCGCAGGCGATCGGCGCTTATAAGCGCAGCAAGGTGAAAGCCGAGCGGCTGGTCGAAACGATGGTGCGCGAAGGTTTGCCGGCGATCATCGTCAATCCCTCGACACCGATCGGCCCCTGTGACGTGAAGCCGACGCCGACCGGGCGCATTATCGTCGAAGCGGCAGCCGGCCGCATGCCGGCCTTCGTCGATACGGGGCTCAACATGGCGCATGTGGACGATGTCGCCGAAGGGCATCTGCTCGCCTTCGAGAAAGGCCGCATCGGCGAGCGCTATATCCTCGGAGGCCAGAACGCATCACTGTCCGAGATCTTAGCAACGGTGGCGCGCGAGGTGGGCCGTAAGCCGCCGAAGGTGAAAATCCCGCGCGGCGCCATCGTGCCGATCGCGATCGTGGCGGAGATGATGGCTCGCCGCACCGGTCGCGAGCCTTTTGTGACCCTCGACGGCCTCCGCATGTCGAAGAACCGAATGTTCTTCACGGCCGCCAAGGCAGAGCGCGAACTGGGTTATAAGGCTCGGCCTTATGCCGAGGGAATCAGAGACGCGATCCGCTGGTTCGGAGAGAAAGGCTATCTGCCGCGTCGAGCGGCGTAGCAAACGTATCGGCATAACCGCGAAGGCGCCGTCCTGAGCGGCGCAATGCCTCGATCACCTCCGGATCGGTCAGCGCCTGCAACTCTTCCGCATAGCGGTAGCCGGGCACGTGACCGGCGAAGGAGTTGGTGCTCGCGGGGTGTGTATAGATTTCGATGAGTCCGTCGGGAAGATGATTCAATATTCCGCGTAGCCGCCCCGCCGTCAGCGCGCCGGTAAAACGTAATCCGAAGACGGCGTCGGGTGTCGTCAGGCCGGCGCGCCTCGCGCGCGTGCGCAGTAATGCGTTCCAGGGCGACATGATTTTTTGAGCGGAGTGGCTGTGGGTTGAAGCGGCTGCTGCGAATTCTGTGCGCTCCCTCTCCCCTTTGGGGAGAGGGTTGAGGTGAGGGGGATCAGGTCTTTCGCGAGGCTGCAATACCGGCGGGCACGAACTTTGATCGTCATCCTGAGGTGGGGGCGCCGTCACTGGCGTAGCCTGTGCAAACCCGGCTGCGACGCGCGGCCCTCGAAGGACGTCCGCCTCGCTTGCTGCGCTCGCTCGCACCTCAGGATGACGGGAGTGAGTCCATGCCTCGATGGCGGCACTCTCCGCACGAGAGACGACGGCCGCCGGCTCATACGGCACACGCAAAGCTTTCATCCCGTATTCACGTCCGATTTTCAGCACGTCGGTGGCGATGAGCGGATGCACGTGGAAGTGCTTATGCGCATTGACATGATCGAGCGGCAGCCCGGTTCTGCGAAAGAGCTCGAATTGAGCTGTGATCTCGCGCCGCAATTGGCGGCGTGCGCGCGGACGCAGCGCGATATCTCGGGCAAGGCGGACCATATCGGTCCGAAGCATTCCCTCGCGGTCGATCAGGTCGGGAATCTCTTCGGGCGGCGAGGCAGGTATTCCCTCAACCAGCACCAGATGGAGGCCGACTCTCAAGCTCGGCGTCGCTCGGGCGAGCATGACTGCCTGCGCGGCTGCCGGCCCCGCCACCATCAGGCTCGCGGCGCTCAAGATGCCATGACGATGGGCCTGCTCGACCGCTTTGTTGACCTCGGGCGCGAGGCCGAAATCGTCGGCCGTGACGACCAGTCCGCTCAGAGTCTTACCTCCCGCCGCTCGCGCAGGAATGCGAAGAACTCGACCGCCTCCCGCAGCCGCCGCTTCAGCATCTCGCGGCTCTGCGCCATTTCGAGCACGATCGAAGCGATTTTCGGCGCGCGGAAGTAGAAAGCGCGGTAGAATTCCTCGACGGAATGGAAGATTTCCGAGTGGCTGAGGTGCGGGTAAGCGAGCGGCGCGAGCTGAACACCGTGTTCGTCGACCAACTCGGCGTTCTTCTCGTCGAGCCAGCCGTTCTCCATCGCCTGCTTGTAGAGGAACGTGCCGGGATAAGGCGCCGCCAGCGATACCTGCAACGTGTGCGGATTGATTTCACGTGCGAACCGGATGGTCTCCTGGATCGTCTCTTTGGTCTCGCCCGGTAGGCCGAGAATGAAGGTGCCGTGAATCTTGATGCCGAGATCGTGGCAATCTTTCGTGAAGCGTCGCGCTACCTCGACCCGCATGCCCTTTTTGATGTTGTGCAGGATCTGCTGGTTGCCGGACTCATAACCGACCAGCAGCAGGCGCAATCCGTTATCCCGCATCACCTTGAGAGCCTCGCGGCTGACATTAGCCTTCGCATTGCACGACCAGGTGACCCCGAGCTTGCCCAGTTCGCAGGCGATCGCTTGCGCGCGGCCGGCGTCGTCGGTGAAAGTGTCATCGTCGAAGAAGATTTCCTTCACTTCCGGGAAGTTCTTCTGCGCCCAGGCGACTTCTTCCACCACATGCTCGACGCTGCGGGTGCGATAGCGATGCCCGCCGATGGTCTGCGGCCACAGGCAGAAAGTGCAGCGGGACTTGCAGCCGCGGCCGGTATAGAACGATAAATAAGGGTGCTTCAGGTAACCGATGAAGTATTGCTGGATGTCGAGATCGCGTTTGTAGATCGGCGTCACGAACGGCAGGTCATCCATGCTCTCCAGCACCGGCCGGTCGGCATTTTGTTGGATGTTACCGTCGCGGTCGCGATAGCAGAGGCCGGCCACATCCGCGTAGTCCCTGCCTTCCGCCACTTCCTTGATGGCGAAGTCGTATTCTTTGCCGGCGACGAAGTCGATCCCCGGCGCCTTTTCCAGATTACCGCGCGGATCGACCGCAATATTGGCGCCAACCAGCCCCAGCTTGAGGCCGGGATTGGCGCCCTTCATCGCATTGGCAGTCTTGATATCCGACGCGAAGGTCGGCGACGAACTGTGCAGCACCGCAAGGTCGTAATGTTTTGCTTGGGTCAGCACCTCATCGAGCCCGGTGCCGTGCGGCGGCGCGTCGATGAGCTTGCTATCCGGCACTAAGGCCGCGAGTTGCGCAAGCCAGGTCGGGTACCAATGCGACTTGATTTCGCGGCGCGCCTGATAACGGGATCCCGCACCGCCGTCGAAGCCGGCAAAGGAAGGCGGCTGAAGGAAAAGCGTACGCATATAGATGTCTTCCTTAATGCGAATCGGTAACCAATGTACGGTCTATCACGCGGTAGCGATGGCCACGCCATTTTACGGTGGCTCCGAAGAAGCTGGCGACGTAGACCACGAAGGACAAAAGGTCCCGCAGCGGCACGAGCCAATAATCCGTCGCCATCGTGTTGAAGCGGCGCTCTACTTGCCAGCAGAGAATATAACGGCAAATCAATGCGGCAACCATTAGCGCCACGGCTTGCCCTCCACCGCCGCACAAGAAGCCGAGTAACGCGAGCGGGAAGGGGTGTGTGATGATCCCGCCGGCGTGCCCGGCGGGATCGATGCTCTTGATCGTGCGCGCATAGCGCAGCTGTCCGGCAAAAAGTTGGCGCGCCGAGACATCGCTACAGACGTGTCCGAGCGCGAAATCCGGTACCACCACTTTGTAGCCGAGACCACGCACCGCTTCGCCGATGGCGTAATCGTCCCACAGGTGATCGGCGAAGGCGCGAAATCCGCCGATCCGCCGCCAGGTGTCGCGCGATATGGCGATTGTCGAACCGAAGCAGGGGCGGCCGAGCCCCGTGGCCAGCGCCACCATTACGTTGGGCAGGAAATGTGTGTTGATGCCCATGGCGGCAAGGCGCGCCCAAATGCCCCCCGCGGCCAAGCCATGATAAAGGCAGGTAACCGCACCAACTCCCGGCTGCTGCAAAGCAGCAACGACTTTCGAAAGATAGTCCGGGCCGACCTCGATATCGCTGTCGATAAGCACCAGCGTGTCGTGGCGCGCCCGTGGCGCCATGTTGATCAAATTCGAGATCTTCAAATTGCGTCCATGGACGAGAGGATCGATGCAAAGATCGATGCGGCGGTCCGTACGTTCAACTGCGATGCTTCTGACGATCTCGATGGCAGGGTCGTCTGGGCTGCGCACGCCGCATATGATCTGTACCGGCGCTGCATAGTCCTGGTCGCAAAGCGCCCGTAACCGCAGGAGGAGCCCCGGCTCACGACCGCACAGCGGTACCAGAATCGTCACCGGGACGGCGCGCGCCAACTGACGGGATCCGCTCGTCCGATAACGAATCAACAACACGCCGGCAATCAGCAGATACAGCGAGCCAACGGTCGCGGCAGCCAGAAAAGTGTCGGCAGTCCAACGAATAACATGTCCGGCAGTCAACATACCCCCGCGCTCCGTGCGCCCCGCTCGCGATTCTCCCAATCTCTACCATACCGGCGCGTAAGCGCAGACCGGGAAAAATACACGAGTTTATGGTCACGGCGAAGCACCGGTGCGCCGACAGCAACAGGATTCGTCGCCAAAACGAGGAGAAAAATATATATGTTTTCGCTAAAGCGATGCAGGCTGGCCGAAGATAGGTAGCTTGAGCGCACCGCCTCGGCGATAGGTTCGAACCCGTAACGCGCGGCGAGTCGCGCAAGTTGGGCGCTCTGCTCGGCCGTCCCGAGACGCATATCGCCGCGCACGGCTTTGACGTCGTCGAGATCCGATCGCTCGGCCAAATAGGCCGCCAATTCAAGCATCGATACCTCGATGCGGTGGCATACCTCGCGGGCCCAAGAGACGATGGCTCCGTCTGCGCTCAGCGGCGGCATGTGCTCGTTCCACAGGTGCAGGCTGAGAATAGGATCGCCGGGGGCGATTGCCGTGCCGTCTGACAGCGTGACCCGTTCGTCGGCTTGTGCGCGCTGGGCGCGAAACATGCAGCTCGGATTACCCGTGTATTCGAACACCCCCTGGCGCCGGCGGAGCCAGCGGTCGAAACCGAAAACAGCGCTTTCCAACCAGGGATTTGCGTAGCCGCCAAGATGCGAGGATTGTTGCGGGAGCAATGACATGGTGACACCGTCACAAAAGCATGAACGGATTACTCTGCCACTGGGATAAAGTTCCCCCATCGCGCAAGATTTGAACTCCGCAGAATGCGCCTGTCCAATGAATTCCAATCCATGGCACCGGCCGTCGAGCAGGGTTCGCCGGCTCTATATTGGTACTCGCGTGTCCAGGGTCTCGGCGCCGGCCGGTTATGCCGAGGCTTGTAGGCGAGCACTTGGACCACCGACAACCAGCGGCGATCGAACGCGTGCGCCATCCCGGCGAGATAGACGCGCCAGATGCGGTAACGCTCGGGTCCGCCGGCAGCAATGACCGCGTCCCGGCGGGCCTCCAGACGGCGAACCCAGAGCAGCAGCGTCCGTGCATAATGCGGACGCAAGTCTTCAACATCGGCGGGCTCGAGCCCGCCGCGCATGAACTCGGTCAATGCGCGGGGCAGATTCGGAAGCTCCCCTCCAGGGAAGACGTAGCGGTTGATGAATTCGCCCCCCGGCGGGCCCTGCGGACGGCCTTCGGCATCGGTGGTGATGATACCGTGGTTGAGCAGCGCACCGCCGGGCTTCAGCAGCCGGACAATCGTGGCCACGTAATCCGGCAAGTTGGCGAGCCCGACGTGCTCATACATTCCGACGGAGACGACCTTGTCGAAGAGGGCATCACCTGAGAGCTCGCGATAATCCTGTAGCCGAATATCGATACGATCCGACAGGCCAAGGGCTTCCACGCGCTCACGGGCAAGCTGATGTTGCGCGGCGCTGTTGGTGATGCCAACGCCTGTGATGCCGTAGCGCCGTCCTGCTGCGCAAAGCAATCCGCCCCAGCCACAGCCGATGTCGAGCACGTGATCGCCAGGCTGAAGCCGAAGCTTGCGGCAGATATGATCGATCTTCTGCGCCTGCGCGGTATCGATGTCCTCTGCGCCGGTACGAAAGTAAGCGCAGGAATAAGTCATGCTCTCGTCGAGCCACAGCCGATAAAATTCGTTCGAAACGTCGTAGTGGTGTGCGATCGCCTTGGCATCGTTGCGTTTCGAGTGGCGGAACGAAAGGAGCTTTAGTGGCTTCGCCAGTCGGACCACCTGCGGTGCGCGGCCGATGCGCTCCGCAAGGTCGATGCCGATGCGCAGAATGTCCTCGATCCTGCCGTCAACCGTAAGGCCGCCCGAGACATAGGCATCGCCCAACTTATCGAATCGGCCGGTGAATAGCGCACGCATGAGCGCCGGACTGTGGAGGGTCAACGTCACGGCGGGCGCCGGAGCAAAATCGAAAGTGTCGCCGTCCCAAAACACCAGCCGCAGCGGCAGCGGATCGCCCCCATCGCTCGAGATCACACTCTGAAGCTTCGACATCAGGCGTCGGCGCAAAGACATGAGACTCTCGAGCTTGAATTGAGGCGACTTTCTTCGCTAATCCGATAGGGGGGTGGTTGTCTCTGGCGTTCTTTCCGGGTCTAGCTCCGACTCCTGGTCTGCATCTTTGTAAAGCTCATAAAGCGAGGCCTTCACCGTCAAAGCCACCGGAATGGCCAAGATGACGCCCATGATGCCGAACAGGATGCCGCCGGTGAGAAAGCAAAAGATGACCATTACAGGCCGGATATAGGCCGCGCGGCCGAGAACAATGGGGCCGAAGAACTCGTCGATCGAAACGCGGAGAATGATCGCGTAAATGACGTAAGCGATGATGCTCCAGGAGCTTTTCGCTTCTTCAACGGCGACCAGGCCGGCGATGATGGCCGATGCGGCGGGCCCGACGACGGGAATGACCTCGAGAAAGCCGGTCAGTATCGCGAGCAAAACTGCATGTTGCAGGTGGAGAAAGAGTCCGAGCCCGATATAAGCTACGGTCGCGGCATAGATGACGACGCAGCCGACCCCGACGAAGTAGCGGTGCAGAACCGGGTTGAGGTCGGCCCAGACCCGGTGAACGAAGGGCCGATGATGCGGCGGCACAAGCCAGAACAGGCCTTTGCTGGTCTTCGGAGCATCGATGAGAAAATAGCCGAGCAGCACCCAACTCAGGATGTAGCCGAACATGCCGGCAAATCCGAGCGCGGCCACAGTGATGATTTGACTACCTTGCACCCATTGGCGGGCGGCGCCGACGACCTTATCGGCGATCTCTTTCGCGTTCAGCTTTTCGCCGAACAAGGTGAAATCGTTGCTGCCGATGAATCGTTGAAGGAAGCTTTCCACCGTGCCGTGCAGATCGCCGCCGAGCTTCGCAAATTCACTATAGATCGAGGGCCATGCCAGGAAAAAGACAGCCGCCGTGATGATCATCAGGATCAACAAGACGGCGGTGGCGAAAATCCAGCGCGGCCAGCACAGCCGGCGATGCAGCCAGTCAACGAGTGGAGTGAAGATGTATGCGATAATGCCGGCAACGACGAAGGGCAAAAGGATTTGTTGGACGATATAGATGAAGATTATCAGAGCAAGAATAATGCCGATCGCGGTCAGGCTCGATCGCAACTCGATGCGTGCTTCTCTCGTTTCCGAAAGCGGAACGCGCGTCTTGCTGCCCTTGCCACCGTTCATTGGTAGACGCGGCCTTTCCAGCGGACCCGGCCGGTGAGCCGCCAACGAAGGCTGTCCAAGGCCATGACCGCGCCGGCCGTATAGCCGACCGGAAAAATCAATCCATACCAGAACGGAATGCCGAAGTGACGCGAGCCCGCGATGTGAAGCGCGAACGCGGCAAGCGCGCCGAGC
>DASTWX010000029.1:0-2026 GCA_035765795.1 Pseudolabrys sp. | reverse complement strand
GCGCGCCACCGCGAAGCCTTTGGTGTCGCGCGGCACCAGGAATGACGAGGTGCCTTGCATCATGCCGGCCTTGGGATTGGTATTGGCGTAGACCACAAAAAGCCCGGCGTCGTAGCCGTTGGAGATGAATTGCTTGCGGCCGTTGATGACCCAACCGCCGCTCGTCTTCACCGCCTTGGTCTGCATCGCCGCTTCCGGCACATTGTAAGGCAGCCACCGGTCGGACGCGCCGCGCGGCTCCGTCAAGCAATGCGCCAGCAAAAACTGCGGATCTTCGACCAGCCGCTTGAACCATTTCTCCTGCAAATGCCGCGGCGCCAACTGGCGCAGCAGCACCGAGACTTTCCAGTTCTGCACCAGCTTATCCGCAAGACCGGAGTCGCCGCGCGCGATCTCCTCGGCGATCATGGCGAAGGTCGTGACTTCCGTGCCGGGGTCGAGTTCGACGCCGCCGAACTCCTCCGGCACGCCGAGCGTACGAATCCCGATCTTGTCCGCGGCCTCGAGAATTTTCGGCGGCAGCCGGTCTTCGGGCGTCATTAGCCATTCGCGCTGCCAATTCTGCTTTATGAACGGCAGCACGAGGTCATCGACAAAATCGCGGCAACTCTGCCGCATCATGCGTTGTTCTTCGGAAAGTTCCTGGTCCAGCATTGCATTTCCCCCACGGCACGCCGGCATGTCCGGCGCCGAGGATTGGATAATGCGCCGATCTATGGAAGCATTCCAAGTGCTGCAGCGAGCCCTGCATGGCCGGCATGCCGAGATCGATGAAGACGGCAGTGGAGCCTCGCGCGCCCCCGGCGGCGCGTGCGGGATGATGCCCTACGCCGCCCTTCGCTTCGCCAGAAAATCGCCCATGCGCTGCAGCGCCATTAGGATATTCTCGGTCGAGTTGGCGTAGCTCAAGCGCAGGTAACCCTCGCCCAAAACCCCAAAGTCCGGCCCGCCAATAACAGCGACACCGGCGTCGTCGAGCAAGGCCGAGGCCAGCTCCTTCGCTTTCCAACCTGTGCGTTTGATGTTCGGGAAGGCATAGAAGGCGCCCTTGGGCGTTGCGCAAGAAACGCCCGGCAATTTGTTTAAGCCTCCGATCACCGCTTTTCGCCTCTTATCGAACTCGGCGACCATGGCGTCAACTTCATCCTGCGGACCTTTCAGCGCGGCGAGCCCCGCATATTGCGCGGCGGCATTGACGCAGGAATGGAAGTTCACCGCCAATTTGCGCGCGTAATCGTAAAGCTTCGGCGGAAGCACGGCATAACCAAGCCGCCAACCGGTCATCGCATAGGTCTTCGACCAGCCGTTGAGCAGGATCAGCCTGTCCCGAATTTGCGGATAGGCCAGCAGGCAGACATGCGTCTCGCCGTCGTAGACCATGTGGTCGTAGATTTCGTCCGACATGACCGCCACGTCCGGCCATTTGGACAGACCGGCGATAAGCTTGTCGACTTCGCTTTTGGGCGTGACCCCGCCGGTCGGGTTGGCGGGCGAATTGACGATTAAGAGTCGTGTCCTCGGCGTGATCAATGACAACGTCTCCTCCGCCGAGAAGGCAAAGCCGTTCTCCTCCCGGACCGGCACCGGGACAGGCGTTGCGCCGGTGAACTCGATCATCGAGCGATAGATGGGAAAGCCGGGATCGGGATACATGATCTCCGCGCCCGGCTCGCCAAACATCAGTATGGAAACGAACATGGTCGGCTTGCCGCCCGGCATGATCATCACGCTCTCCGGCGAGATCTCGACGCCGAAGCGCTTATGCAGATCTTCCGCCACGGCTTCGCGCAAGGCCGGAATGCCGGTCGCCGGCGTGTAGCCGTGATGGCCATCGCGCAGCGCCTTGATCGCTGCTTCGACGATGAAATCAGGCGTGCGGAAATCCGGCTGGCCGATGCCGAGATTGATGATATCCCGCCCTTGCGCAGCCAGCGCATTGGCGCGGGCGAGCACCGCGAACGCGTTTTCCTCGCCGATGCGGTCGAAAGCGGCAACTGTGTTTAGCATGTCTTGTCTCGGTCCGTTC
>DASTWX010000028.1:0-15877 GCA_035765795.1 Pseudolabrys sp. | reverse complement strand
GCGATATTTGTCGCATCTTCCGCCGCAATGATGCCTTGCTTGGCCAGCATCTGGGCATGGGCCTTGGACGCGGCGATGTCCTGGCGATAGAGATGCCGGTCGAAGTCGATGGAGGCGTTGATCTCCTCCATAATGGCATCCGGGCCGGACGAGAATCGCCCGCCCCACATTTTGTTGCTCATCTTGGTGCTCTTGGCATCGCTACCGAGGTTTCGCCGATTGTGACCGATCAACAGTCCCGCACTCCCGTCAAACACCGCTTCTCCAGAATTACGGCGGCGGCCGGCGCCGGCCTGATCGTCGGTCTGGCCGCGATATACGGGATTGTGACCCTGACAGGCAATGCGCGGGGCGCGCCCGAATGCCGGGCGGCGGTGACATTGGCGAGCAAAGTGGCTCCTTTTGCCACCGGCGAGGTGGCGGCGGTCAACGTGGCCAAGAGCCCGCTCAAGGTGCCCGACCTCTCCTTCGAGAATGCCGCCGGCAACCCGGTCAAGCTCGACGACTTCCACGGCCGCACCGTGCTGCTCAACCTGTGGGCCACCTGGTGCGTGCCCTGTCGCCAGGAAATGCCGACACTGGACGCGCTTGAAGCCAAGATGGGCAGCCCCGCTTTCCAAGTAGTGGCGGTGAACATCGACACCCGCAATCCGGACCGGCCCAAAAATTTCCTGAAACAGATCGGCGTCAAGAATCTCACCTTCTACGCCGATCCTTCCGCCAAGGCGTTCCAGGACTTGAAAGACATCGGCCGCGCGTTCGGCATGCCGACCACCATGCTGATTGATCCCCACGGTTGCGAGATCGGCACCATCGCCGGCCCCGCCGACTGGGCGAGCAACGATGCCGTGAAGCTGATCAAGGCGGCGTTGGGACAGGGTTAGCGTGACAGACACTGCGCTGCTGCGCCGCGCCCGGGACAAAGGCGTTAGCGCGTCGGCACCGGTTTTTCGCCGCGATAGTCGTAAAAGCCCCGCTGCGTTTTACGGCCGAGCCAGCCGGCCTCAACATATTTCACCAACAACGGACAGGGCCGATACTTCGAGTCGGCCAAACCCTCATAGAGCACCTGCATCACCGAGAGACAGGTGTCGAGGCCGATGAAGTCGGCAAGTTCCAACGGCCCCATCGGGTGATGCGCGCCGAGCCGCATCGCGGTGTCGATCGACTCGACGTTGCCGACGCCTTCGTACAGCGTGTAGATCGCTTCATTGATCATCGGCAGCAAAATGCGGTTGACGATGAAAGCAGGGAAGTCCTCCGCCACCGCGATTGTCTTACCGAGCTTACTGACGAAAGCCTTGCTCGCCTCGAAGGTCGCATCGTCGGTGGCGATGCCACGGATCAATTCGACCAGTTCCATCAGCGGCACCGGATTCATGAAGTGAATGCCGATGAAGTGCTCGGGCCGGTCGGTCGCGGCGGCGAGCCGCGTAATCGAGATCGATGATGTATTGCTGGCGATGATGGCGTCGGGCTTCAACGAAGCACAGAGGTCGGCGAAAATCTTACGTTTGACGTCTTCTTTTTCGGTCGCCGTCTCGATTACCAAGTCGCAGGCCGAAAGCTCGTCGTATTTCGCCGCCGGCTTGATCAGCGACAGCGCGGTTTTACGTGCCTCTTCACTGATCACCTGTTTGGAGACTTGGCGCGTCATATTGCCGTTGATGGTCGCCATCCCGGCCTTGATGCGCTCGGACGATATGTCGTTGAGCATGACTGGAAAGCCAGCCAGTGCGCAGACGTGAGCGATACCGTTGCCCATCTGGCCGGCGCCGATCACCCCGACAGTTTGAATAGTGGCCGCCATAATTCTATCCGCTCGATTTCGTCCGGACCGTTTTGCCACCCGGAACGCCCGTATCCGACCTCAATTCTTACGACGAACCGCGCGCCGACACCACCGACGGCCCGACGAATTTACGAGATCAGCGTTTCAATTTGTCGAGTTCAGTCGCGAGCTCCGGCAGCGCTTTATAAAGATCGGCTACAAGCCCGTAGTCGGCGACCTGGAAGATGGGTGCCTCCTCGTCTTTATTGATCGCAACGATCACCTTCGAGTCCTTCATGCCGGCCAGGTGCTGGATGGCCCCGGAAATGCCAACGGCGATGTAGAGCTCGGGTGCCACCACCTTGCCGGTTTGTCCGACCTGCCAATCATTCGGCGCAAAACCGGCATCGACCGCCGCGCGCGAAGCACCGATCGCAGCTCCCAATTTATCCGCAACCGGCTCGATGTACTTGGTAAAGTTCTCCCGGCTCTGCATCGCGCGTCCGCCGGAGATGATAATCTTCGCCGAGGTGAGTTCAGGCCGGTCCGACTTCGACAATTCCTCGCCGATGAAACTCGAGAGCGCCGGGTCTTCCGCTGCTGCAACGGTTTCGATCGGAGCCGAGCCGCCCTCGCCACTGGCCTGGAATGTCGAGGTGCGAATGGTGACCACCTTTCTGGCGTCGGACGACTTCACCGTCTGGATCGCATTGCCGGCGTAGATTGGCCGCTCGAACGTATCGGGTGCCACCACCTTCGTGACGTCGGAGACCTGCATTACATCGAGCAGCGCCGCGACTCTCGGCATCAGGTTCTTGCCGCCAGTCGTTGCCGGCGCAACGATCGCATCGTAATTGCCGGCAAGCGAAACGATCAGCGCCGCGAGCGGCTCCGCTAGCTGATGCTCATAAGCAGGAGCTTCGGCGAGCAGGACCTTGGCGACCCCGTCGAGCCTGGCGGCGGCTTCGGCCGCAGGCTTGGCATCTTTGCCGGCGACCAACACGTGCACGTCGCCGCCCATGGCCTTGGCCGCGGTCAGCGCCTTATTGGTCGAATCACGCAACCCTTTGTTGTCGTGCTCCGCAATCAGGAGGGTGGTCATGATCAGAGCACCCCCGCTTCGTCTTTCAACTTGCCAAGCAACTCGGCGACCGAGCTAACCTTGACGCCAGCTTGGCGACCGCCCGGCTCCGCTGTCTTGATCACCTGCAAGCGCGGCGCGGTATCGACGCCATAGTCGCCCGGTGCCTTCTCGTCGATCGGCTTCTTTTTCGCCTTCATGATATTGGGCAGAGAAGCGTAACGCGGCTCGTTGAGCCGCAGATCGGTCGTGACGATGGCTGGCGCCTTCAGCTTCACCGTTTGCAACCCGCCGTCGACCTCCCGAACCACTGTCACCGTGTCGCCGTCAATGGTGAGCTTGGAGGCGAAGGTGCCCTGCGACCAGCCAAGCAAAGCGGCCAACATTTGGCCGGTCTGATTACAGTCGTCGTCGATTGCCTGCTTTCCCATGATAACGAGGCCCGGCTGCTCCGCCTCGACGATCCCTTTTAGGATCTTCGCCACCGCCAGCGGCTCGACTGCGCCCTCCGCTTTCACCAAAATGCCACGGTCGGCGCCCATCGCCAGCGCCGTACGGATAGTTTCCGAAGCTTGGGCCGGCCCTATCGAGACGACCACGATGTCCGTAGCTTTGCCAGCTTCCTTGAGCCGGATCGCCTCTTCCACGGCAATCTCGTCGAAAGGATTCATCGACATCTTGATGTTGGCGAGCTCAACGCCGGAGCCATCGGCCTTGACACGAATTTTTACGTTGTAGTCAACGACCCGCTTTACGGGCACCAGAACTTTCATGATCTCCTATCCCGGATGGGTCGGTAAGGAATGCGGGCGGAAGCTAAAGGCCCGGGCATTGGCGTGTCAACGCTTATGCTGCGGCGCACCCTTTGCCCGCGTGACGCAATCTGCCGTCACCGGTTCTTCCCCGGCGCCCACAGCACGTCGCCCTCGCCCTTGGCGTTGGCGTAGCGACCGGCGACAAAGAGATAATCGGAAAGCCGGTTGACGTATTTGAGGGAGGGCGCGGAGACCTCCTCTTCCGGCTGGTCGCGCAGTTCGACCATCATGCGCTCCGCGCGCCGGCACACGGTGCGAGCAAGATGGAGCCAGGCCGAGGCGGCGCTGCCGCCGGGCAGGATGAATGACTTGAGCGGAGAGAGGTAACCGTTCAGCCGGTCGATCTCGCTCTCGATCCAAGCAACCTGCGCATCTGTCACTGTTAGTCTCGCCCCGCCCGGGCCCTTTTCAGCCAGGCACAGATCAGCCTCGACGTCGAATAAGTCATTCTGAATGCGGTGCAGGCCCGCGTCGAGCGCGACATCGCTGGCCGTGTGCAGGCGGGCGAGCCCAATGACAGCATTCACCTCGTCCAAAGTGCCGTAGGCCGCGACCCGCAGGTCGTACTTCTTACGCCGCTCGCCACTGCCGAGCGCGGTGGTGCCGTCGTCGCCGGTACGGGTGTAGATACGATTCAGCACGACCATTTCGTCTAGCGGCCCATGATCCAGACTGTCGCCATGATCACGACGATGGCGACGAACTGCAGCAGTACACGCAACCGCATGAGCTGCTGCGAACGATTGGGGCTGCCACCCCGCATCATATTGACGAGGCCCAGGACGAGCACGATCGCTACCGCGATGACAGCCGCTGGCACGAGGTAGTGCGACATGAAATCGGACATGGCAGCCTTCTAGCACCCGATGCCGGCCTCGACCATCGCGTAATCGCCGCCAAGCCCGTTTGATGGCGGCCCTGCCATAGCGGAACCAGTTCCCGGATTCGCGCAGCGGTTGTCTTTCTGATATTAACCCGATCGTGTGGGGGGCGCGGATGGACGTAGATGAGCCGGCTGAAGCCGCGATTCAAGACGCAGCCGACATTTCAGGGGTGCTCCGGCAATTCACCGGAAACGCCGAACAGACCGTCTATCCCACAGAGGGCAATGTCCACGTCGATATCCAGAGCGGCTGTCCGGAACTCGATTGCGTCAGAGAACTGCTCTCCCCTGATGTGATCGATGCCGCCGAGCGCAGGTCCGCGCGCGTCGATATCGGCGCCGACCGGGTACTCGTTACCGCCGGTCTGATCGACGAGGAAACCTACGTGTGCCGGCTGGGCGCGCAGCTCGGAATCGGATTCGACTCTCTCGATGGGACCCCGCGCGCGCTATGTCCTCTTGCCGATCGACAATTGGCCCAAGCAGCCACCCATGGCCTGCTGCCAGTGATGATAAAGAATGAGTTGGTGCTGGTGATTGCCCCTCGCGCGGTAACGGCACGCCGACTGGCAACTTCTCTGCCACACGATCACCCACTGACCCGGCGCTTGCGTTTCACCACGGCAATGCGACTGAATGAATTCGTGCTTCGGCACGGCGGTCACGCGATTGCCGCCAGCGCCACTGACGCTCTGAAGGAAGCGCATCCCGCGCTGTCAGCCTGCACAACGCGCCGGAGGTGGGCTAAGACACTGATCGTCGGCGGTGCCATCGCGTTGATGGCAATCACGGGCGCCGTGCTGATGCCGGCCACAGGCTGGCGCGTTTTGGCCGCCATACAGGCTATATTGTTTCTGTCATGGCTCAGCCTGCGCTTCGCGGCCGCTTTCGTTCGCGCTCCGGCCGAACCGCCGATTCCGGGCCAATCCGACGAGGCGCTGCCCGTCTACAGCATCATCGCCGCGCTCTATGACGAAGCCGCTTCAGTGGGCGGTCTCCTCGATGCGCTGGAGCAGATAAACTATCCGCCCGAAAAGCTTGATCTAATTCTCGCATTGGAAGAGGACGACCATGCCACGCGCGCCGCTGTTGCCGCGCGAAACCATCGCATTCCTATCACCATCGTCACCGTACCGGCGATCGGACCGCGCACCAAACCAAAGGCGCTCAATATGGCGCTGCCTTTCGCGCGTGGCCTGCTAACGGTTATCTACGACGCTGAAGACCGGCCGGAACCAGATCAGCTTCGCCGCGCGCTGCACGCGTTCCGCACGGGCGATGATGATCTTGCTTGCGTGCAAGCAAGGCTCTGCATCGATAACACAGAGGACGGCTGGCTCGCGCGGCTATTCACAGCCGAGTATGCGGGCCAGTTCGATGTGTTTCTGCCCGGCATTTCCGTCCTATCCTTACCGCTGCCGCTCGGCGGCTCGTCCAATCACTTTCGCACCTCGATCTTGCGCGCAATCGGCGGCTGGGATTCTTACAATGTGACCGAAGATGCAGACATCGGCATCCGCTTGGCGCGCTTTGGCTATCGCGCCAGCATGATCGACTCGACCACGTATGAGGAAGCGCCTGTGTGCGTCGGGCCGTGGCTGCGGCAGCGCACGCGCTGGTTCAAAGGCTGGATACAGACATGGCTCGTCCATATGCGCCAACCGCATCTTCTTATCCGTGAGCTTGGCTGGGCCGGCTTTCTCGGGTTCCAACTCTACGTCGGCGGCAATGCGCTGGCCGCTTTGGTGCATCCATTTTTTCTCGGTGCTTTGGTCGCCACGCCGATCACTGGAATTTCGCTATGGGCGGGAGACACCACGTTCGGGACTGCACTGTCCGCGCTCTGTATCGCCGCTGCAACGGCAGGTTATCTGGTGTCCGGTTTTGTCAGCTGGCTGGGGTTGCAGCGTCGCGGTTTGCAGCAGACTGCCTGGGTGCTCCTGCTCATTCCGGTCCATTGGGTGCTATTGTCGCTCGCTGCCTGGCGCGCGCTTTATCAGCTCGTAGTGGCGCCGCATCTGTGGGAGAAGACACCGCATGGATTTGCGAAAAGCTCGCGTAGAACGTGTCCCGAACCCTGAAATCGTTACATATACTTCCGCAATTCTTCCGCCGCGGCTGCCGGCTTGCGGTCGAGCTTAAATGGAGCGACGAAGCGGCCCTGTTTGTCCATGAGGTAAACCACTGCGCTGTGATCCATGCTGTAGTCGCCATTGCCAGTCGGCGCCTTCTTGGCATACACGCGGAATTCTTTCTCAACCGCTTCGATTGATTTCAAGTCTCCGGTAGCGCCGCGCAAGTGCGGATCGAAATTGGAGAGATAATCCTTCATCACCGCCGGCGTGTCGCGCTCCGGGTCGACCGTAATGAACAAACCGCCGGCCTTGTCGGCATCCTTGCCGAGCGCCTTCATGACCTCCGACATTTGAAAGAGCGTGGTAGGGCAGACGTCCGGGCAATGGGTGTAGCCGAAAAAAACTAGCCACGGCTTGCCTTTCATATCTTGGTCGGTGATCGGCTGCCCGTTCTCACCGATCAGCTTGAACGGCCCGCCGATAGCGGAACCGCCCGGCCGCCCGTTGAGCTGGCCCGTGGCGTAAAAGAAGATGCTCAGGAAAAGAGTCAACCCGACTAGAAAAGCCGAAGCGACCACCAAGATGTGCGAAGTGCGAGTCGTCATTCAAGCTTACGCCAACTAGAAGCACGCGACCCAGCCGGTACGCACGATCTCGAAGAAGACAGTCGTGCCATAAAAGGTCCAGAGCCCACCAGTGATAGTGGTCAACAACGCAAGCAGAAACCCAAGCAGCACAAGCGGGCGAAATCGGGTGGCAAACGAGGCGATCGCAGGCATCGCAAAGCTCCGACCTAAAATGGGCGCACCCAGCAGATAAGGCTGTTTGCTCCGAGCGGCAACCTGGGCCGGGCGCAGTTCTCGCCGTAGCGGTGCGCTCGGGGCCCCTGTCCCGACATCTCCTCAACCTTTCCGCACAATCACCACCTTACTGAGCTTTTACGCCCAGCGCGAACGAAGATTATCATCGGCATCCGAGTCTTTTCGGACGCGAGGGGGGATTGACATGCGGAGAGTGGCCGATACAGGCCGCGGACCTTGGCCGCGCCGGCGCGAGTTTTTGCGTGGCGCGCTTGGTGCCCTGGCGGCAACGATTATTCCCGGAGCGGAGCCGACCACGGCGGCCTCGCTCGGCCTGATCGACGACGTTGCCGCACGGACTTTCCGCTATTTTTGGCAAACCACTAATCCAGCGAACGGATTGGCTCCCGACCGTTTTCCGTCGCCGTCGGCGGCAAGTATAGCGGCCGTGGGTTTCGCGCTCACCGCGTTGCCGATCGGCATCGAACGCGGTTTCGTCTCCCGTGCGCAAGCGAGACAGCGCGCGCTGACGACACTGCGTTTCCTCCATAAGGCGCCTCAGGGGCCAACACCCCGCGGCATGAGCGGCTACAAGGGCTTTTTCTATCATTATCTTGATGTGAAGACCGGCACACGTACGGGCGATGCGGAATTATCGACGATCGATACCGCTCTTCTCCTGATGGGCGTTCTCCTCTGCGCCTCATATTTTGACGGGCAAGAAGCTGACGAACGTGAGATCCGCGCCCGCGCCGATGCAATTTATGCTCGGGTGGACTGGCGCTGGGCCCAGCCGCGGGCGCCTTCCATTGTGCTCGGCTGGTCGCCAGAGGCTGGCTTCCTGCCTTACGACTGGCGAGGCTATTGCGAGGCCATGCTGGTCTATCTGCTCGCGCTCGGTTCGCCGACCTACCCGGTCAGCCGAGAGGCCTGGGCGGTTTGGACCAGCACCTACGACAAGTCTTGGGGAACCTATTTCGGCGAGCGCCATCTCGCCTTTTCGAGCCTCTTTGGCCACTTTTATGCCCAGGTCTGGCTCGACTTCCGCGAGATCAAGGACAGCTTCATGCGCGCGCACGGGCTCGATTATTTCGAGAATACCCGCCGCGCTGTGTATGCGCAGCGCAAATACGCGGTTGCCAATCCGCAACGCTGGCGCGGCTACGGCGCTGATGTCTGGGGCATTTCCGCTTGCGACGGCCCAGTTCAGGCCGAACTCGACTATGATGGTCAACGGCGGTTGTTCAGGCCTTATTGGGCACGCGGCGCCGCCGGGCCTTGGCCTTTTGACGATGGTACGCTTACCCCGTCTGTGGTCGTTGCCGCAGTAGCGTTTGCACCTGAAGTCGCCAAACGCGCGTTGATAGAGCAGTACCGCCGCTATGGCGCGCACATCTACGCCGACTACGGCTTTGTCGACTCTTTCAATCCCAGCTTCCATTACGACGTGCCGCTCGTCGCTGGGCGCCGCATCGCCGGCTTCGGGTGGGCCGATACCGATTACCTTGGCATCGACCAGGGCCTCGCCCTCGCCATGCTGGAGAATCACCGCAGCCAACTCATCTGGCGCACGATGCGGCGGAACAAGCATCTGCGTCGCGGGCTTGCACGCGCCGGCTTCACCGGCGGCTGGCTTGACGGCGAGAGCTGACGGCGCGTTCGGCCGCCCTTAGGGGGCCAGGAAACATATACGTGTGTGGCCGTTGACCCGCGGGGCGCGCGTGGACCTTTCGTTCGCGCTTTCGCATGCGCGGAAGTTCCGCGTCTTCTCGTACGCCTGGACGAATCCGGATTATGCCCTGGCGACCCCTCGAAGCTCGCTACACGCCCATGCTGGCCTGCGCGCTGTTCGCGCTGATACCTTATATTCTCGTCGTCAGCGGAGCCGCCCTCTTCCGTCAGCAGGTAATGCAGGATATCGGCGCCACGCGCGATGGTCTGTCCGTGGTGGAAGGCATTTCAATCGCCGGCTACGCCTTCGGCGCATTGCTCGGTGGCGACCTTATCAACCGCTTTCGCCAGCGGCATCTGTTTCTTTCAGGCGAAGCGATCTTCATCGTCGGCTGGCTGCTGGTCGCGATCGCGCCCGACCTTTCCGTCTACGGGACCGGACGAGTGCTGGCCGGTTTTGCTACCGGCACGCTCCTGGTGACGGCACTGCCCCCTGTAGTGCGCCGCTTCGGGCCGGATCAGGTGTCTCTGACCGCCGCGTTCATCAATATCGCTTTCTTCGGCGCCATCGCCGCCGGCCCCCTCCTCGGCGGCGCCGTGGCGGCCGGTCACGTGTGGCGTGGCTTTTATGCCGCCTTTGCCGGCCTCGGCGTGTTCACGTTCGTTCTAGCCCTTTTGACCCTGCCCCATGCCGATCCGCCAGACCCGGACTTGCCGGTCGACCGCCCCGGGCTTCTCCTCGGCTTCGCTTCGACCGTTCTGCCGTTTTGGGCAAGCGGCGAACTGCAGTCGCACGGCTTCGGCACGCCGATTGTCGCCGTCCCCCTCGGCACGGGGCTTGTCTGCTTCGTCGCGCTGATGATTGTCGAATACCACAAGAAAGACGCGTTATCGCCGGTGCAGAAGATGTGGACGACCTTTCCTGTCGCCGGTACCTTGATCGCGATGATCGGAGGCGGCGTGTTCGTGACCTATGTCATGATCACAACCGAACTCTTGACCAAGGTGGAGCACTGGACGCCGCTCGCCGCCGGGCTGGCATTCTGGCCGCAGGTTGTCGGCGCGCTCATCACCGCGGCGCTGCTCGGTTTTCTTTTCCGGACGCGCTTTCTGCCCGTGCTCGCCTTCAGCGGAATGATCCTGCTGATCATCGGCGGAGCGCTGCTCGTTCTTTACACGCCGGACGTGGAACGCGCCCATTTACTGGCGACCGTTAGCCTGCTCGGCCTCGGCGCCGGGGCCACCGTAAGCCCCGGCCTATTCCTCGCCGGCTTCTCGCTACCCGCGCAAGTCCTCGGTCGCATCTTCGCGCTGATCGAGTTGGTGCGCTCGGTAGCCGATTTCATCCTCGCGCCGGTCATGTCGAAGGTCGCGGCCGCGAACTCGAGCCACGCGCCACTCGAGCTAGCCGGAGCGCATGAGGCGCTATGGCTGACGATGCTTATCAGCTTGGCCGGTACGCTGTTCATCGCCGCCGTTTACGCGCTCGGCGGCAACCTCCTGCCCCGCCCCGATCTCGAGGCGTGGCTTGAGAAAAACGGAACCGCAATCACCTCGCCTCCCTTGCTCGCAGTAATCCGGCGCCGGTTGTAGTACGCACCCCTTTTCGCTTTCACAATCTCTAGTCGTTCGGTTAACGCCTCATATACCGACAGCGGAGAAAGCAGCCGTTGCGCGAGAACCACAAGCATTAGCTTAAGTCCTCATCTGCCAGGATGTTAGCATGCGCGGGCCTCCGACCAGCCTGAGTGGTTTTTTTCGCAGCGGTCTTCAGCGCCCGTTCGCCGGCGGAGGGACGCCGGTCATTTCCGACCTGCATGCACCGGTTTCGGTTTGGGACTCGCAGTTCGTCCGGCTGGTGCTTACAGCCTGCACGATCCTGGTCGTTGTCATCATAGCCGCGTCGTGGGTGCTCTTGGCCAACCTGCGCAGCGAACAGATCGCCAAAGCCAACCGCGATCTCGAGAGCGTGGCGTTGCTGCTGGCCGAGCAGATCGACCACGGCATTGAATCGGTAGAGTCCGTTCAATCCAACGTAATCAGCCGGGTTCGCAAGCTCCACGTCGAATCCTCGTCCGAACTGCAACGGATCATGTCCGGGTACGATACCCACCAGCGATTCAAAGATCGGATTGCGGGACTGTCGCACATCGACGCGATTGTGCTGACCGACGCGGGCGACAAACTGATCAATTTTTCCCGCACTTGGCCGGCACCCCCGATCACGAGCGGGCGTGATCGCGCGAAGGTTTTCCGCGTTTCACAGGGCGAGCTCTATGTCGACGCGCCGATGCGCAGCCCGACCAACGGCACCTGGGTGCTGCCGATCGTGCACAAAATCACGTCGCCAGACGGAAAATTCATCGGCGCGCTGATTGGCACGATTCGACTTAGCTATTTCGAACGGCTCTTTCGCTCCGTTGCGCGCAACCACGACCGCTCCATCGCTTTGCTGACCGCTGACGGTAACGTCATCGCGCGCTTTCCGCGCGACGACGCCTTGCGCGGACATTCGTTCGCCGACAGCCCAATATTCAAGGATGTCCTCTCGAAGCGAGGCTATGGTACGGTTCAGTTGGTCAGCCCGTTGACCGGGAAGAACCTGTTGGTCTCCGGCCGCAAGCTCTCGCATCATCCCCTAACCGTGGTGATCACCAGACGCGTCGACGACGTACTCGCGGCCTGGTGGTCGGCGGCGCTTTATATTGCGGGCGCTGCCTTTGCTATCGCCTTGATGGTCATCGCTGTCGCCGTACTGACGGCTCGCCAGATCGCCTTCCGGGTCAGCTCGCAGAACCGCCGCCTCGACGCCGCGCTCAACAACATGTCACAGGGGCTGACGATGTTCGATGCGAACGCGCGGCTTATCGTCTGCAACGATCGTTTTCTTGAAATATTCAAGCTTCCGCGCGACGCCGTGAAGCCGGGCTGCTCGCTGGCCGACGTGCTGCGCCAGCGCATGATCCACGGTACCTTTAATCCGGAAACGATGGGTGATCCTGACGCGTATGCAGAGAACGTAACAACGCAGATCGCCAACGGAAAGCCGGTGCCATTGACACTAGAACTCGGCGACGGGCGCATCATCGCCATCGCAAACCGGCCGATGCGCGGCGGCGGCTGGGTGGCCACTCACGATGACATCACCGAGAGCCGACGCCAAGCAGCCTCTTTCCAACTCCTCTTCGATCGCAATCCGCTGCCGATGTGGGTCTACGATCTCGATACCATGCGCTTTCTCGCCGTCAACGAGGCAGCCGTAGCGCACTACGGCTACAGCCGCGCGCAGTTCATGGCAATGACGGCATTCGATCTCCGGTCGCCAGAAGAGCACCGGCAGTTCCGGCACTATCTCGACACGTTCAACGGAACCGACGAGACGGAGCGTATCTGGCGGCACCAGCGCGCCGACGGCACTACGCTGGACGTCGCCGGCTACGCGCGCCAGCTCACTTATCGCGGTCATCGCGCCAGCATCGTGGCTGTCCAGGACATCACCCAGCGCAAGCTCGCAGAAGAAGAGCTTCGTCGCACCAAGAAATTTCTCGACGCTATCGTCGAGAATGTGCCCATCCCAATCCTGGTCAAAGATGTACCGCCGGCGCCGCAGGATGCCGGCGAGTGCCGCTATAGTTTGGTCAACCGAGCGGCGGAGGAAATCTTTGGCGTGTCGCGTGAGAACATGATTGGCAAGACCGTGGCCGAGTTTCATCCGAAAGAGCGGGCCCCGTCCATCCTTGCCCACAATAACGACGTACTGAATTCGGATCAGCCGATACTAATGGCCGATCATCCGCTGCACAGCCAAACGAAAGGCACCCGCATTGCGAGCGCGCGGAGCGTCGCCATTCGTGACGACGGCGGCAAGCCGCAGCACCTGCTCACGGTTTTGCAGGACATGACGGAGCGCACCCGGGCCGAGCAGCGCATCGCGCGTATGGCGCATTACGACAGCCTCACCGATCTGCCGAACCGCGCCACGTTCAACGAAGCAATAGAGGCAGCGATCAACAAGGCAGCACAGAACGACGAGGCCTTCGCGGTGCTCTCGCTTGACCTGGATGGCTTCAAGGACGCCAACGACACCTACGGGCATGCTATCGGTGATGCGCTGTTGCGCGAGGTCTCTCGCCGTCTAAATGCGGCCGCCGACGGTGCTTTCCTCGCTCGAATCGGGGGCGACGAATTCTCGCTCATCGTCACGGGCCGACATCAGCCGGCGACCGCCACGGCTGTGGCAGAGCGCCTCCTGACGGCTCTTGGAGACGAAATCAGCATCGAGGATCGCCGCATTTCGATCGGCGCCACCATTGGCGGCGCGGTGTATCCGCGGGATGGCGCCGATATCCAAACGCTGATGATCAACGCGGACATTGCGCTCTATCGCGCAAAGGCCGCGGTACGCGGGAGGCTGCTGTTCTTCGAATCCGGAATGGGCGACGAGCTCCACGAACGGCGCGCCCTGCAAGCCGACCTCCGCATGGCGATGGAACGCGGCGAATTGTCCTTGCATTATCAACCGCAGAAGACGGTTGCCGGCGAAGCGGTCGGCTTCGAAGCCCTGCTGCGCTGGCGTTGCCCAAAGCGGGGCCTGGTGTCACCCGCGGCATTCATTCCGATTGCGGAGGAGAGCGGGCTCATCGTTGCAATTGATCATTGGGTGCTGCGCGAGGCCTGCCGCGAGGCAGCGTCCTGGCCTGAACCTCTTACAGTCGCCGTCAACATCTCGCCCATGCAGTTCCGCACCGGGGATTTCCCCGCGTTCGTTCACGCGCTGCTGATCGAGAGCGGGCTCGCACCATCGCGCCTCGAACTGGAAATTACCGAAGGCGTCCTGATCGACGACTTGTCACGCGCGATCGCGACTCTGTCCCGGCTTAAAGCACTCGGCGTGCGCGTGGCGCTGGATGATTTCGGCACCGGCTATTCTTCACTGTCTTATTTGCACGCATTTTCGTTCGACAAGATCAAGATCGATCGATCGTTCATCGGCGACATCGAAAACAACCGCCATTCGATGGCAATTGTGCGCGCGGTAATCGATCTCGGTCATAGTCTCAACATTCCCATCCTGGCGGAGGGTGTCGAAACGACTGAACAACACGCCATTCTGCTGCGCACCGGGTGTGATGAAGTTCAAGGCTATCTCACCGGACGCCCACTGCCCATCGACGCCTATGCCAATCTGCTCTGCCCTATGCCAGCGAACCCAAGGACGGCCCGGAAGGCAAGTTGAGCTCAGCGTCTCTTTTTCTGCAATTTTGACCGCCGGCGTTTGCGGGACTCAGGTTTGCTCCCGCGCGCTGTCCGACGCCTGAAAGGAACCACATCAGCCGAAGCCCCGGCGCTCTTCCGAAGCGCTTCGCGCAGTCCGGTCGGCCGGTTGTATTTGCGTAGAAGATCACGAAAGGCTTCGTCCGCCAGTTCCGGGAACGTCATCATGCGATCCCGGGCTAACAGATCGAGGGCAGCCCATGTTTCGTCGTCGAATTGAATACGTTTGCCTAGCATAGATGTCTTCCTGCGGCCGGTCATCTCTGGGCCTCGCGATTGCGGTGCACAATCGAATTCACACAGCCGACGCGGAAATCCCGTTATGATGGTGAGTCACCACACGTCGGCTATCCATGGGCGGCCACCGGAGATCAAGGCCGAACAGCACCCATCGTCACCGACCGGATCACGAGGGGAGACGCCATGACGGTAATTGCTATCGCTCTATGCGCCCTGGCAGGGACCTGGATTCTCGTCTTGTGGGGCTCGCGCTTCCTCGGCCCGCGTTGACGCTACCGGCCGCGGCCGAGACCTCACAAGCATAAGCTTCGGCTGGCGTCCGCATTGTGAACGCGGGAAACAAAGAAGGCCCGCTTCGGTTATCTCAAGGTCCCATAGCCTTGGGAGGAAGCCATGCCGCAACGACCTATGCTCATCGGCGGGCTGGCCGTCGCCTCACTGTTTGCGCTCTCGAGCGTAGCGTTCGCCCAATCGGCCGGCGGCGCGAGCACCGGCGCAGCTGCGCCGAGTAACTCACGCACACCTGCCGCTAACGGAACCCTCAATAGTCCGGGCACGCGGAATCCTTGCGGCCCTACCGGCACAACCGGCTCGACCGCGCAACGTCAGGCGATGGCGCACCAGAACCCGGCCGCTGCTACCGGCGCCAATCCGCCGGTCAACGGAAATCAGCCTTATCGGAGCCTGGACAATCCACCCACCGGCCCGGGCACGGCGCAAGGCCGCCTTAATCGGGCGGAAGCGAATATCAACCCGCCGGCTCCCACGACAGGCAACTACCGCGGTCTCGATAATCCAGCCGTCGGACCGGGCAGCGGCAACTCTGGCAATCCCGCGGGCGCCAACATGCGGGCCGGCACCGGTACCGGCGGCTGCTAACGCTATTTCGATTGCGTGTCGCGGACCAGCGGCGTGGGCTACCATACACGCATTACGAAGCCTGCGGCGCAAACGGATGCACCGCTGATTGGCCTCCGCCGAAGCGCCCCGGCTTCGATTTGGCGCATTCAGGTTCGATCGGACGCAATCGCACACGCGAAGCGCTGCGAGTTCCATTAATCCTGTGCTTGACGACCCGCTCTCGCGAAGTATCTGTAGCGCCAACAACCGCCGCGGACGAACCTATTCTTCTTATCTTGTCCGAATTCGACGGAAGTTTCCGTTCGCAAATTGGACGCCTACCGCACCGGATTCCCTCAGTGCCAGAAATCGTCACGCTCACGATCAATCCTGCCATCGACATTTTCGTCAATGTCGATCGAGTGGA
>DASTWX010000027.1:0-11016 GCA_035765795.1 Pseudolabrys sp. | reverse complement strand
GTGGCGAGTGCGGAGCGATAGCGAGCACGAGCCGGGTGAGGGGGCGAATGACTCTCGATATGCACTTACCCCCTCACCCGCCCTCGCTTCGCTCGGGCACCCTCTCCCCCGAGGGGAGAGGGGAAGCGTGCGCGCGGCAGCGCATCACGTTCGTTGCGCCGTTATGATGCCGGCGCCCCCCACCGTCGGCCTCGTGCTCGCCGGCGGGCTGGCACGCCGCATGGGCGGCGGCGACAAAGCTCGGATCGAGATCGGCGGCATCACGATCCTCGACCGGGTGCTGGCGACCCTATCGGCGCAATGCACCGGAATTGTGATCAACGCCAACGGCGATCCCGAACGCTTCGCCGACACCGGGGTGCAGGTGATTCCGGATAACGTGCCCGGCCATCCGGGCCCGCTGGCCGGCGTTCTCTCCGGGCTCGATTGGCTCGCGGCGCAGGATAACGGGATCGAATGGGTGCTGAGCGTGCCGGGCGATTGCCCTTTCCTGCCAGACGATCTGGTCGCCCGCCTGCACCAAGCGCGGCGCGCGATGGGCACCGGCGTGCCACTCGCCTGCGCCCGTTCGGGCGAGTGGCGGCATCCGGTGGTCGGCCTATGGCCCTTGGCGCTGCGGGCCGACTTACGCAGGGCGCTCACCGAGGAGCACCTACGAAAGATCGAAGTCTGGACCGCGCGTCACGGCGTCGCAATCGCCGACTGGCCGGCCGAGCCGGTCGATCCGTTCTTCAACATCAACACGCCGGAAGATGCCGAACGCGCCTCTCTTGCGATGCAGCAATATTAAATTCTTCGCGCAACCCGACGCCCGCCGACGGATTCTTGACCTTCGCCGGCCAACCTCGTTTTATAGGCGATCAGTTGCCTGGGTCGGTTCGGGAGAGGAGGCAAAGCATGAAAGCATTCATCGCCGCCTGTGTCGCGGCCATCATCATCGCGGTGATCGGCGGATTCGTGCTCGATAGTCAGCAAGAGTCGGCGCAGCAGGGATTCTCGACCGGTTACGTTCGGCTGGGCGCGTAAGCTCAACTCATCAAAACCGCGTACGATAAAAAACCGACGCGCGCGCCGGGCTCGATTGATGTGAGCCCTTCCGGTAGTTCGAGCAGCCCATCGGTGTCGGTCAGCGAGGTCAAAACGCCGGCACCGTCCTGGGGGTATTTGACCGCTTCAATGTCGCCGTCAGTCGCGCGCCGCAAGGAGACCCGTACGTATTCGCGACGGTCCTTCTTTTTCTTGTAAGCAAAGCCAACGCGCACCGGCAGCGGCACAAGCGTTTGTGGCTGTGCACCCGAGAGCCGGCGCAGCAGCGGCTTCACGACGCGTACGAAAGTAACAAAGACGGCCACCGGATTGCCCGGGAGACCGGCAAAGGCGGCACGCTGTGACCGGTCACCGCTGCGGATAATGCCCATGGCCACCGGCCGGCCCGGCTTGATCGCGACGCGCCAGAATACCAGGGAACCAATCTGCTCGACCGCATCCCGCACGTGATCGGCCTCGCCGGTCGACACGCCGCCCGAGGTCACGATGAGGTCGTGGCCGGACACGGCGTCGACCAGCGCGCGCGCGAGTTGGCCGGGCTCATCGCGTAAAATCCCCAGATCCGTCACTTGCACGCCGAGCCGCTCCAAGAGCGCGGCAAGCAGATAACGGTTGGAATCATAGATGGCCGCGCGACCGCGCGAAGCGCTCGGCTCCACCACCTCGTCGCCGGTCGAGAAAATGGCGACACTCAGCCGCCGCCGCACCTCCAATTCCGTGATGCCGAGCGCGGCGGCGAGCGCCACATGCTGCGCGTCGAGCACCGTGCCGGCGCGAAACGCCAACTGGCCGACGTGTACGTCCTCGCCGGCGAGACGGCGATTGGCGCCGCGCGCGAGTCCCGGCGGAACAGAGACACGATCCCGGTCGACGCTCACGTCCTCCTGCATGAAGACCGTATCAGCGCCGTCGGGCATCGCGGCACCGGTGAAGACACGAACGGCTTCGCCCGGCCCGACAACGAGCCGATCCTGCGCGCCGGCAGTGAGGCGGCCGGATACGCGCAAAGTCGTTTCGCCGTTCATATTGAGATCGGCGTGACGTACCGCGTAGCCGTCCACGGCCGAGTTGTCGAACGGTGGCAGATCGACAGGCGCGCGGATATCGGCGACGGTCACGCGCCCGCACGCGTTGCGCAACAATACCTTTTCAATCTCCTCCACCGGCGCGACGCGCTCCGCGATCAGATGCTCCATCTCCTCGATCGGCATCAGCGGACCGGAAAAAGCGAAGCAGTCGTCGGTGAGCTGCGCCATTTACAAGATCGCCGTCTTGACTGAGATGCCAGAGACCGGAACGGCGTGCTTCACGAGCAGGTCAGCGATCGGCTCGACCTCATCGAGCCCGACCACCGGCACCCGCGCGCCGGGCAGCGAGATGTCCGATGCGACAGCGACGACGTGCGGGTCGTCGGGATAAATCGGCGGCTTGGCGTTGGCCGCGCGGTAGACTTCGAGCTTCGGAAAAGGATCGCGCTTGTAGCCTTCGACCACCACCAGGTCGACCGGCGACATTTTGGCGACAAGCGCCGGCAAATCCCACTCCGGCTCGCCGCGAAGCTCGTGCAGGATGGCAAATCGTTTCGCGGAGCTGACAACCACTTCCGTGGCGCCAGCAGCGCGGTGGAAAAACGAATCTTTGCCTGGTTGATCGAGGTCGAAGCCGTGATGGGCGTGCTTCAAGGTGGAGACGGTGAATCCGCGCGCAATCAAGCACGGGATCACTTTCTTGATCAGCGTGGTTTTGCCCGAGCCGCTCCAGCCGGCCAGACCGATGATGCGCGTGGCGTGCATGTAGGTCGATGCAAATCTCTTTCGTAGCCGGCTTGCTCTGGCCTGTCATGCCCGGGCTTGACCCGGGCATCCATCATGACATGCCGCTCATCAAAGTCTTACGTTAGGCTTTATTCGCCGAACAGTTTGATTGGATTGCCGGGTCAAGCCCGGCAATGACGGTGGAGAGGCAGCCCCGGCGGACAACCCCGATGATTGCGAGCGCGTGCTTCATCCCTGCGAGATGAACTTTGTGTTCATATAGGCGTGCAAGCCCTCGATGCCGCCTTCAGAACCGTAGCCGGATTCCTTGATCCCTCCGAACGGGGTCTCCGGCGTCGAGATGGCGACGCTATTGACGCCCACCATGCCGGATTGGAGAGCATCGCCGATCGCCGCTGCTGTCTTGCCTGATGAAGTGAACGCATAAGCGGCAAGACCGTACTCGAGCGCATTGGCGCGCTCGACCACCTCGTCGAAGGTCTTGAACGGCACGATTGGGGCCACCGGGCCGAACGGCTCCACCGTCATCACCCGCGCGTCGTCAGGCACATCGGTGACCACCGTCGGCTGAAAGAAGAAGCCCTGGTTGCCGTGCCGACTGCCGCCGGCCTGGATTTTCGCACCGCGGCCTTTGGCGTCGTTGACGATCTCTTCCATGGCGTCGAGCCGGCGCGGGTTGGCCAAGGGCCCCATGGTTACGCCACGCTCCAAGCCGTCGCCGAGCTTGATGCTTTTGGCGTACTCGGTGAAGCGGGTCACGAACTTGCTGTAGGACGGCTCCTGCACATAAAAGCGCGTCGGCGAGATACAGACCTGCCCCGCGTTACGATACTTGAAGGCGGCGATGGTGTCGGCCGTCTTTTCCGGATCGGCATCGGAGAAGACGACGACGGGCGAATGGCCGCCGAGTTCCATCGTCGCTTTCTTCATGCCCTTGGCGGCGAGCGCCGCCAGATGCTTGCCGACCGGAATCGATCCCGTGAAGGAAATCTTCTTGACGATATCCGACGCGATCAGGTGCTCCGAGACACTCGCCGGCACGCCGAACACCAGATTGAGCACACCAGCCGGAACGCCGGCGTCGGCAAAGCATTTGACCAGCTCGACGCAGCCGCCGGGCGTCTCTTCCGACGCCTTTATGATCAACGAGCAGCCGGCGGCGAGCGCGCCGGCGATCTTGCGTACCGGCGTCAGCACCGGGAAATTCCACGGCGTGAAGGCGGCCACGACACCGACCGGCTCCTGCGTGACAAGCTGACGCACGCCTTTCTGCCGCCCCGGCACGATGCGGCCGTAGGCCCTGCGGCCCTCTTCGGCGTACCAATCGATGATCTCCGCGCTGGTCAGCACCTCGGCGCGGGCTTCGGGATAGACCTTGCCCTGTTCCTGCACCATGACCTTGGCGACCTGGTCGTAGCGCTCGCGCAGCAAGTCCGCGGCCTTGCGCAAAATCTTCGAGCGCTCGAACGGTGAGGTCGCCTTCCATGTCGGGAAAGCCTTGGCGGCGGCGGCAAGCGCCGCATCGAGATCGGTTTTGCTGGCGTGGGGCAGATGCGCCAAGGTCTTACCGTTGGCCGGATTGATGACATCCTCGCCCTTGCGGCCGTCGCCGTTGAGCCATTTGCCGTCGATATAAAGAGCGAGCTCGGTGTACATGCGAACCTCGTGCTGTGCGGGAGGGGTGCTGGGCTTTGATTAGCACTTTCGCCCCGGCGCGGCCACATGGCCTCCCATGCGCTTGGGTCAGCCCAGAAAGGCGCCGCCGTTGACGTGGATGGTCTGGCCGGTGACATTGCGCCCGCCGGGCCCGGCGAGCAGCCGCACCATCGCAGCGACGTCCTCCGGTTTGCCGCGCACGCCGGTAATGGTGCCGTGCGTGAGGTGATGGGTTGGCTTCAGCGAGGTTGCCGGACGCGCGGTATCGATGGCGCCCGGCACCACGCAATTGACGGTGATGTTGTCCTCGGCCAGGTCATGCGCCAGCGCGCGTGAGAACCCGACGACCCCGGCTTTCGCCGTGATCACATGAGCGCGGCCTTTGGACCCGATGTGCGCGCTCATGCCGCCGAGATTGATGATGACGCCGCTCCCGCTCTTCTTCAATGCCGGCAGGCAAGCCTTGGCGCAGTGAAAGGCGCCATCGAGCGTGACGTCCATCACGGCGCGCCAGTCCGCGTAGCTCATCTCGTCGAAAGACTGCTCGGCGCGCATAGCGGCGTTATTGATCAGGATATCGATGCGGCCGAAGCGATCGAGTGCGGTTTGCGCCAGCGCCTCGGCGGACTTCGGATCGGCGACATCGCCGATATGAATGGCCGCCTTGCCGCCGGCCGACTCGATCGCGCGGACCACGTCCCCGGCTTCCGCCTTGTTGGAGCGCACGTTCACGACCACGACCGCGCCGGCTTGCGCCAGCGCCAGCGCAATGGCGCGGCCGATATTACGCCCGGCGCCGGTGACCACTGCTACCTTGCCGTCGAGTTCGTTGCTTTGGCTCATATTATGTTCACTCCGGTCATTCCGGGGCGCGAGTGCAACGAGCGAACCCGGAATCCAGATGCGCGCGTCATGCTTTCCTTCTGGATTCCGGGCTCGCACGCTGTCGCGTGCGCCCCGGAATGACAGCATAAGATCATTGCCGCAACGGCGTCAGATCGATCGGGCCGTCGTAAAGCCCCGCCAACCGCTCCAGCGCCGCGCCCGCGCGCCTCTCATCCCACCCGCCATGGCGCGCGTTGAGAACGAATTTGTCTTTGATGTCATCCCGCGTCAGAGGCTCGTGCGCGCCGCCGCGGAAATGCGGCTGGCGTTCCTCTATCACGCTGCCGTCGTTGAGCACCGCGCGGATATGACCGGTGAATCCGTTCGGATACGGATTGTCCGGGTCGATGACGTAACGCGCCTTCGAGGAGAGCGCGAGTACTTGCTCGTCGCGCACCGCTAGGTCGGTGAAAGCGTCAAGCCCCACGCCGCCGCGCACGAAGCCGGTGGCGAGCAAAAACGGCGTCGAAAATTTCGCGGCATAGCCGTTGGGCGGGCGCTGCTTGAAGGTTAGCGGCTCCCATAGCCGGTGAACCGTTCCCTCGGCCACCTCGCAAACCAATTCTTTCACATCGCTCGGCTTGATGCCGCGCGCGGCCAGCCGCCGTGCGCAATCGATGTACGGATGCGCCATGGTGCCGCACGGATAAGGCTTGAAGCCGAGCGTCTCGATCACCCAGCGCGTGCCGAAATCGCCGAGGAGTGCATCGTAGTCTCCTTGTGTGGTATGCGCGAAGCCATAGAACAGGCCGTGCACGCCCTCGAACACCGTACGCGGGCCGACATAGCCGGCGCGCGCGAGCAGCGCCGCACGGATGCCCGACTGCGCCGCCCAGCCGGGATGCAGGCGTTTGGTCCAAGCGCCTTCGGCAAGATACTCGATGATGCCGCTCGCCATGCTGCCGGCAATACCGAGCGCGTCCACAATCTGCTTCTTATTAAGACCGAGCGCGACGCCCACCCCCGCGGCGGCTCCAATGGCACCGAAAATCGCGGTCGGGTGAAAGCCTGATTTATGCACCGCCTTCGGCACCACCGTGGACAAGCGGCACATGACTTCGGCACCAACCGCGATGCCGAGCAGCGCTGCTGGGCCCTCCGGCTTATGGCGCTCGCAGGCCGCCAGCACCGCCGGAATTATCGCGGCGCCGACATGCACGGGACCCCCTTCGAAGGTGTCGTCGAAATCCTCGCCGTGCGCCGCGGTGCCGTTGAGGAAGGCTGCACCGGCCGCGCTCAAGGTGCGGGCATGACCGATGGCCGTGCTGGGGCCGTCGTCATCGAGGCCCGCCATGGCGCTCTTTATGTAGTCCTCGTGCCGCGCTGCCACGCAGAGCCCGACAACATCGACGAGAAGGTCCTCGCATGTGCGCCGCACGGCAGCCGGCAGCTTGCCGACATCGAGCGCGTCAATACGCGCGGCCAGATGCTCGGCGACGGAAACCGACGGAAGATCGTTGCTCATGAGATCAGCCCGCCCGCGGCGCATGACGGCCGCCGAGCTTCAAGGTGTTGGCCAGCGCGACAACGGCGAAGGTAATGATCAGCATCAGCAGCCCGAGCACCGCGATGGCGGCAAGGTCGCCGCTTTCATTGAGGTCATAGATCAGCACCGACAGCACCTTGGTTTGCGACGTGAACAGCATGATGGCCGCCGAGAGTTCGCGGACGACGCCGACGAAGATGAAGCACCACGTGGCGATCACGCTGGTCCGCAATAACGGCGCCGTGATCTGCCAAAGGGCGCGCAGACGGGTGGCGCCGAGAATGCGGCTTGCGTCCTCCAATTCCGGATGCACGGCATGGAATGCGGATTGTATTTGCTGGTAGGCCTGGGGCATCGCGAGCGTGATGTAGCCGATCAGCAGAATCCAAAGCGTCCCGTAGAGCACGAACGGCGGACGGGTGTAGCTGAAGAACAGTCCCACACCGAGCACGATGCCCGGAATAGCGATAGGGGCGGTGGCGAGAAAGGCAAGCACGCGGTGGCCGGTCACCGCCTTGCGCGCGGTGATGTAGCCGATCACGACCGCCAGCAGCGTGCCGAGCGTGGCTGCAAGAATGCTGAGAATGAATGTGTTCTTGATGGCCAGCATCGTCACCGATAGCTCGAAGAACACGAAGTGGATGTTCTTAAGCGTGAAATTGTGAAAGCCGATGATATGCGAAGCGATGTTGGAGAAGGTTGCGTTTACCAGCGCGAAATACGGCAGGAACACCGGGCACATCAGCACCGTCATACTAAGGCCGAGCGCCAGCCATTTGTAGCGGCCGAGCCGCACGATCCGCGGTTCGCTGTTCTTAGCGCCGACCACCGAATAGCTGCGCCGGCCCAGCACCATGTGCTGAGCGCGCAGCAGTATGACCGTCAAGACCAGCAGCGGCAGTGAGGCGGCGGCCGCTAAATCGGGCTTTGCCGGGTATTGGAATAGGCTCCAGATCTTGGTCGTTATGGTGTGAAAGCCGGCTGGCATCGCGAGGATCGCCGGCGAGCCGAACAAGGTCATCGCCTGGAGGAAGGCGACCAGCGCGCCGGCGAGCAACGCGGGCAGCGCCAAGGGAATGGTGATACGGCGTGCGGTATCCCAAGCTCCGGCCCCAAGAATCGCCGAGGCGTCTTCCAGATCGCCAGGGGTGCGATCGAGAGCGTTGGCGACCAGCACGAAAACGTACGGGAACGTGTAGCAGCTGATGACGAATACCAGGCCGCCGAAGGAATAAATGTTCAACAGGTGATAATTCGGATCGGCGCCGGTGAGATCGCGAAAGAGCTGGTTGAGCAGACCGCTGTTCGGCGCCGCCAAGAGCTCCCAGGCAATGGCGCCGAGGAAGGGCGGCGTTACGAACGAGGCGGTGACCAGAAGGCGCACGGTCCGCCGCAAGGGCATGTCGGTACGCGCCACCAGCCAGCCCATCGGCGCGGCCACCGCGCAGCAGATGATGGCCGAGAGCACAGCCAATTCGAGGGTCGTGATCAGCGGATCGAAAAAGGCGGCGTCTACCACCAGGTGAATGAAATTGGTGAGTGTCAACGCGCCCTGTTTGTCGGTGAACGCGTAATATGTGAGCCATGACAGCGGCAGCACGACAAGCACGCACAGCACGGCGGCGAACAGCAGCAGCACCGGCATCGTAAGATCGACGCGAAAGCGCCGCGCCGCGATTGGCGATGTGGTGGCGATGGTGGTCATGAAAGCAGGGCCGGACAATTTCCCTCTCCCCGCTCGCGGGGAGAGGGTGGCGAGGCGAGCAAAGCGAGCCGAGCCGGGTGAGGGGGCATTTCGATCTGCTCGGAATTGCGGGGACGCCCCCTCACCCGATTTGCTCGCTTCGCTCGCAAATCGACCTTTCCCCGCAAGCGGGGAGAGGTGAAGACCAGCTCACACATGGAATAACTTGACGTAGTGCGCCTTGATCTTCGCGGCATCTCTGAGCACGCCGGCGGCGTCGTCCTTCATCAGCTTGATCTGACTGAGGGGGGTACGGCCGGGCTTTTCCTTCACCTGCGGATGCGCGGAGCGCAAGCCGCCTAGATTGAGATTCACCTGCTGGCATTCCGGCGTGAAGCAGTAGCTCTGGAAGAGCCGCGCGGCATTCGGATGGGGCGCCGCCTTGAATAGGCCGTTGGGCCCGATGATGAGCGGCGTGCCTTCCGCCGTGTAAACCGGTTCGACCGGTTTTCCCGATTCCTTTTCTTTGAAGATCAGGTATTCGACCCCGTCGGCCTGGACCGCACGCTCGCCGAGCGCAAGCTTCTTCGGCGGTACGGCGGCGGACTGCACTTGCAAGATGTTCTGCTTGGCCAGCTTTTCGAAGTAACCCCAGCCAATATCGCGCACCATCTCGAACGTGGCGGTCATAATCGTACCGCTGTAGCCGGGATGCGCCTTGACGATCTTGCCCTTCCATTTCGGGAGCAACAGGTCGGCAAAGCTCTTTGGCGCCTCGTCCTTCTTCACCAAATCGGTGTTGTAGGCGACGACGCACAGGAAGATGCGGAAGGCGGCAAACATGCCATCCGGATCCTTGTACTGGGCGGGATAGAACTTCGCCACGTCCTCTGGGACGTAAGGAGCGAGCCAGCCGTTGTTTTTCCAAAGCTGGAGGTGAGAAGCGTCCGATGAGTTGACGACGTCGACCGCATGGATGTTGCTTGAGTATTCCTGGCCGATGCGCTGGAGCAGCCGCTCGGCGCCGGTACGCTCGACCTGGACGGAGACGCCCGGATACTTGGCCTCGAACCGTTTCGCGATTTCCTCGGCGACCTTCAGGTCGACGGAGGTGTACCAGACGGCCTTGCCTTCCTTCTTGGCCGCGGCGATCAACTCCGGCGTAATCTTGCTCGCCGGCGGCGTGGCCGACAGCACGCGGGTCGAGAACGTGGCACCGACAGCCAGCGCACTCGATCCGATCAGCACGTCCCGACGTGAGATATTTGAGCTTTCCATTGGACTATCCTCCCTGAGAGTTGATTCTATTTTTCTTGCTTCCGAGTCACCGAAACTGGACATCAGCCGCTCAACACCCGACACCGATCAGGCGGCAAATGAAGCCAGACGGCGCTGCCGCGCGTGATCGTATCAGTGGCAGGGGTGACGACGCGCAGTTGGCTGCCATCCGCAGCCTCGACCATATAATCCCGGCTGCCGCCGAGAAAGACCTGCCGCACCACGGTTGCCGGCACCACGTTGTCGTTCCGCGCCGGCGGCTTGGCCGAGATCGCAATGTCGTGCGGCCGGATCGAGATCGGGGTGGAAGCGCCGGCCCGAACCGGCTCACCAATGCAAGCGAGCGGCACGCCGGCAAAATCGACACGTGCGCCGTCGAGGCCCTGGCCTTTGATCACGTTGCTGGAGCCGATGAAGCGAGCCACGAATTCCGAACGCGGCCGATCGTATATGTCTTCCGGGGTGCCGGCCTGTTCGATCTTACCGACATTCATGACGGCGATCAGGTCGGCGGTCGTCATCGCTTCCGACTGGTCATGGGTGACGTAGACGGTCGTATAGCGATAGGCATCGTGCAGACGGCGCACCTCGAAGCGCATCTCCTCGCGCAAATTGGCGTCGAGATTGGACAACGGCTCGTCGAGCAACAGCGTCTCCGGCTCCACGATCAGCGCGCGAGCGAGTGCAACACGCTGCTGCTGGCCGCCCGACAATTCGCCAGGATAGCGGCTCGCCAGCGGCGCCAGACGCGTAGTGGCAAGGATAGCGTCGAGCTTCTTGGCCATGGTGGCGCGGTCCACCTTGCGCAACTTGAGGCCATAGACGATGTTCTCGGCCACCGTCATGTGCGGCCACAGTGCATAACTTTGGAAGATCATCGACATGTTGCGCCGCTCGGGCGGCAAAGTGTGAGCTGGCGAGGAAACCACCCGCTCGCCCACGTGGATCTCCCCCTCGCTCGGCTCGGCGAAGCCGGCAATCAGCCGCAGCGTGGTGGTCTTGCCGCAGCCCGAAGGCCCCAGCAGGCAGACCAGATGGCCGTGCTCGATCGTCAACGAAACATGGTCGACCACCGCCTGGTCGCCATATCGCTTGGTCAAGCCGCGCAACTCGACGGACGCCACGCGTCCTCCTCCCTCTTCGCCGTGGCCCTGGTTCGGCCATCTCGTTAATCAACCCCGCCGGCGCCGCTTTCTTCAGCACAC
>DASTWX010000026.1:0-3384 GCA_035765795.1 Pseudolabrys sp. | reverse complement strand
GCTCGCGCAGCGCGATGCTTTCAAATCGCGTTTCCCTGGTGCGCAAGGCCGCCGTGCGGAAATACATCATGCCGAACATGACGGCGAAGGTGAGCAGCACCTCGGCAAAGAGCGGGAGAAGGATGAAGGGAATGGACATGGTAATACGGGATTCTGCCGTATATGAGGACGGGAAGGAGAAAACTATGCCCAATCCCCCTGCAAAAGGCGACACCGCCTACAATCCTAATCGACGAGTGCGGTGCCGTCGATGCACGGAGCACCTAGAGCGGATAGCTTATATGCGCCTTCGCATCCTTAACTGCTCGCCCGTTGTGCGCTCGTCAGCGGTAGCCACTCGTCAGCAATAGCTCATTTGGGCCTTCCCATCCGCTTGGTGTATTGAACGCGCTCAGCTTCTGTTCGATTTCGGCCCAGGCCGCATCCCGTGCGGGGGCGTCGAGCCGGCCGACTATCTGTAGAATTGGGCTTGCCGACGCGCGGATGAATTCGAGATAGTCTTTCACGGACGGCAGGCGGAAGGGTGCCATCACCTTGGTGGTCGCCACCCTCGAAAACCCGGCCTGTCGGAACAACTCATCGATGAGCCCTGGCTTGCCAACGCTAAACAGTCCACCCGGCTGATAGGGATCGCGCGGCGGCAACCCGGCGTGCTTCAGCGCGGTCGAGACCAGAACGGCGACGCAGGGATTCTTGTCGGGGGTTGAAAAAACCATGGTGCAGGCGCGGCCTCCGGCTTTGAGCGCGCGGAATATCTCGCGCAGACCCTTGCCGGGATCGGGAAAGAACATCAGGCCGAGCCGGCAGACCGCTGCATCGAAGCTCGCCTCCGGAACCCCGAGGTTTTCGCCGTCGGCGACCTTCGTCTCGACGTTGCGGTAACCCGCACGGCGCGCGTTCTCTCTCGCAAACTCCAGGATCGCCGCGGACAGGTCGGTCGCGAGCACCGATCCCGCTTGGCCGACTTGCTTGGCGAGGTCGAGCGTCTGATCGCCGGCGCCCGCCGCAACGTCGAGCACGCGCGCACCGGGTCTGATTTCTGCCATTTCAAGCATGGCATCGGTCAATTCGCGCAGCCAGCCGCGGATCAGGACGCCCTGATCATTCCAGCCTTTGGCAGACTTGTCCCATTGGTCACGCGTCGCCGCTTTGAATTTTTCCGCGTCAAACGGTGCTACCATGCTCATGCCTTTCTCCATCGGTGACGTGCAGATCGGATTCTGATGGAGATTCAGTACGCCGGCGCCACAGTTGCGGAAGCCGCAAGATTGCGGCTTTGGGCCGCGAAATTGCATAATGCTGCGATGTTCGATTGGGATGACGTGAAATACTTTCTGGCGGTTGCCCGTCACGGCAGCACGATCGCGGCGGGAAGGGCGCTGCGCGCCAGCCAGTCGACAGTACAGCGGCGGCTTTTGAATCTAGAAAAGCACATTGGACGAAAGCTCGTGACTCGCACAGCAACGGGCTATCGCCTGACCGACTTCGGCCAGGAATTACGGCTCTATGCCGAACGAATCGAAACCTCTATCGAAGGTTTCGAGCGATGCGTGACCGATATGGGGCGCGAGCGCAGTGGTGTCATTCGGGTCACCTGCCCAGAACCGATCGTGCAACGGATGACGCCGCTCATCGAGCGCTTTCACGTTCGCCATCCGAAGCTGCGCGTGGAATTCATCATGAGCGACCGCTATCTCGACCTTTGCAAAGGCGAAGCGGATGTCGCGTTCCGCTCCGGTGACACAGATGATGAACTCGTGGGCCGCAAGATCGCGGATTCAATCTGGGCCGTTTATGCGAGCCACGGCTATATCGAGCGTCACGGCAAGCCGGAGCACGTCGAAGATTTACCTCATCATCGTCTGGTCAGCTTCGATGAATCGTTGAGCAAGCATCGCGTCTTCACGTGGCTGAAAACCGTCGCGCCTGACGCCGAGATTGCAGCTCGCAACAACAGCGTCCTTGGCTTGATCTATGCCGTGAAATCCGGCCTTGGCATCGGTCCTCTTCCGACGGCCATCGCTGACGCCGAACCGGACCTCGTGCGCGTGCTAGGGCCGATCCCCGAGCTCGCCAGGAGCTGGCGGCTACTGACGCGTCCCGACCTGCGGCATGTGCCGCGCATCGGGGCCTTCTTCGATTTCATCGTCGGCGAACGGGAGGCGCTGAAGTCGATCCTGACAGGATAGCGATCCGACCTTCCGCCATCTTGTCGGCCCCGAAGACACGGGTTACGCGTTCGCTCACCAAGCCGCCCTACCGTGCACTCCTTCGCCAAGGCTGGTTGCCAATTATTGATCGATTTCCGGTTCGACGAGGCGGGCGAGATTGCGCAACGACTCCTGCCAGCCGAGATAGCACGCTTCCACCGGAATAGCGTCGGGAATGCCCTCTTGCACGATGGTCAGCTCGGTGCCGACGGACACTTCTCTCAGCGTCACCGTTACCTGCATTTCGCCGGGCAAATTGGGATCGTCGAATTTGTCCGTGTAGCGCAGGCGCTCGCCGGGCACGAGCTCGAGATATCGTCCGCCGAAAGAATGGCTCTTACCCGTGGTGAAATTGCGGAACGACATCCTGTGGGTGCCGCCGACTTTCGCATCGAGCTGATGCACGGTGCAAGCAAAGCCGTTGGGCGGCAGCCATTTCGCCATGGCGTCTGCCTCGATGAAGGCGCGGTAGACCTTATCTGGCTTCGTTGCCAGGACGCGGTGCAATCGAACAGTGTTAGGCATGGCTGTTTCTCCCGGGCAGGCGCTTCGACATAAACTCTGACTCGTCATGCGCGGGCTTGACCCGCGCACCCATGATGAAGCGCAGCAATCTGCTAACCTGCCGTATGGATTGCCGGGTCAACCCCGGCAATGACCGCGCGGAGAGAATCAGGTTCGCAGCCAAATCGCCCCACGATAGCCAACCCTACGCCCGTCCCGGATAATTCGGGCTCTCGCGCGTGATCGTCACGTCGTGCACGTGACTTTCGCGAAGACCTGCGCCGGAGATACGCACGAACTCCGCACGCGCGTGGAAATCGGCGAGCGTTTTGGCGCCGACATAACCCATTGCCGCGCGCAAGCCGCCGGCGAGCTGGTGCAGCACGTTCGCCACCGGCCCCTTGTAGCCCACCTGGCCTTCCACCCCTTCCGGCACCAGCTTGAGCGCGTCCTTGATGTCCTGCTGAAAATAGCGATCGGCCGAGCCGCGCGCCATGGCGCCGACCGAGCCCATGCCGCGATAGCTCTTGTAGGAGCGGCCCTGGTAGAGAAACACCTCGCCCGGCGTCTCGTCGGTGCCGGCGAGCAACGAGCCCACCATGGCGCAATCTGCGCCGGCGGCGAGCGCCTTGGCGAGATCGCCGGAGAACTTGATGCCGCCGTCGGCGAT
>DASTWX010000025.1:0-9338 GCA_035765795.1 Pseudolabrys sp. | reverse complement strand
GTGCGGCTGCCGGAGCGCGAGTTCTCGGGCCGCTTCGAGGGTCTGGATGAGACCGGCCGGCTGCTGGTGGCGGAAGGCGGCGCGGTGACGGCGGTCGGCGCCGGCGAGGTTTTCGGGTTGGGAGTGACAGACTGATGGCCGGACCCGCGCAGGAGCTCGTATTCGCCCCGCTCGGCGGCGTCGGCGAGATCGGCATGAACCTGTCGATTTACGGGCTGGGCGATGAGCGCCGGCGCACGTGGCTCGCCGTCGATTGCGGCGTGTCGTTCGCGGCGGAAGAACACCTGCCAGGAGTGGACCTCATCCTGCCCGATATCCGCTATCTGGTGGAGGAACGACGCAACCTCGCCGGTATCGTGCTCACTCATGCGCATGAGGACCATTTTGGCGCGTTGCTTGACCTGTGGCCGCAACTGAAAGTGCCGGTGTTCGCCACGCCGTTTTCTGCGGCGCTGTTGCAAGCCAAATGCGCAGGCGAGCCAGGCGCGCCGCAAATCCCGGTGACTGTGGTCGCTTGCGGCAGCCGATTCAAAGTGGGACCGTTCGACATCGAATTGGTCACCATGGCGCATTCGATCCCCGAAGCGAATGCGCTCATCATCCGCTCCCCACGCGGTACCGTGCTGCACACCGGGGATTGGAAGCTCGACCCGACACCGATCCTGCGCGATCCGACGGACGAGAAAAAGCTGCGTGCGCTCGGAGACGAGGGTTGCCTCGCATTGATCGGGGATTCCACCAACGCCGTGAGGGACGGTACGTCGCCGTCGGAAGCCGACGTCGCACACGTCATTGCCGAACTCATCAAGTCGGCGCCCCGGCGCGTGGCGGTGACCACATTTGCGTCCAACGTGGCGCGGTTGCGCGCTGTGGCGGATGCTGCCCGCGAGGCCGGCCGCGAGGTGGTGACGGTCGGCCGTGCTATGGAGCGGGTGGTGCAGGTCGCGCGTGAGACCGGCCATTTCGAGGGGGTGCAGCCGTTCCGCTCGGTCGACACCTACGGCTATCTGCCGCCGGACAAGGTGGTTGCGCTGTGTACCGGCAGCCAGGGCGAGCCGCGCGCCGCGCTCTCGCGCATTGCCGAGGACCAGCATCCCGACGTGACGTTATCCGAAGGTGATCGCGTCATCTATTCAGCCCGTTCCATTCCGGGCAACGAGAAGGCGATCGGCCGGGTCATCAACGGGCTAATCGATCACGGAGTCGAGGTGATTACGGACCGCACGCACTTGGTGCACGTGTCGGGCCATCCGCGCCGCGACGAATTGAAGGCGCTGATCGGCTGGGTTCGGCCCCAGGTGCTGATACCGGTGCATGGCGAAGCGCTGCATCTCCACGAGCATGCCGCGCTCGCGCGCGCGATCGGGGTCAAGCAGGTTGTTCATTGCCGTAATGGCGACCTAGTGCGGCTTTCGCCATCCATCGGCATCATCGACGAAGTGCCGGCCGGGCGCATTTACAAGGACGGTTCACTTCTCGTCGATGCCGTACATCGCACAGTGGCCGACCGGCGGCGGCTAAGCTTCGCGGGGGCCATTTCCGTCGCGCTCGCGCTCACCGACAAAGGCGAACTTGCCGCCGATCCCGAGGTTGACCTCATCGGCATCCCCGAGCGCGATCGCGAAGGCACGCGGCTCGCCGAGATCGCATACGAGGCGGTGCAGGAAACCTTCGATAGTTTACCGCGCGCACGGCGGCGTGATCCGGATTCCGTCGCCGAGGCCGTTCGCCGCGGCGTGCGCTCGGCGGTCGCAGGACGCTGGGGCAAAAAGCCGATGTGCCATGTGCATGTGCTGGCGGTATGATGTTTACCTTTGCCATCCCTCCCCTGAAAGGGGAGGGTGGCTCCGTGCAATGCGCGCAGGCGGGTGGGGTGTACGTCAATAGGTATTCGAGCTCTCCCCCCACCCGGCTCGCTTGCGCTTGCAACCCTCCCCCGCAAGCGGGGAGGGGTAAGAGGTTTTACATGATCGGCCGTCTCAATCACGTTGCTATCGCAGTGGGCGATATCGCCAAAGCGAGCAAAGTCTACAAAGACACGCTCGGCGCAGAGGTTTCGGCCAAGACGGCTCAACCGGATCACGGCGTCTCCACGGTGTTCGTCACACTGCCCAACACCAAGATCGAACTCCTGGAGCCGTTGGGCGAGGGCTCTCCCATCGGCAAGTTCCTGGAGCGCAATCCGGACGGTGGCATCCACCACATCTGCTACGAGGTCGACGATATTGCCGCTGCCCGTGAGACTCTGAAGGCGCAAGGCGCGCGCGTGCTGGGCGATGGCGAGCCAAAAATCGGCGCCCATGGCAAGCCGGTGCTGTTCCTGCATCCGAAGGACTTCTGCGGCACGCTGGTGGAACTCGAGCAGGCCTGATGTCAATATCGCTCGGAATCGCGATCTACTTCATTCTGTGGTGGCTGGTGCTGTTCACGGTGCTGCCCTGGGGCGTCCGCAGTCAGCACGAAAGCGGCGAGGTCGCGCACGGCACAGATCCGGCTGCGCCGGCCATTCATCGCGGGTGGCGAACGATGATGTGGACGACCGCTATTGCCACCATTGTTTACGCGATCCTCTACGCCGTTTATGCGACGGGCGTTATTCCGATGGACATGGTGTGGGCCATCGCCGGCCCGCCGCGGCATTGAACGGAGATGCAAAAAACAAAAAAAGAGCAGGGCCGTGCCCTGCTCAATCGTTTCGTGTCCGAAGGCCCCGGCTCTTGGCGTTTCGCATTTTGACCGGGGCGGCAGCGGTTGATCGCGCCAGGACTTGCTTCCCTCCCAGACTTGGACCGCACGTCGGAGCGGCTCTTAAACGCCATCTCCTTTGACACGGACGTTGGTACGCTAGCCCAACATGTGGGCCGTGTCATCACTTTTTGTCGCACTATCTTTCGATCACGATCGGCCCATCCAGGACAGCGGGGGCGGACACCCCCGTCCTGACGATGACGCGGACTGTCCACACGCCTGCGCGGGCGAGATCGACAGCATCGACCCGCCACCTGCCGTCGGGCATCCGCTTTGCGGCGCGTGGCGGCGCCGCCGCGGTGGCGCCGGGCGGATCGATCGCGAACTTTACGTCTTTAGCCGGGAAAGTGGTGCCGTCTTCGCGCATCACCCGAAGGATCGCATGAGACTGCCCTAGACGGCCGGGGTCGACAGTCACGTCGGCCATGACATCGGGCATGTGCAGATGGACGAAAGCTGCGCTTTCCGGGATCGCCGTCTCCAAATGGTGGCCTGCGTGGCTGCCAGGCTCCATGACGCCGAGTGCGGCGACGGCCGTGATCACGCCGAGACCAAGCGCAGTCTCGATGATGCTGTTGCGAACCAGCGCCCCCATCGCACGCGGCGTCGGCAGGCGTGGCGTGACACTGAACCGGTTGATGGTTGCGACCGCGGCCATGAAGGCGAACAGAACGATCTTGACCAACAAAAATCGTCCGTAGCCGGTCTCGATCAGGTCGCGTGGACCGGCGAGCAAATACAGGCTGTTCATGATTCCGGTCGCCAGCAGCACCGCGACGCAGATCATCCCGATCCACGAGAATCGTTTTATGGCATGCAGCGCAATTGAGCGGTCGGTCGACTCTCGGCGACGCCGCATAAGCGCGATTAGCCATGCTAACGGCGGAAGAGCGCCCAGCCACGCGGCGGCTGCGATCAGGTGCGCCATGTCGGCGGCGAGGTGGATGTCTCCCGCCATTCCCGGCGTCGCCGCGGCATGGCCGGAGAAGGCAATCAGCGCAGCGAACGCGCACGCGATGCCGGCCTGCAGCCAACCCGCGGCCGGCCAAAGCAGGAGCCCGGCCAGCGATAGAGCCAGCGCCAGCCGCACGGTCCATGCGAAACCGAAGAGTGTTCCCTCAGCGACCGAGAGGACGCCGCCGCGCAGGACCGCATCAAGGATCGATGTGCCGAGAATGGAGGCCGCCAACAGCACCAGCCAGGCGGCACCCGACGCCACTGCGACGGCCAGCGCGCACCAAGTCAACTGGTCGGTGCCGCGGCGGAAGCGCTCACGGGCCTCATGCCGTTCTGCCGCCCGAAAGGCCGGCTTCGCGACCAAGATCCAAAAGAGCACGGTGCCGGAGGCAAGCAGTGTTGCCGCGATGTGGATGGCGCGTACGATGACGAGTGGATCCGGCAAATGCTAGCGTCCAACCTTGAAGGTGAATGTGCCCTTTGTGCGGTGAGTGTCGACCGACAGGACGCGCCAATTCACGGTGTAGGTGCCCGGGCCCAGTGGTTTCAGCTGCACCTGCAACTGCGCGCGATTGGCGCCGGACTGCGCCTTGCCGGCCTGCACCGAGGCGCCTTGTGCGTCGCGCACTTCGACGCTGCTGAATTTCGGCTCCAGCTTTTCGGTGAACGAGAGCACGATCTTCTTCGGTGCTGGGCTGACCGTACTGCCGGGTTTCGGGCTGGCTTGGGCAAGGTGGGCATGGGCCGCGGCCTCCTTCGGCGCGGCAAAGGTCACTGAAGAGAGGACGATGAGTGCAACCATGATGCGCATATCGGTTGTCCAATCATGAGGATTGCTGTGACGAGTACCGGCCGAGCCTGCACGCGCCCGTAAGGGAGGCCACCGTTCTTTGGAACGGTCTTACCGCAGAAACCGCGCGGCTAATCTATTATTCCGGACACTCGGCGGCCGATCTCGATGGCTTTTGCAGGCGACAGATGGATTTCCGCAGGTTAATCCAAATTTCATAAGCGGGATTTTATGGTTAACCGGAGTTCAACGGGTTCGGCTCGGCAGAAAATGGATTGCTTTTATGTGCGGAATTGCGGTTGCGATCGACTGGCCGGACGCCGAATCCACGGTCCGCACACTGATAGAAGGCATTCTCCACCGCGGCGACATTACAGACCCGATTGCGAGCCCAAGGCCGAATACGGCCATGGGCACCCGGCGGCTGCGCATCGTCGATGCGGCGCAGGCCATTCAGCCGCAAGTCTCATTTTGCGGGCAGCTTGCCGTCTCGTTCAACGGCGAGGTGTATAACCACGAGGACTTGCGGCGCGAACTCACCGATCTCGGCATTCCTTTCAAAACCGAATCCGACACCGAGGTGCTCGCGAATGCGCTCCAGGTATGGGGCTATCGGGCGCTTGAGCGTGTCATCGGCATGTACGCTTTCGTCGCGCTCGACATCCAATCGGGCGAGTTTCTGGCGGCGCGCGATCCCTTCGGCGTGAAGCCGCTCTATGTCATCCAGTCCGCGACCGGTTTCCTGTTCTGCTCCGAAATTCGGCCGTTGCTCGACACCGTCGAAAGCGGCGATGTGATGCTGTTGCCGCCGGGCTATGCGTTGTCGCGCAAGACTGTCGGCCGTTTCAAATCACCCATCTATCCGCGTGTCGACGCGCCATGCGCGAGCGATCCCCGGGTGCTGGACCGGCTCCTCTCGGAGGCGGTTGCGCGCCGGATGCCTCCCGGATTGCGCGTGGCGACGTTGTTCAGCGGCGGCATCGATAGCACGCTGATCGCCCACTATGCGCGTCAATTCCGTCCCGAGTCGCCGGGGTATTTTGTCGGCGGCACGGATGCGCCGGATTATCCGTTCGCCGCCGCTTACGCGGAGCGGACCGGCCTTGACTTGCGCTTGGTTCCGTTCGAGCCCGAGAGCGACGAAGTGTTTGCGTCCATCGGGCGCGTGGTCGAAGTCGCCGAGTCCTTCGAGCCCAACTTGGTGCGCGGCGCCGTCTGTTCGCTCAAGGCCGCCGAGCGAATGCATCGCGACGGTTTTCGCGTGGCGTTGTGCGGAGAAGGAGCCGATGAACTCTTCTGTGGTTACCCGCCGCTCGAGCTTGCTTTCAGCGAGGGCAATTCCGAGGGTGCGGCGTTCCGTGACGAATGCCTGAACCTGATGCATCGGGTGAGTCTGCAGCGCGTCGATCGCTGCTCCATGCGCCACCAGGTCGAAACGCGCGAGCCGTTCCTCGATCCGGCCGTGGTCAAATACGCGCTCAATTTGGATGCCGACGCACTCGTCTGCGAGAAGGGAGGCTTGCCCGTCGGCAAGGTGCCGCTTCGTGCGCTTTACGACCTATATCCGGACGAACTGCCCGCGCTTATCCGCGACCGCACCAAGGTGCCTTTCGGTGAGGGCGCGGGGCTTGACGTGAGCCCGCGAGACTCAGTGTGGAAAATGCGCTTCGAGGACGCAATTTCCGATCGCGATTTGGCAGAAGGCCAGCAGGAGTTCTTCGCCTTCAATGTGCAATCGAAGGAGGAACTCTATTATTTGCGCACGCTCACGCAGACGATGGACGTCACCCGCGTCCCTCACTTGCGCGACCGCGCCTGGATTTCCTTTCCGGTTACGCAAAAGCTCGAGGAACTGAAGGCCTACGCGCATTACAGCTTATGATGAGCCGTCATGGCCGGGCTTGTCCCGGCCATCCACGTCTTTCTTGTTGCGATGCCTTGAGGCGTGGATGCCCGGCACAAGGCCGGGCATGGCGATGGAGAGGCGAGCACTTGCCCTTGTATTTTTGCTGTCAATCCGCTTTGTCTCGCTCTTCCAGCCCTCGATCCTGGCCCAATAGCATGCGCCTGTCCCGCTATTTCCTGCCTATCCTGCGCGAAACGCCGAAAGAGGCGGAAATCGTGTCCCATCGTCTGATGCTGCGCGCCGGCATGTTACGCCAGGAAGCAGCGGGCATTTATGCCTTCCTGCCGCTCGGATTGCGGGTCCTGCAGAAGATCTGCGCCATCGTGCGGGAGGAGCAGGATCGCTCCGGGGCCATCGAATTGCTGATGCCCACCGTCCAGTCGGCCGAACTCTGGCGCGAGAGCGGGCGCTACGACGCCTACGGCAAGGAGATGCTGCGCATTTCCGACCGGCACCAGCGCGAGATGCTCTACGGGCCCACCAACGAGGAGATGATCACAGAAATCTTCCGCGCTTATGTGCGCTCGTACAAGGACCTGCCGCTCAACCTCTATCATATCCAATGGAAGTTCCGCGACGAAGTGCGCCCGCGCTTCGGGGTGATGCGCGGCCGCGAATTCCTCATGAAAGACGCATATTCGTTCGATGTCGACCAAGCCGGTGCGCGGCATTCTTACAATAAGATGTTCGTCGCTTATCTGCGCACCTTCGCGCGGCTCGGCCTCAAGTCGATTCCAATGCGCGCGGAATCAGGACCCATCGGCGGCAATCTCTCGCACGAGTTCATCATTCTCGCCTCCACGGGCGAATCTGAAGTGTTCTGCCACAAAGACTACCTCGACATGGAAGTGCCCCCCGCGGACGTGAACTTTGACGATGTCGCCGGCTTGCAGCGGATTGTGGATAAGTGGACATCGGACTACGCCGCGACATCTGACATGCACGATGCCGCCGCCTTCGCAAAGCTACCGTCCGACAAGCAGGTGTCGGCGCGCGGCATCGAGGTCGGTCATATCTTCTATTTCGGCACCAAGTACTCGGCGCCGATGAAAGCGGTCGTCGCGACCGCCGACGGCGGTGAAGTGCCGGTGCACATGGGTTCCTACGGCATCGGGCCGAGCCGGTTGGTGGCCGCTATCATCGAGGCCTCCCACGACGAGGCGGGCATTATCTGGCCGGAGGCGGTAGCTCCCTACAAAGTGGCGTTGCTCAACCTCAAGCAGGGTGCGGCCGAAACCGATGCCGCCTGCGAGCAACTCTATCGCGACCTTACGGCCAGGGGCGTCGAGGTACTCTATCACGATCTCGACGAGCGGCCGGGCGCCAAGTTTGCGACCGCGGACCTGATCGGCATTCCCTGGCAGGTGCTTGTCGGACCGCGCGGGCTTGCGGAAGGCAAGGTGGAGTTGAAGAAACGTGCCGATGGCAGCCGGGAGACAGTGACGCCGGCTGCGGCGGTGGCGCTATTGAGCGAATAGAGAGTAGCGAATGGCGAATAGATAGGGAACGGCCTTTTCCCTATTCGCTATTCACTGCTCGCCATTCGCTCCCCCTCACGAAACCGCCCGAATCATGTGAAAATCCAAACAGGGGACGGGAAACAAAAATCAATGACCGAAACAAGCGGGACGCGGCCGTTCTCCCCGTTCGAGTGGATGCTGTCGCTGCGCTACTTGCGGGCGCGGCGGAAGGAGGGATTTATCTCGGTCATTGCCGGGGTTTCGTTCCTAGGAATCACGTTGGGGGTCGCGACCCTGATCATCGTGATGGCGGTTATGAACGGCTTCCGCCATGAACTCTTGCAAAAGATTCTAGGCCTCAACGGCCATTTGCTCATCCAGCCACTGGAGAAGCCGCTCACCGACTGGAACGAGGTGGCCGCACGCATCGACAAGGTGCCGGGCATCAAGCTTGCCGCGCCCATCGTCGAAGGGCAGGCGCTGGCGTCTTCGCCGTTTAATTCCGGCGGCGTTCTGGTGCGCGGCATCCGGCTCCAGGACCTGGAGAAGCTCCCCTCGGTTGCCAAGAACATTAAACAGGGCACGCTCAACGGCTTCGACAGCGGCAAGGGCGTGGCGATCGGCCGGCGGCTCGCCGACCAGCTTTCGCTGCGCGCCGGTGACAACATCACGCTGGTCGCCCCGCGCGGGGCGGTGACGCCCATGGGCACCATGCCGCGCATCAAGGTCTACAAGGTGGCGGCGGTGTTCGAGGTTGGCATGTCGGAGTACGATTCCGCCATGGTGTTCATGCCGCTGCAGGAGGCGCAGGCTTATTTCAACCGCGCCGGCGATGTCACCGCGATCGAGGTCTACACGGCCAATCCGGACAATGTCGATGCTTACCGCAAGGCTGTGCAAGCAGCGGCCAAGCGGCCGATCTTTATGATCGACTGGCGCCAGCGTAACGCGACGTTTTTCACCGCGCTGGAAGTCGAGCGCAATGTGATGTTCCTGATCCTCACGCTCATCGTGCTGGTGGCGGCGCTCAACATCGTCTCCGGGCTCATCATGCTGGTGAAGGACAAGGGCCAGGATATTGCCATCTTGCGCACCATGGGCGCCTCGCAAGGCTCGATCATGCGCATTTTCCTGATTACCGGGGCCTCGATCGGCGTGGTTGGCACGGTCGTGGGGTTTCTGCTCGGCGTTATCGTTTCACTCAACATCGAGAGCATCCGCCAGTTTCTTTCGTGGTTGACCAATACCGACCTGTTCTCTCCTGAGCTCTATTTCCTTTCCCACCTTCCCGCCGACATGGATACCGGAGAGACGGTGGCGGTGGTGATCATGGCGTTGGTGCTGTCGTTCCTCGCCACGCTGTATCCGTCGTGGCGTGCCGCGCGGCTCGATCCGGTGGAAGCGCTGCGCTATGAGTGACGCCGTGATCGACCGGCCGGTGGAAGCGCAGCGGGACAGGCAGGACGTCCCGATGCTG
>DASTWX010000024.1:0-6934 GCA_035765795.1 Pseudolabrys sp. | reverse complement strand
GGTCTGCCGGTGAGATCCATGATGCCGCCCATGCCCTGGGCCATCAGATCGTAGCCTGCGCGCTTGGCGTAGGGACCGTCCTGGCCGAAGCCGGTGACGGAGCAATAGATTAACCGCGGATTTTCCGGCGCGAGGCTCTTGTAATCGAGCCCGAACTTGGCGAGGCTGCCGACTTTGAAATTCTCGATCAGCACGTCGGAGCGCGCGGCCAGTTTGCGCACAATTCGCTTGCCGTCCTCGCTGTCGAAGTCGACCTCGATCGAACGCTTGCCGCGATTGGCACCGTGGAAATAAGCCGAGCCGATGTGGTCGCCGTTCTTGCCTTCGACAAAGGGCGGGCCCCAGCCACGGGTGTCGTCGCCGGGCCCCTTCCGTTCGACCTTGATGACGTCGGCCCCGAGATCGGCCAGCATCTGCCCCGCCCAGGGCCCTGCCAAGATGCGGGCAAGTTCGAGGACGCGGAGGCCCGCGAGCGGCTTCGGCATATCGTGAAAACTCCGAGGCATTAAAGGGGAAAGAGCCGTAATGGCTGGTGTTATAAGTGCAACCTCCGGGCCTGACCAGCCAAGAAATCGCGATGCAGTCTGCCCAACTTCTGATGGAAGCGGTGCTGGCCGCCGCTGAGGTGTGATGTTATGACTATGATTGCCGCTGGACCGCAGATGCCCTGCGATGAGCGACGATTCTAACCGTCCGAAGAAAACAATCCTAGATAATCAGGGAGGAAATGCGCTATGACAAAACAGTTTCGTTGGATTCTGGCGGGCTTGCTGGTGAGTGGCGCGGCGGTTCTCTCCGTGCCCGCTTCGGCCGCCGGACCCACCATCATCAAGATCTCCCATCAGTTCCCGGCTCATTCCGACTTTCGGGACGTTTTGGCGCGCAAATTTGCCAAGCAGGTCGAAGAAAAGACGAAAGGCCAACTCAAGTTTCAAATTTACCCCGGCGCCTCGCTTTACAAGCCGAAGCAGCAGTTCGACGCGATGGCGAACGGCGCATTGGACATGTCGGTCTATCCGCTGGCCTATTCGGGCGGCAAGTTGCCGGCGACCAACATCACGCTGATGCCGGCGCTGCTTAATAGCTATGAGCAGGGCTATGCTTGGGAGAAATCCGATGTTGGTAAATGGCTGAGAAAATACCTCGACGATCACGGCGTGAAGATCATCACCTGGGTTTGGCAGGCGGGCGGGGTTGCCTCCCGTGACAAGCCGATCCTTTTGCCGAAAGACATCGACGGGCTGAAGGTCCGCGGCGCAGGCAAGATGATCAACTTGATGCTGCAGGCAGCCGGCGGCGCGATCTCTTCGTTTCCCTCGAATGAGACCTACAATGCCGTGCAGTCGGGCGTGGTCGACGCATTGTGGACCTCCAGTGCCTCGCTGATGAGCTTCCGCCTGCAAGAGGTGGCGAAATATGTTACGACGGCACGCAAGAAAACCTTCTGGTACATGTTCGAGCCGCTTCTGATGTCCAAAGCGACATTCGACAAGCTCACGCCCGAGCAGCAGAAAATCGTCATGGAAGTCGGCCACTCGCTGGAGAAATTCGTGCTTGATTCAACACGGAAGGACGACCAAAGGGTCGCCGAAGTGTATGGGAAGGCCGGCGATAAGGTGCACGACATGGACGAAAGCGAATTCCAGACCTGGAAAGCGCTAGCAAAGAAGAGTGCTTGGAAGGACTTTGCTTCGAAGGTCAAGGACGGCCAGAAAATCCTGGACATGGCCGAGGCCGTCAAGTGAGCGGCCAAGGCCAGAGTCCGCTCAATGACTGACGAAAGTGACGCTTTGCGCCATGCCGAAGGCGGCATGGCGCAAGATGCCTCAGGGGGAAACCACATGCCGGCGGCGTGGCGCGCATTCAGCCGCGCCGTCAAGGCGATCAACGCCTTCACCGGAATTATCGGCGGCCTGTTGATCGTGGCTTCGTGCGTGGTGATCACCAATGAAGTCATCTGGCGCTATTATTTGCGCCATCCGCACACGTGGAATTTGGAGCTCAATATATTTCTGTTGATTGGCGCCACCTTCCTAGCCGCCAATTACACCCAAATGCGCCGCGGCCATGTCGGCACCGAAGTGCTGCAGACGATCATGCCGGCCAGCTGGAACCGTTGGCGCATTTTCGCAGGCGACGTGCTGTCGCTGCTGTTGTGCGCGTTCCTGACGGTGATCATCTGGCGATACACTTGGCAGGCATGGAGCGAGGGCTGGACAACGGACTCGGTGTGGGCGCCGCCTCTATGGATTCCCTATTCGCTGATGTCGTTGGGCCTCACGCTGATCTCGCTGGAATATCTGGTGCAGTTGGTCGAAGAGCTGGCCGGCAAAAAGGACAAAGAGCAGCATGAGCTCACATGAAATCGGGCTGCTGTTCGTAATTGTCGCGCTCATTCTGCTGTTGTCCGGCATGCCGGTGGCGTTCGCGCTGGGCGCGGTATCAGTGGTCTTCATGTTGGGATTTATGCCGCTCGCCAACATCACCGGGCTCGCGGAAACCCTCTATCATGGCATGGACAATTTTACGCTGTTGGCGATCCCCTTGTTCATCCTCATGGGAGACGCAATCGGCAAGACCCGTGCTTCCACTGACCTATACGAGTCCGTCTATCGATGGCTCTACAGGCTGCCCGGAGGGCTCGGCGTCGCCAATGTGATCGGCTGCTCGATTTTCGCGGCTATGTGCGGCTCGAGCACCGCGACCGCTGCGGCAATCGGCTCGATGGGCATTCCGGAGATGCGCAAGCGTGGATATGCGCCCGGGTTGGCAGGAGGGCTCATCGCTGCCGGCGGCACGCTCGGCATTCTGATCCCTCCCTCAGTCACCCTGATCCTTTATGGAATCGTCGTCGAACAGTCGATCGGGCGCTTATTCATCGCCGGCGTCGTTCCCGGCTTCGTTCTCGCGGCGCTGTTCGCGATATGGGTGATCTTCAAGTCGCATTACGACAACAAGCGCATGCGCCTCGCTAGAGGCGAATCGAAGGGCGGTGCCACGGTTGAGGTCGAGCGCTTCACCTGGCGCCAGCGGTTTGAGGCGCTGCCGCGCATTCTGCCGTTCCTCTTCATCATCACGATCGTGATGATCACGCTTTACGGCGGGTTTGCCACGCCATCCGAGGTCGCCGGCGTGGGCGCCTTTGCCACGCTCGTCATGGTCGTCGTCATTTACCGCTGTTACCGTTGGTCGGAGATCCGCCACATCCTGCTCGGTACCGTGCAGGAATCATGCATGATCATGATGATCATCGCGATGGCGTTCCTGTTCACGTACGTCCTGAGCTACCTGCACATCACCCAGGCCACGAGCGAGTGGCTGGTCGGCCTCCAGATGTCGAAATGGGAATACCTGTTCTGGGTCGATATCCTGGTCGTCGCCCTTGGTTTCTTCCTGCCGCCGGTCGCCATCATCTTGATGGTGACTCCGGTTATCATGCCCGGGCTGCTGGAGCACGGGTTCGACCCGATATGGTTCGGAGTGAACATGACCATCATCATGGAAATGGGCCTGATCCACCCGCCGGTCGGCCTGAACCTTTTCGTGATCCAGGGCATCGCGCCGGACATCTCCCTCAAAGACTTGATCTTGGGCGTGCTGCCTTTCCTGCTCATTATGATCGGGTTCATCATCGTGATCTCGGCCTTTCCCCAAATTTCGCTGTGGTTACCCGGCCTGTTCTTCCGTCATTGAACGAATCGGATGCGCGAAGGGCACATGAGCTGAAGCTGAACCTGATGCCGACGATCGCCATCTTGTGTATTTTCCGGCAAATCGCCACATGGTTTTCAAACCACCTGACGGGGGGCTTCAAATAGGGCAGACTGCCGGTCCGCGGCTTGGTGGCGGGAGATTTAGGGATGAACGCCTCGTTTTTCGGCGAGATGTTGCAGACGATTTCGGAGCGCGGCCGGGCATTGATCGATCGGGCGCGCGAGCGGCGCGGCGCCGACGCCGCTCGGTCCGAAAATCTCATTGAGCTTTGCGAGCATCTCTTGTCCGGCCGCGGCGAGGCGTCCGGCGTCGCGCTTGCCCGCGAGATACTGACGCTCTATGCCGAGTTGACGACCGGCCCTCGCATTGCTTTCTTCGAAGCCTTGGCGCAGCGTTTTGGACCGGACAAAGCGCGACTCGAAGGTGCGATCGCGCGCTGGCGCGAGGCGCCTTCCGACGACACCGCCGCCGAGGTGCATGCGGCGTCGGAGCCGCGCCGGCAGGAATTGTTCCGGCGGCTCAATCTCGCACCTGCCGGCACCATTGCGCTGGTGCGCATGCGCGAACAACTCATGGACGTGCTCGCCCGCCGCCATGCCGATCTCGGTCCGGTAAACGATGATTTCGTCCACTTGTTCTCGTCCTGGTTTAACCGCGGGTTCCTGGTGTTGCGGCGGATCGATTGGTCCACGCCGGCAAGCATTCTCGAAAAGATCATCCGCTACGAGGCTGTGCACGAGATCCGTGGCTGGGAAGACCTGCGCCGCCGCATCGATCCGGTCGATCGGCGGTGCTTTGCGTTCTTTCATCCGGCGCTCAACGACGACCCGCTGATCTTCGTCGAGGTGGCGCTCACCCGTGACATCGCCACCTCGATTGCGCCTATCCTGTCGACGGAACGCGATGTTGTCAGCGCCGAGCGGGCGCGGACGGGCGTGTTCTATTCCATCTCGAATTGCCAGCGCGGACTGGCGGGCGTGTCGTTCGGCAATTTTCTGATCAAGCAAGTGGTTGAGGAGATCAGCCGCGAACTCCCGCGGCTGTCGACCTTCGTCACGCTTTCACCGGTTCCGGGGTTCGCCAATTGGCTCAAGCGCGAGCGGCACGATCCCGCCTCGACCGCTCTCACCGACGGCGACAAGACGGCACTTTCCGTGCTCGACGAGCAGGGATGGTGGTTCGATACCGAAGCGGCGGAGAGGGCGCAGGAACCGCTGATGCGGGCAGCCGCCTGGTATTTCCTGCGCGCGCGCAATGCGCGCGGGCTGCCGCTCGACCCGGTCGCGCGTTTCCACCTCGGCAACGGCGCCCGGCTCGAGCGCATGAACTGGCTTGCCGACACCTCGGACAAGGCGATCACGCAGGCCTGCGGGCTGATGGTCAACTATCTCTACGATCTCGACGACATCGAGAAGAATCACGAGGCCTATGCCGAAGGCCGAACCGTGGTCGCTTCCAGCGCAGTGCAGCGTCTGCTGCGCCCGTCGTTGGAACTGGTGCCGATCGCCGGATAGATTTTCATCATTGCTCGCCTTGACCGGCACAGGGAAGAGAACGCTCAGGCCCTTCCATAGACCGGCACGACCGCGCCGCGCGTCACCGTGTTCCGCGGCGAAGCCAAAAAAAGGATTGTCGCCGCGACGTCCTGCACCTTTGCCCAGACGCTGTGGTCCGCTTCGGGCATCGCCTTGCGGTTTGACGGCGTATCCATGATCGAAGGCGCGACCGCGTTGACCAGGATCGCATCCGTGACGGCCTCCTCGCCCAATGCGATGGTAAGCGCGGCGATCCCAGCCTTGGCAATCGTGTAAGCCGCCGCGCCGGCGCCCAGGCGCGGCTCCAGCGCGACACGGGAGGCGACGTTGACGATGCGGCCGCCTTGGCCGCTCGCGCGCATCGCATTCACCGCCGCGCGGCAGCACAAGAAACAAGAGATCAGGTTCTTGTCGAGTTGCGCCATCAGTGCGGCCTTGTCGGTATCGGCCACCTTCCCCATCGCAAATCCGCCGGCGATGTGGATCGAGGCCCACGGCTTCGCGTCGTCGAAAAGCCGTGTTACCGCCGTCTGATCCGCTAGGTCCGTCACCGCCACCAGCTTGACGTTCTTGTGGTCGCGGTGCGCGAAATGCTGCGCCTCGTGCAGGTGCAGGTAGGATACGGTACAGGAGGCGCCCGCATCGAGCAGCGCGGCTACGACGGCGGTGCCGAGCGCACCGGTCCCGCCGGTCACCACCACTTGCCGGCCCGAAAAGTCCATAACGCCCTCGCTTTTCGTACTCGTTCCGCCTCATCCTGAGGAGCATCGCGATAGCGATGCATCTCGATGCATGCAGGCGGCCTCATGCTTCGAGACGCGCCCGTTCGGGCGCTCCTCAGCATGAGGGTTGGCTCATCCGCGGCCCCGCTTTATTCGCATCGGCAGCACCTGGAATTCGAGCCAGTTTGCCACTTCGCTGACGCGCAGCTTCTTGTCCAGTACATTATCGCTGATGCCGTGCCGCCAGGACAGCCGCCTGCAGGCGGCATCGCGGTCCAGGATGTCGAGGTCGTCGGCGAAGCTTCTCATGTCGGCCTCGTCGAGGAAGAAACCTTCTTTGATGAGGCCCGCGCCGGTGCGGCGTACGATCACCGCGAGTTCGTGCAGCGGATATTCCGGATGGTACTGCACCGCCCAGGCCACTGCGCTGCCGGCGCGAATCTCGGCTGCCTGCACCGCCGCCATGGCGTTGCTGGCGAGCACGGTGGCGTCGGCCGGCAGGCTTTCCACTTCGTCGAGATGAACCGTTGGCGCGTTGAACACATCGGCCTTGCCGGCATACATCGGATGGCGGCGGCCGGCGTCGGTCAGCCGGATGCCCCGGCCGAAGCCGATCTCGCGGCCTTTCGGATTCGGTCGCACCTGGCCGCCGGCAGCGACGGCGATCACTTGCAGGCCCCAGCAGGAGCCGAACAGCGGCGTTCCGCTCGAAAACGCCGCCCGTACCAAATCGATCTGCCGGATAACCGGCGCGCCGCCGTTGTAGACGTGCAAGCCCGAGCCGGTGATCACGATGCCGTCATAGCCCTCCAGCGACTGGCCTGACGGCAGCGCTGCTGCCAGATCGGCAGGGTAGCAAATGTCGATGTCGACTTTCGGCAGTAGCTCGCGCAACAGCTCGGCGTATCCCTGGCTTGCCGCAACGCCGCCCATGGCGACGTGTTCGGCCATGGTTTGCGGGGT
>DASTWX010000023.1:0-6924 GCA_035765795.1 Pseudolabrys sp. | reverse complement strand
ATCTACCTGCACACAAGATCGCCGGCGTGCGCGAATTGATTGAAGCAAGCGGCGCCGAACTGCGATTGCTGCCGCCCTATTCACCCGACCTCAATCCGATCGAGATGTCCTTTGCCAAGCTCAAGGCGCACTTGCGCAAAGTCGGAGCACGCTCGATCCCGGCCTTGTGGGATCGGATCGGCACGGCGACCCAGGCTTTCACCCCGCAGGAATGCAAAAACTACTTCCGCCACGCAGGCTACGCTGCAACCTGATCGGAATCCGCTCTAGCTGCTCAGCGTGCGCAAATGTCATTGTTATCAGCGCCTCTAGCAACGATCACTATGCGAGAAAAGCCTTGGCCGAAGCGCGGAGTATCCGATTAAATCGCCGCCAAGCGGGCATCATGTGATCGGAGTTCGTGACGGTATCCGAAACTGAGCTTCTTCAGAAATCGGCTCCCCGCGAATTCAGGTCCGCTACCGGGCCAGAATGGACTTCGCGAGCATCGCGTGCACACCCTTCACGTTGTTGACTGTTTGCGTCACGTGCAAATCGCAGGCAAGGCTGCACAACGCGTAGGCTTCGTCTTTGGGGATTCCGGTCAAGCTCACGATCCAATCGATCATCTGCCGAAGAGCCTGACGCGCCGCGTCGTCGAGATCCCAATCCAATCCGAAGGCGATCAGGTGCTCGGCCGTTTCCCCGCGCGGCAGTTTCCAGCGTAAGTCCTTGCGGACATGGAATTCGAACGTGCCCTTCAGCGATGTCTCAATGGCCGTTCCGTTCACCTCTCCATGTCCTTGCGCCGCGTGACCGTCGCCGGTCGAAAAAAGCGCCCCGTCGTTCCACACCGGCAGATAGACCGTCGTGCCTGCGATAAGGTCCTTGCAGTCGAGATTGCCGCCAAACTCGCGCGGCTCCTTGCTGTTCTGTCGGCCGAAAGCCTTCGGCGGGGCGACGGCAAGCTGGCCAAAAAACAGGGAAAGAGGCACCTTCATTCCCGATGGCATGATCGCCAGCTTTTTTTGCCTGTCCAGCGGGATGTGGATCAGCTTCTGATAAGGGAATTCGTCAGGCAGCGTACCGCCGTAAGCGCGAAATTGGTTGAAGCCCCAATCCTGGCGCAGCTCGATATCGAGGATCCTCACTTCGAGAACGTCGCCCGGCTTTGCGCCGTTCACGGCAATCGGCCCGGTCAAAATGTGATTGCCGCTGCCCCGCTTCGCCTTCCGGTGGATTTCTTTGATCTCCGGCAGGATTTCAAATCCCGTGGACGCCGGCGGCAGCGATTCCGGAGTGGAGGTGATGCATTCGACAACGACGCGATCACCATCGTCCACCGTGAGAACGGGCGGCAAAGAACCGTCGAAATAGCCCCAATGCACAGTCTCAGGCGTGGACTGCAAAAGGTGAGTTTTCATTACAGGCTCTTTTGCCAGGAACGGGACGGCTCACACGCCCAAATACCGCTGCAGCACTTCCGGATTGGTCTTGATCTCGTCGGTCGGCCCTTCATGCACCACGTGGCCGTTGTTGATGATGTAGGCGCGGTGCGCCAATGCCAGCGTAGCGGCGATGTTCTGCTCGACCAGCACGATGGTTTGTCCTTCCTGGACGAGCTTGCGGCACGCCTGCATCAGGTCGCGCACGATCACCGGGGCGAGGCCTTCGAACGGCTCATCGAGCAGGACGATCTTCGGATCGCGCACCAAAGCGCGGCCGATCGCCAGCATTTGCTGCTCGCCGCCCGACAGATCGGTGCCGCGGCTGCGTCGCCGTGCGGCCAGCCGCGGAAACATGGCGTAGATGCGGTCGAGCGGCCATCGATTGCCCGCCGTCAGACCGGCCAGGACCAGGTTCTCCTCGACGTCCAGGCTGCCGAAAATCCGGCGGTCTTCGTGAACAAGCTGCATGCCGGCGCGCGCGATGGCATGGCTCTTCTTGCCAGCAATTTCCACGCCGTCGAAGACGATGGAGCCGGCGCGCGGGGTGACGACTCCCATCAGGCTCTTGAGCGTGGTACTTTTGCCGGCGCCGTTACGGCCGATCAAGGCAACGACTTCGTTGCGCTCGACGCGCAACGATACATCGAACAGGATGTGCGAGTCCCCATAGTAGCTGTTCAGACCGCTGACCTCGAGCACGCTCATTGCACGAGTTCTCCGGCCACACCGCCCAGATAGGCTTCCTGCACCGTCGCGTTGGCCTTGATTTCCTCGGGCGTGCCTTCCACCAGCACGCGCCCCTCTTGCAGCACCGTAATCTGCTCCACCAACTCGAACAGCGCGTCCATGTCGTGGTCGATGACGATCATGGTGCGGCCCTGGCTGATCGACTTGAGCAGCTGCACCGTCTCGACCCGCTCGCGCGGGCTCATGCCGGCAAGCGGCTCGTCGAGCAGCAGGAGACTCGGCGACGAAGCCAGCGCCAGCCCAACCTCGAGGCGCCGCTTTTCACCGTAGGCCAACGCTGACACCGGCGTATCCGGGCGCTCGGTGAGATTGACCAGTTCCAGCGTCTGATCGACCTGCTCTCGCAGATCCGGAATATTGTTCGGATTGCTGAACAGATCGAGGCGGAATTTTCCCCGCAGCTTGGCCAGCGCGGCGATGGTGAGGTTCTCGCGCACGGTCAACCGCGTAAAGAGCTGGTTGACCTGATAGCTTTTGGTCAGGCCTAATTGGCAAACGTCAGTCACGCTCATGCCGGTGATGTCACGCCCTTCGAACACGATCCGGCCGGCAGTGGGGGGCACTTCGCAGGTCAGCATCTTGAAAAAGGTTGTCTTGCCCGCGCCGTTCGGACCGATGATGCCGCGCAACTCACCATGGTCGACGCTGAAATTGATATCGCTGTTCGCAAGCAGGCCGCCGTAGCGCTTGGTCAACCCCGTCGCCTGCAGGATCGGCCCGCTGGCCCCGGCTTTGGCAATGAGCTTCGGCGGCGTTGCGGCGGCCGACAGTGTCCGCGCCGGCGCCGGCTTGGCCTTCGGCGCCGGTGCTTGGTCCTCGGGCTTTGCACCCGTGCCGGTCGCGTAGTTGTAAAGATCGACAATCCCGCCGATCAGGCCATGGCGAAGGAAGAAGACCAGCAGCACGAACACGAGGCCGAGAACGAGTTTCCAAGTGGCGCCGAGGTGAAGCGTGGTCTGCAGAAAGTCGCTGAGATAGAGCCAGACGGCGGCTCCCAACAATGGCCCGAACAGCGTGCCGGCCCCGCCGATCGCCGTCTGCATGATCAGCTGCCCTGACGTATCGAACATGAACGCGTCCGGCGGCATGAAGCCCTGCATCACGCCGAGCAGTCCGCCCGCAAAACCGGCATAAGCCGCGGCAATGACGAAAGCGGTGAGCTTGTAAGAGTGGATGTTATGCCCGACGGCGGCGGCGCGCAGCGGATTGTCGCGAATCGCGCGCAAGACCGCGCCGACCGGAGACCGCACGATGCGCAACGCGAGCACGGTCCCGACGAAAAACCAGAACGCAAGAAACGCGTAGAGCGTCCAGTTGGTGTCGAAGCGGATCGTGGTAAAGCCGAGATAAAGCGTCGGGGTCGGAACGCCGGGAAGCCCGTTCTCGCCGCCGGTGAAAGCAGCAAGCGGATTGAATTCAACGAAATAGAACACCTCGGCAATCGCCACGGTAATCATGGCGAAGTAGATGCCGGTGCGCCGCAGCGCAATAAGCCCGACCAGATACCCGACAATAGCGGCCGCAATCGTGCCCACGAACAGCGAGGGCACCACGTATGGAAACTTCACAATCGTCAGCAGATAGGCGGCGACCATGCCTCCGGTGCCGAAGAAAGCGGACTGGCCGAAAGAAAGTAGACCCGTGAAGCCGAACAGGATATCGAACCCGAGACCGAACATGGCCCAGACCAGGATGCGGCTCATCGTCGTCGGCGTAAATCCGAGATAGGGCAACACAAACGGCGCGGCGATCAGGCCGGCGGCCGTGAGCACCTCGACGATGAAAGGACGCTGCCGCAGCATCAACGCGCACTCACTCGCGACCGGCCGTGCCGAGCAGGCCATAGGGACGCAAGACCAACACCAGGGTCATGGCCACGAAAAGCATGACATATGCATAGCCGGGATTGAACATCGACGTGATGCTGATGATTTCGCCTGCGATCAAGCCGCCCAATATGGCCCCGGGGAACGAGCCGACGCCGCCGATCACGACCACGACGAAGGTTTGCACCAGAATGCCCTCGCCGATATCCGGCGCGATCGACACCACCGGCGCGTTGACGATGCCGGCGAAACCCGCCGCCATGGCGCCGATGCCGAAGACCAGCATGAATACCTTGTAAACGTCGATCCCGAGCGAATCGACCATGACCGAGTCCTCGATGCCGGCACGCACGATCATGCCCAGGCGTGTGCGATAGAGCACGATATAGAGGACAACCAGGGCGACCGCGACGATTCCGAGGAGCGCCAACCGGTAGGTCGGATAAAACATGAAGCCGAGCGGGGTAATCCCCACTAACGGCGCCGGTGGCGGCACCATTTTGGAGAGGCTGCCGAAGAAATAACGGACAGCTTCGACGAAGACGATCCCAAGGCCGAAGGTGACGAGCAGTTGGTCCTCATGCGGCCTGTCGTAGAAATAGCGGATGACGACCCGCTCCATGACGACGCCGACCAGCATGACAAACAGCGAACCGGCAATAACGGCAACGATGAAGGATCCCGAATAAGTGTAAGCCAGCCAGCCTGCATAGCCGCCAAGCATGAACATGGCGCCGTGCGCGAGATTAAGCACGCCGAGCGTGCCATAGATGATCGTCAGGCCGGAGGAGATGAGCGCGAGCAACGCGCCCAAGACCAGCCCGTTAAAACATTGCGATACGAAGTTCGCCCAGTTTATCACGATATTGTCCGTGTGCTCTCACGCGTCATGCCCGACCAACCGGGTCCGGCCTTTGGCCGGCCCGGCCGCACGCTTCTACCTGGCATCCACGGCTTGGCTAGCAAGTAAGTAAGACGTGGGTGGCCGGGACTAGCCCGGCCATGACGCTGTTGAGGCGTCTCTCCCGTAACGAGGAAGAGACCGATTTCACCTCAGGTATAGCTGCCGAGCTTGCAGCCGAACGCGTCCGGCTTTTGCATCAAGGGCGCGCCCGGAACCACTTCGAGCACCTCCCAATAATCTTCCTTGTTCTTCATATCGCTCGGCTTCTTGCCGCGGACGATGATGACCGGCCGGACCAGTTGGTGGTCTTCCGGACGGTAGTGGACATCCCCAACGGTCGACGGGAAGGTTTCCCCCTTCTCGTACTGCTTGATGACCGCCGGTGGATAGAAGGTACCGGCCTCCGAGACCATGCGCGCCCAACTGGCGAACGACATGTAGGAGTTGTTGGCGCCCCACTCCGGCCTGTAGTTGTGCTTCTTGTAGAACGCCTCGACGAACATCTTCGCCAGCGGGTACTTGTCTTCCAGCGTCCACCAGAAGTCGGTCGCGGCGTAGACGCCGGCGGTCAGCTCCGGTCCCGCTTCCTTGGCGAGGAAAGGAATCTGGTACGGCACCACCAGCGTCATCTTCGGGATAATGCCGAACTGCTTGGCCTGCTGGATCGATAGCACCGCGTCGCGGCCCCAGTTCACGTTGACCAGGAACTCGGCGCCGGAATTGGCGATATTGGTGAGATACTGGCTGAAGTCCTGGGTGCCGAGCGGCGAGACCTGGTTGGTCACCATGGTCCAACCGCCGTTCTTGCTCAGATAGTCGTTAACCGACTTGGTGACCGTATGGCCGTAAGTGTAGTCCGGCGTCATGAACGCGGCTTTGCGGTTCTTGCCGAAGGCTTTCACCAGCACCGGACCGATCGCGTTGGCCGCGGTCTCGCCGTAGAAGTTCTGGCGGAAGCCGTAGCGGACGCAGTCCTTGCCCGTGGTGTCGTTCGAGCCGGAGACACCGGTGACATAGAGTATCTTCTCGCGCTGGGCGAACTTGTTGAGGGCAACCGCGACCGCCGACGACGTCGAGCCGGTCATCAGGATGATCTTGTGCTGATTGATGAAGGTTTGCTCCGCCTGCACCGCCTGGTTCGGCTTGGCGGCCGAGTCGGCGACCAGCAGTTCGACCTTCTTGCCGAGCAGCCCCTTGCTGACCTTCGGCGCGATCTTCTTCAGCAGCGGATTGCCTTCGTTGATGTGCTCGACCGCGAGCTGCCAGCCCTTGAGTTCATCCTCGCCCGCTGACGCATACGTACCAGTGCGCGGCGTGGCTACTCCGATATACACCGTGTCGCCTTGCGAGCCGGCGGGCCAGGTGCCGATCGGCGGCTTGTCTTCGGCGTAGACCGGCATGATGAGCCCGGGCAGCATCGCACTGCCCGCAAGGCCGGCACCCACTTGGATCAGAGTCCGGCGCGATACGCCCTTTGCGGCGTCGCCGGACGGTTGTTGGCGTGACATTTCAAGTCCTCCCTATCGCTCTTGATTGGAACAGCTTCGCGCTTCCCCGTCCCTTCGATCCGCGCCGGACCTCGATGTGAGCCGACGAGAACGCGCCGATGCCTGGGACTTGAAGTGCGCGTTGCACAAACTCGCAGTGATCGTCTATTCCCCCTGCAAGGACGGTACACGTCAATGCCACTTTCGTCGATGGCGGCAGCAAAATCCAGGAACCATTGGCTCCGGGCTGCGAGCCGGGCATTGTGCGCTGCACAATCAGCCGCGACTAGGGCGTCAAGATTTGTGTAGAGCGTGAAGTCTTATCCCTCGGGTACGTTGCAGGACGTCCCTTATGGCCGCCCTCAGCTCAAATTCAGTTCCTTGAAGAAGTCGTTGCCCTTGTCGTCGATGACGATGAAGGCGGGGAAATCCTCGACCTCGATGCGCCAGATCGCCTCCATGCCGAGCTCCGGATATTCCTGCACCGCGACTTTCTTTATGCAGCGTTCGGCGAGGTTCGCCGCCGAGCCGCC
>DASTWX010000022.1:0-15449 GCA_035765795.1 Pseudolabrys sp. | reverse complement strand
GGATGGTCCTGCCCAATCAGGCTCTCAATATCCATCGCTCCCAATTCGATCTGGTCGCGCTTGGGCTCACGCAGGCGCGGTGCTGCGAGCGGTCCCGCATTGGCGCGTGTCTTCGCTCGTTCCGGCAGTTCTTCAAAAAGATTCTCGCCAGCCATTGCCGCCTCCTGCGAATCGATCATCGCAAGCGAATCACAATCGGCGCCGTATCGGCTATACTCATCGCCGGCCAATGAAAGATTCACAGCCTCTGAGGTGCGAGCGAGCGTAGCGAGCGAGCCTCGAAGGATGGCGGCCCAGATATCGGGCGTACATCCTTCGAGGGCCGCGCTTCGCGCGGCCGCCTCAGGATGACGGTCAAGGCTTCGCTCCTCATTTTCTTGTCTCAGCGGCCGGCCTTCGGGCCGGCCGTTTGCGTTGTAAGGAGTAATGAGCCTCGCGTTACGCCGCCCCTACCCGCCGATGGAAGCCCTGTCCGTGGATGCGATCCCGGAAGGGCCGGCGTGGCAATACGAGCCGAAATGGGACGGCTTCCGCTGTCTCGCCTTCCGCGACGGCGACCGCGTCGAACTGCAATCGAAGTCTTGCCAGTCGCTTACTCGCTATTTTCCCGACCTGGTCGAAGCACTCGCCGCTCTCAAATCTGAGCACTTCGTGCTCGACGGCGAGATCGTGGTGCCGCGCGGGCGCGCCTTCTCTTTCGACGATCTGCTGCAGCGTATTCATCCAGCGGCAAGCCGGGTGAAAAAGCTCGCGACCGAGACCCCGGCGTTGCTGATCGTCTTCGATCTTCTCGCAGAAGGCGACCGCACCTACGTCGATGAAATGCTTCCCGAACGACGCAAGCGTCTGGAAGCTTTCGCCCGCAAGAATTTGCGCGGGCAAGACGTCGTTCGGCTGTCGCCGGCGACAACCAAGATCGCCGAGGCCACGCGCTGGCTTGCCCAAGTCGGCGCGACGCTCGACGGCATCGTGGCCAAGCGGCGTGATGTTCCCTATCAAAGCGGCAACCGCCACGGCATGCAGAAGATCAAGAACTTCCGCTCGGCCGACTGCGTCGTGGGCGGCTTTCGTTACAACGAAGGACGTAAAGTCGTCGGCTCGCTTTTGCTCGGACTCTATGACGACGCCGGTTTGCTCGATCATGTCGGCTTCACCTCATCGCTGAAAAGTGAAGAGAAGCCGGCGCTCACTGCGAAGCTCGAGAAGCTGATCGCCCCGCCAGGCTTCACCGGCGGCAAGCCGGGCGGCCCGAGCCGTTGGTCGAGCAAGCGCTCGGCGCAATGGTGCCCGCTAAAACCCAAGCTGGTGGTCGAGGTCTGCTACGATCACTTCAGCGGCGGCCGCTTTCGCCACGGCACCAAGCTGATGCGCTGGCGGCCGGACAAGACGCCGCGCCAGTGCACGATGGACCAGGTGAGGCAGAAGAAGGCGGATTTGATGAAGCTGTTGGATTGAGACTGAAGGTAGGGTGGGCAAAGGCGCGAAGCGCCGTGCCCACCGCTCATTCTCCAAAATTTGATCCAGGCATGTCGCGAACGTCGCCACCCCAATCCACCGGAAGCGTCCCACTTTCAACGTACTGATGAAAGCTGCTGAAAGGCCAGTCGCAAACCCGCGGCACAAGGCCGTGCTTGACCGGATTGTAATGGACGTAATCGACATGGCGCGCTAAGTCCAGTTCGTTCCGTATGGCATGCTCCCAATAGCGGCGTTGCCAAATGCCTTTTTCGCGCTTCAGAATCTTGCTCGATGCAATTTTTGCGCGTCTGTAGTCCGGCATGGGTCGATCATAGCGGAAATTGTTTCCGGTGGGCACGGCGCTAACGCGCCTTGCCCACCCTACGCGCCATTACGCCGCGTTAGTGGCACCTCACTCCGGCAATGTCCCGTTCTCGCGCAACACCTCGCCGGCAAGATAGAGCGAGCCGGTGATGAGAATGCGCGGCGGCGGATCGAGATCGAGCTTGCGCGCTGCGTCGAACGCCTCGGTGAGATTGTCCCGGCTGGTCGCGGGTAAACCGATGGCGCGGGCCGTGGCGGCGAGTTGCTCTGCCGGCACGCCCTTCTCGGCGTTCGGCACCGGCACCGCGATGAGACGGCGGGCAAGCCCGGTGAAATGATGCAAGAACCCTTCGCCGTCCTTTGTCGCCAGCATGCCGACGATGAGCACCAACGGGCGCGAGACCCGCTCTTCCAGGTCGGCCAGCGCGGCGGCGACGACACGCCCGCCGTCCGGGTTGTGTCCGCCGTCGAGCCATACTTCGCTTCCCGGCGGCGCCAAATCGACCAGCGCGCCTTGGCCGAGGCGATGAAGCCGCCCGGGCCACTCCGCCCTGATCATGCCGGCCTCGAAGGCGGCCGGCGGCAGCTTAAGCCAGGGGAGCGCGCGCAGCGTCGCAATCGCGAGCCCTGCATTTTCGAACTGGTGACGGCCGTAGAGCCGGGGCGCCGGTAGATCGAGCAGGCCGACCTCGTCCTGATAAACCAGACGGCCGCGCTCCTCGGTTGCGGTCCAATCCTCGCCCGCGATCTTGAGCGGCGCCGATAGGCGCGCCGCTTGGCGCGCGATCACGGTGAGCGCGTCGCGAGGCTGCGTGGCAACAATGGCCGGCACGCCCCGCTTCAAAATGCCGGCCTTCTCAGCGGCGATCTTTTCCAGGCTGTCGCCGAGAAACTCGATGTGATCCATCGAGATGCGGGTGATGACGCTGGCGAGCGCGGTGTCGATGACATTGGTCGCGTCGAGCCGGCCGCCGAGACCCACTTCCAGCAAGAGCACGTCGGCCGGGTGGCGCGAAAACAGCAGCAACCCCGCCGCGGTCGTGATCTCGAAGACGGTGATCGGCGCATCGCCGTTGGCGCGCTCGCATTCCTCGAGCGCGCTCGCGAGCGCGTCATCGGAGACGAGCCTGCCTTCGCCATCGGCGGCGAGCCGGAATCGCTCGTTGAAGCGGACCAGGTGCGGCGAGGTATAAGTATGGACGCGCCTTCCCGCGGACTCCAGGATGGCGCGCAGAAAGGCGACGGTGGAGCCTTTGCCGTTGGTGCCGGCGACATGGATCACGGGCGGCAGCCTGCGCTCGGGATGACCGAGCGCGGCGAGCAGCCGTTTGATCCGGCCGAGCGACAGATCGATGCGCTTGGGATGCAGCGCGGTCAGTCGGGCGACGATGGAGTCGATCTGGGTCATGCTCAACGATTGCCGTCACCGGTCATGACAGCCGTTAGGCTTGGGCCGGCATCGGCGCCGGCAGTTGCGGCGCGGCGCCCAGGGCCGGCGCTTTCGTCAACAGCCGGCAAAGCCTGGCGATCGTCGCGCGCAGCCGATGCCGGTGCACCACCATGTCGACCATGCCGTGCGCGGCCAGATATTCGGCGCGCTGAAACCCTTCCGGCAATTTCTCGCGGATCGTCTGCTCGATGACGCGCGGGCCGGCAAAGCCGATCAGCGCGCCGGGCTCGGCGATGTGGACGTCGCCGAGCATGGCGTAGGAGGCGGTGACGCCGCCGGTGGTCGGGTTGGTCAGCACAACGATATAAGGGAGCTTCGCCTCGCGCAGCATCTGCACGCCGACGGTGGTGCGCGGCAGCTGCATCAGCGAGAAAATGCCCTCCTGCATGCGCGCGCCGCCGGACGCGATGAACATGACGAACGGCGTCTTGCGCTCCACTGCACATTCGAGCCCGGTGACCACGGCTTCCCCCGCCGCCATGCCGAGCGAGCCGCCCATGAAGTCGAAATCCTGCACGCCGATCGTGACCGACTGGCCGTCGAGCCGGCCGACGCCGAGCTTGACCGCGTCCTGGGCGCCGGTCTTGGCGCGGGCGTCGCGCAGGCGGTCGAGATAACGACGCTCGTCGCGGAAACGCAACGGATCGAGCGGCACCTCCGGTACGCCGATCTCTTCATACTCGCCGCCGTCGAACATGCTTTTCAGGCGCAGCGGCGCCGAAATGCGCATGTGATAGCCGGAGCTCGGAATGACGAACTGGTTGGCCTCGACGTCCTTGTAAAAGACGAGTTGCCCCGTCTCCGGGCATTTGATCCAGAGGTTTTCCGGCGTCTCGCGGCGCAGAAAGCTCCGAATCTTCGGCCGCACGACATTGGAAATCCAGCTCATATCCGCTCCGGCACCCCGGCCGCCGCCCGATTCGCGCTGCGAACCCCTTGCGCGATATCGGCGACACGATCGGCGACCGATTTCACGGTCTTATCAGTGGCGTTTCCGTCTTTATCAAGGCTCGCACGCAACGCTTCCACCAGGGCCGAGCCGACGACGACCGCATCGGCTCCGGCGGCGATGGCGCGCGCGCTGGCCGCATCTTTGACGCCGAAGCCGACCGCCACCGGCAGACCGGTGTGGCGCTTGATGCGTGCGACTGCCGCCGAAACCTTGCCGGCGTCCGGCGCCGCCGAGCCGGTAATCCCGGTGATGGAGACATAATAGACGAATCCCGACGTGTTGCTGAGCACCGCGGGCAAGCGGTCGTCATCGGTCGTCGGCGTCGCGAGACGGATGAAGTTCAGGCCGGCTTTCAATGCGGGGATACAGAGTTCCTCGTCTTCCTCCGGCGGCAGATCGACGACGATCAGCCCGTCGACACCCGCCGCTTTGGCATCGGCGAGAAACCGATCGACGCCGTAAATGTAGATCGGATTGTAATAACCCATCAGCACGATGGGCGTGGCGTCGTCGCTCTTGCGGAAATCGCGCACGAGCGAAAGCGTCTTGGTGAGCGTTTGCCCCGCACGCAACGCGCGCTGGCCGGCCGCCTGAATCGCCGGACCGTCGGCCATTGGATCGGTGAACGGCATGCCGATCTCGATCACATCGGCGCCGGCCTCGGGCAGCGCCTTGGTGAGGGCAAGCGAGGTCGCGCCATCGGGATCGCCTGCCATGGTGAAGGTTACCAGCGCGGCGCGGCCCTGACCCTTCAGCGCGGCGAAGCGGCGTTCGATGCGGGTGGTCATGCGAGGATACTCTGCGCACGCCACACGCTCTCTTCACCTCCCCCCTTGAGGGGGAGGTCGCCCGCCGGAGCGAAGGCGGGCGGGAGGGGGGTAGTTCTTGCTGAGCAGAGAATTGAAACTGTTACCCCCCTCCCCGACCCTCCCCCGCAAGGGGGGAGGGAGCAGGCCGAGTACGCCGCTCCCGCTTGCCTCACCATCACGTCCTGCTCTCCAAAAACCGCTCGACCGAATCCAAATCCTTGTCGCCGCGACCGGAAACGTTGACCACCATCAAGTGGTCCTTCGGCCTTTGCGGCGCCAACTCCAACACCTTGGCGAGCGCGTGCGCGGGTTCCAGCGCCGGGATGATGCCTTCGAGCTTGCTGCACAACTGGAAGGCGGCGACCGCTTCGTCATCGGTAGCTGACAAAAACTTCACCCGCCCCATATCGGCAAGCCAAGCATGCTCAGGGCCGATGCCGGGATAATCGAGACCAGCGGAAATCGAATGCGCTTCCTCTATCTGACCGTCCTCATCCATCAAAAGATACGTGCGATTGCCGTGCAGCACCCCCGGCCTCCCGCCGGCGATCGAAGCCGCGTGCTTGCCGCTCGCCAATCCATGGCCGGCCGCTTCCACGCCGTAGATTTCGATATCCGGCTCGTCAAGAAAGGGATGAAACAACCCCATGGCATTCGAGCCGCCGCCGATACAGGCGATGAGCGAGTCCGGCAGGCGGTCTTCCGCGTCCTGCATCTGCGCCCGCGTCTCGTTGCCGATAACCGACTGGAAATCGCGCACCATCGCCGGATAAGGATGCGGGCCTGCCACCGTGCCGATGCAGTAGAACGTGTCGGCGACATTGGTCACCCAGTCGCGCAGCGCCTCGTTCATGGCATCTTTCAGCGTGCGCGAGCCGGAGGAAACCGCCCGCACCTCGGCGCCAAGGATTCTCATGCGCAGCACATTCGGTTTCTGCCGCTCGACATCGACAGCGCCCATGTAGACGATGCACGGTAGGCCGAATTTGGCGCAAAGCGTGGCGGTGGCGACGCCATGCATGCCGGCCCCGGTCTCGGCGATGATGCGCGTCTTGCCCATGCGCTTGGCCAACATGATCTGGCCGAGCACATTGTTCACCTTGTGCGCGCCGGTGTGATTGAGCTCTTCGCGCTTGAAATAGATTTTTGCCCCGCCGCAGTGTTGCGTCAGTCGCTCCGCGAAATAGAGCGGCGAGGGTCGGCCGACATAAGTCGCGAGGTGGGCATCCATCTCGCGCTTGAACTCCGGGTCGGCCTTGGCCTGCGCATAAGCCTTCTCCAGGTCGAGGATGAGCGGCATCAGAGTTTCAGCGACGAAGCGGCCGCCGTAGATGCCGAAATGCCCGCGCTCGTCCGGCCCGGTGCGGAAGGAATTAGGCTGCTGAACGGTCATACGACTTTTCTCCCGTCATTCCGGGACGCCGCGTAAGCGGGCCCGGAATCCAGATGCCGGTGCCGCTGGATTCCGGGTTCGCGCGTAGCCTGTCATCGGGCCGCGCTCCGCGCGGACCCGTTGGCGCGCCCCGGAATGACAAGGCCTCGCATGCTCATACGATGTCCGCTTGCGATAGGTCGAGCGGCATCTCCACCGCGCGGGCCACGCGGATGAAGGCGCGAATCTTCTCGGGGTCCTTCACACCCGGCGAACGTTCGACTCCGGATGAGACGTCGATGCCCGCCGCGCCGGTAACGGCAATGGCTTCCGCGACGTTGCCAGCATCGAGCCCGCCGGAGAGCAGGAAGGGAATGCCCGGATTGGTATTGTGCAGCAGATGCCAATCGAACCGCCGGCCCAGCCCGCCGGGGCGGGTGGCGTCCTTGGGCGCGCGGGCATCGAAGATCAGGCGGTCGGCCACGCTGGCGTATTGGCGCACCGGCGAAAGGTCCGAGCGTACGGCGACCGGAAGCGCCTTCATCACCGGACGACCGTAGCGCGTGCGCACCGCCACCACGCGGTCGGGTGTCTCCTGCCCGTGCAATTGCAGCATGTCGGGGTTGACCGCGGTGACGATGTCGAGCAACGTCTCGTCGTTGGCATCGACTGTTAGCGCGACCACGCCGGCGCGGCCTTTCACCCGAGCGGCCAGCATACGAGCAGCCTCCAGCCCAAGGTGGCGCGGGCTGGGCGGGAAAAAGACGAATCCGACCAAATCGGCGCCCGCTTCCAACGCCGCATCGAGTGCGCCGGGCGTATTCAAGCCGCAGATTTTCACAATCAAAGCCATGACGAGGCGGGTTCTAGCGCCTTATCCGCCTGGCCGCAAAGTCGAGACCGGAACCTAACTAGCAGAGCGGAAGTCCGAGGACGACGGCGGCGAGATCCCTCTATCGACGCGTTCGCGCCGGCGCATCCCTTCCAGCTCTCCGTGCAGCGCACGCACGTCGGCATCGAGCCGCCGGGCGAGACGGCGCCATTTCCCCTGGCGCAGCCAGGCGGCCGCGCCGCCAATGATGACGCCCAGGATCACCAGCACGAAAATCAGCACGAACAGCGGCAGACTGGCGGCATAGGCGGGACTGGTTGCCGAGAACGGATCGAACGAGACCGTCACCGTCTGCCGGTTGGCGACCGCGAAGGCGATGATGATCACCGCCAGCGGAACGACGATAATCAGGGTGACGATCTTGCGGAACATGGCTCTGTCATGGCCGGGCTTGTCCCGGCCATCCCGCTTGGGAAGTTACGCTATTGCCTATCTACGCGAGATCACCGGGACAAGCCTCGGTGATGACAACCGAGGGCAAAGCGATTCCAATTCTTCGAATCCTGCTTTACCCGCCGGAGGCGACGGATTTTTGCGGCGGGGGAGCACTATCGGCGCTTTGGTTATTCAGGCGCTCCCGCATTTCTTTGCCCGTCTTGAAGAACGGAACCGACTTCTGGTCGACCGAGACATGCGCCCCGGTGCGCGGATTTCGCCCGGTGCGTGCCGGACGATGCTTGATCGAGAAGGCGCCGAAACCGCGTAATTCGACGCGGTCGCCGCGCGCCATGGCCGCCGTGATCTCGTTGAGGATGGCGTTAACGATGTTCTCGACGTCGCGCTGGTAGAGGTGTGGATTCTGGGCGGCAATGCGCTGGACAAGCTCGGACTTGATCATGACGCCGCCTACTCGCTCACAAAGGTCAATCGGAAACCGGAGGGTGCCAAAGCGCCAATAGGCCGTCAAGATTTAGTCTTTCGACCGCCTGGACCGCGCCCCAATCCTCCAGCCGCCGCGCCATCGCCGACAGCCCCACGGCGTCGAAGGCCCAGGCCGCCATATGAAGGAACGAGAACTCGTCAAAGCGCGGCTCCAGCGAGACGTCGCGGACGCGCAGGCCGGCGGGAACGTGTTTCTCCTTCTCGAGCCAAGCGAGGGCGGTTTTTTCGTTCCCGATTGCATCGACGAGCTTGAGCGGCAATGCCTGACGGCCAGTGAACACGCGGCCGTCATCCACCCGCGCCAATTGCGCATCGCTCATCTTGCGCCGGTTCTGCACGAGACCTTTGAACCAAGCATAGGAGTCGAGCACGATAGCCTCGATGGCGGCGCGCGCCTCCGGAGTCGTCGGCTCGAATGCGTTCGGCGCGGCCTTAAGGGGAGTGGACTTGATCGATTCCATCTTGACGCCGAGGGTATTCAGCGCCTTGGCGAAATTCGGAAACTGGAAAAGAACGCCGATGGAGCCGACCAGCGAGGTGTCCTGGGCAATGATGTGGTCGGCGGACAAAGCCGCGATATAGGCGCCGGAGGCGGCGAGGCCGTCGACCACGACCACCATCGGTTTCTTCGCCTGCAAGTCGCGCAGGCTGTCGTAGAGCTGCTCCGACCCGGCAGTCGTGCCGCCCGGGCTGTCGATATGGACGATGACGGCGCTGGCGTTCGATTTCGCCAATCGGGAGAGCGCTTCGGTGCGCTCCCGGTTGTCGCGAATCAGTCCCTTGAGGGTGACGCGCGCAATGTAGCGTCCGTTGGACAGCAGGTGATCGCCGGGCGCCAATACGAATGCGGCGCCGATCACCAGCGCGATGGCGATCACCGCCGCGCTGATGCGCCAGAAGAGCAATTTGCGCCGTAGCCGGCGGCGATCGACGATGGCATCGGCATCGAGCGACATGGATTACGGCCCTTTTCCGTCATCCCGAGTTGGCCACCGGCACAGTGGACTCGCTGCGGATAAAGCTTTTCCCCGTCATCCTGAGGCGCGAGCGCGCTCCTTCGCGAGCGAGCCTCGAAGGATGAAAGACCACCGATCTCGGGTTTACCCGAGATCGGCATTTTAGATGCTACGCAAGTCGGGCAAGCCCGACTTGCGTTGCCGCCGCCCTTCGAGGCTCGGCGCGTTCCGCGCCGAGCACCTCAGGGTGACGGCATTGATCACTCCTCCGGCTTCTCCTCCGAACCGGCCCGCTGCTTGAGCGCGGCGCCCAGGATATCACCGAGCGAAGCGCCGGAATCTGCCGTGCCGTACTGCGCGATGGCCTCCTTCTCCTCAGCCACCTCCAATGCCTTGATCGACACGGCCACCTTGCGCGTCTTGCGGTCGAACTGGGTAACGCGCGCGTCGAACTTCTGGCCGACAGCAAACCGCTCAGGACGCTGCTCGGCGCGGTCGCGGGCAAGCTCGGAACGCTTGACGAAGGCGGTCAGGTCGGTGCCGGCGATTTTGACATCGATGCCGGAATCCTTGACCTCGACCACTTCGCAGGTAACCACCGAGCCCTTTCTGATGTCGCCGGCGGAGGCCATCGGATCGCCCTGGAGCTGCTTGACGCCCAGCGCGATGCGCTCCTTTTCGACATCGACGTCGAGGACTTGCGCCCTCACCACGTCGCCTTTCTTGTAGTCGTCGATGACCTGCTCGCCCGGGCGTTTCCAATCGAGGTCCGAAAGATGGACCATCCCGTCGACGTCGCCGTCAAGGCCGAGGAAGAGGCCGAACTCGGTCTTGTTCTTGACCTCGCCTTCAACAATCGAACCAGGAGGATGGGTTTCGACAAAGACTTCCCACGGATTGCGCATGGTCTGCTTGAGGCCGAGCGAGATGCGGCGTTTGACCGGATCGACCTCGAGGATCTGCACCTCGACTTCCTGCGAAGTGGAGACGATCTTGCCGGGATGGACGTTTTTCTTGGTCCAGGACATTTCGGAGACGTGGATCAGGCCCTCGATCCCCGGCTCCAGCTCCACAAAGGCGCCGTAGTCGGTGATGTTGGTCACCCGCCCCTTGAACTTGGCACCGACCGGATATTTGGCCTCGATACCCTGCCACGGATCGTCCAAGAGCTGCTTCATGCCGAGCGAGATGCGGTGGGTCTCGTGGTTGATCTTGATGATCTTCACATTGACGTGTTGACCGATCGACAGCACTTCGGTCGGGTGGTTGACGCGCCGCCAGGCGATGTCGGTGACGTGCAGGAGCCCGTCGATGCCGCCGAGATCGACAAAGGCGCCATAGTCCGTGATGTTCTTCACCACACCTTCGATGACCTGACCTTCCTCGAGATTCTGCACCAACTCCTGACGTTGCTCGGCGCGGGTCTCTTCCAGCACGGTGCGGCGGGAGACGACGATATTGCCGCGGCGCCGATCCATTTTCAGGATCTGGAACGGCTGATTGATATTCATGAGCGGCGTGACATCGCGGATCGGCCGGATGTCCACCTGCGACCGCGGCAGAAAAGCAACAGCGCCGTCGAGATCGACGGTGAAGCCGCCTTTGACTTGGTTGAAAATGACGCCGGTGACCTTCTCGTTGTTGTTGAAGGCTTTCTCCAGCTTGCCCCAGCTTTCTTCGCGGCGCGCCTTGTCGCGCGAAAGCACCGCTTCGCCGAGCGCGTTTTCCACCCGCTCCAGATAGACCTCGACAGTGTCGCCGACCTTGATATCCGCCTGGCGGCCGGGCGCGGCGAACTCGCGCAAGGCGACCCGACCTTCGGTCTTCAGCCCGACGTCAATGATCGCAAGATCTTTCTCGATCCCGACGACGGTGCCTTTGATGACGGAACCTTCCTGCAGATTTCCGTGCTCGAACGATTCATCGAGCATGGCGGCGAAGTCTTCGCGCGAAGGCGTTTGAGCGGCACTGGTAGCGGTGGCCATGAATTCTCCTCGAATGCGGTCGCGCCAGCGGGTTGGAATGACGTCCGAAAGCACGGGGCCGAGGCTTCCGCAAAAACCTTCGGCGGCCTCCGGAATCCCCGGCGGGCCGGCGCAATATCCGCGCTTTCCAACAGATTGACGAAGCGGGCGACGCTGAACGCCGAGAGGCGAGCGGGGCTTTGTCCTCCAACAACGAGGGGCGGTCAGCCGCGCCCTCGGCCCGCTCGGGTGGCCTCGACGATGTCGATGGCGGCCCGCAAGACGCCGGATATATCCAAATGAGTGGTGTCGAGCAAGTGTGCGTCCGCGGCCTGCCTCAGCGGGGCAGCGGCGCGCTTGCTGTCGCGCTCGTCGCGCTTGCGGATATCGGCCAGCACGACGGCAGCATCGATTTCCCTACCGGCGGCGCGATATTCGGCGGCGCGCCGGGCAGCGCGTGCTTCCGGACTGGCCGTGATGAAGATTTTAACGTCCGCATCGGGACAAATGACGGTGCCAATGTCGCGCCCGTCGAGCACCGCCCCCGGCGGAGCGGCGGCAAAATCGCGTTGCAAGGCAAGCAGCGCTGTGCGGACTAGCGGCATCGCGGAAACGACCGAGGCCGCCTCCCCGACATCCGCTCCTTTAAGAGCAATTTCGTCGAATTGACTCGGATCGAGCCTCCGGGCGGCCGCCTCGGCAGCGCCGACGTCCTCCAAATCGCAACCTGAATCGAGCAGGCCCTTCGCCACCGCGCGATAGAGTAGCCCGGTATCCAAATGGCGCAGGCCGTAATGGGCGGCGAGCTTCCTGCCCAAGGTGCCTTTGCCCGAGGCGGCGGGACCGTCGATGGCGATGATCATGGCTAGCTCGTTCTGATGCGTTGAGCCGCATCCGCGACCTCAGGCAATGCCGCCGGATCGAGGGCAATGACACCCTTGTTTTTTGTCCCTATCAAGCGCGGGCGGGCCTCGGAGTTGTCGAAAAGCCAAGCTTGATCCGCTTGCTCCAAGAACCACGGAAGCTGTGCCAAAGAACGAGCACGGCGCGCAATGATCTTATTGGCTGGAACGTCGTGGCCGCCTTTGGCTACGCGCATTTTGACTCGCTCGATGTTCAATTCGGGGCAACGCAGCAACACATAGATCAGACGAATTTCAAAGCCGCGCCCTTTGGCGCGAAGTACAAGCTTGCGATATTTGTCTGTCGACAGGACGGTCTCGACACCGATTGTTTGATGGGCATCGATGGAAGCCTCGAGCCAATTATAAATGCGCTTTACGGCTTCAAGATTTGCCGCCGGCAAGTCCAGCGACTCGACTTGTGCGATGCGCTCTGAAAGCAGGTCGGGATTGATAATCCAGACGGAGCCGCCAAAATCTTCAATATCGCCCTCGGAATAGAGGCTGCTTTTGCCGGAGCCATTCGGCCCCGCAACTATCCAAAGTCTGGCCGCATCAAGCTTTTTCGCTGACACGATCGGGGGAGCCGAAGCGCCTCTTATTTTCCCGGCGGGCCTTAGCTACGTTCCGCTGAAATAGACGATGCAAATCGGAAGAAAAATGTGGACTATTGGAATCGACGGTCGGAATTGCGACCACTTTTCCTTCCCGATTGACAACACGTTTTTCCGAAATCCGGCTGCGCTTTGGCAGGCTCTTCGCCAAATCCTTAATGATCACCTTTGCCATCGGACACTCCTCGCGCCGCATTTAATATAAGCGGGCGATCCTGATTTGCCTACTCCGCGTCACGCCAAATCCGCTCCCAACCCCCGCATCAAATCGACGAAACCCGGAAAACTAGTCGCGATAAACGCGGAATCATCGATCCGTACCGGCTGCTCGCTCGCCAACCCCATCACCAACGCCGCCATGGCGATGCGGTGATCCATGTGGGTGGTCACCTCGCCGCCGCCGGCGGCGGAGCCCCTGCCCTCAACGATGAGATCGTCACCCTCGATCTCCACTGCCGCACCATTCGCGCGCAACATGGCGGCGGTCGCTTCCAGCCGGTCGGATTCCTTCACCCGCAACTCTTTGAGGCCCTTCATTCGTGTCGTGCCCTCGGCGAAAACGGCGGCGACCGCTAAGACCGGGTACTCATCGATCATCGCCGGGGCGCGCTCGGCCGGCACGTCGACGCCCCTGAGCGCCGAAAACCGCACGCGCAGATCGGCGACTTCCTCGCCCCCGTCATCGCGCTTCTCTACCTCTTCGATACTCGCGCCCATCTCGCGCAGGGTCGTATAGAGGCCGGTGCGCAAAGGGTTGGTCATCACCGCCTCGAGGATCAGATCGGAACCGGGAACGATAAGTGCCGACACGAGGGGAAAAGCCGCCGATGACGGATCGGCCGGCACCGCCACGTGCGCCGGCTCAAGCTCCGGCTGGCCCTGCAACACGATGCGGCGGCCGTGGGCGCCGTGCGGCTTGCTGACGAGCTTGGCGCCGAAGTGCCTCAACATGCGTTCGGTATGGTCGCGGCTGGCCTCGCTCTCGACGACCGTGGTCTCGCCCGGCGCGGCAAGGGCGGCGAGCAGCACCGCCGATTTGAGCTGGGCGGAAGGGACCGGCGTTTCGTAGGTGATCGGCACTGGGTCGAGGGCGCCGGTGAGCGTGATGGGCAACCGCCCTCCTTCCGCCTCCTCGTTGACCCGCGCTCCCATCCGTTCGAGCGGATCGAGCACCCGTCGCATCGGCCGCTTACGCAAGGAGGCATCGCCATCGAAGCCGGCGACGATGGGGCAACCCGCGGCTGCGCCTAATACCAGCCGGCAGCCGGTACCCGAATTGCCGAAATCGAGCACGGCTTCGGGAGAACGAAAACCGCCGACCCCGACGCCGTGAATGCGCCAGACGCCGTCCTCCCCCCGCGCGAGCCGGGCGCCCAGCTCGCGCATGACGGCGGCGGTCTTGAGGACATCCTCGCCTTCGAGCAGGCCGGCGACCGTGCTCTCGCCGACAGTCAAGGCGGCGAGGATCAGCGCGCGGTGGGAAATCGACTTGTCCCCGGGCACGCGTACACGGCCTTGGAGGGGACCGCCGCGGCGGGCAGTCAGCGGTATCGGCGCGGCAGCATTCACGGGAGGCGGCATCCTCGAATACGAGGCCGTCCTAGCATGCGTCCGAGCACGGCGTCATCCTGGCGTTCGGCCGTGCAGGGCGAGCATTTGCGCTATTGACAGGGGCCTTGCGACTAGCCAAGTGAAGCGCCGATTCCGATTATCCGAGGGACATCGACCCGTGGCTAAATCCGAGCTGGGCACCAAGCGCGTTTGCCCCGAAACCGGCCGTAAGTTCTACGATCTCAACAAAACACCGGTAATCTCGCCTTATACCGGCAAGATCGTGCCGATCGCGCCAGTGGCGCGTGCACGGCCCGAAACGGCAAGCGCCGCAACCGCGCGCCCTGCCCCCGAAGAAGCAGATGTCGCCGCGCCCGAGAACGCCGACGTCGAGATGGTTTCGCTCGAGGACGCCGATGCCGAGAACCAAGGCAAGAAGAAGGTAGCGGCCGAAGCCGATCTCGGCGACGACGAGGACGTCGAGATCGACGAGAGCCTGGACGACGCTGCCTTCATCGAGGAAGAAGAGGAAGGCGATGCCGACGTAAGCGACATCATCGGCGACGGCATCGAGAAGGAAGAGGAGAACTGATTGCCAGGGATCAGCGATCAGAAATCAGCGATCACAAGCACGGCTTTGCTTTTTTGCTGATACCTGATTACTGATGCCTGATCACTGCCGGGGCCATAGCTCAGTTGGGAGAGCGCGTGAATGGCATTCACGAGGTCGGGGGTTCGACTCCCCCTGGCTCCACCAACCTCCGCGGCCTTCGGCCGCTTCGGTTGGCAAGCCAGCCTTCGCTCCGCGGAGGTTGCCCGTCGTAGCCCGCAGGGCGGAGACGGGCTAAACTGGCCGAATGAAATATGTCTATCTTCTCGAAAGCGTCAATTTTCCTAAAGAGACTTACATAGGTCTGACCGAAGACCTGCGTACCCGTCTGGCAGCACACAATGCCGGCCAATCTAAGCACACCACCAAATTCAAGCCGTGGCGACTACTGACCTACTTGGCATTCTCGGACGAGACGAAGGCCGTCGCTTTCGAGCGTTATCTCAAGTCATCATCGGGCCGAGCTTTCGCAAAGAAACGCCTTCGGTAGCTCGACCCAAGCCAGCCTTTGCAGGTTGGCAGGTTTTCGCGTTGCTCGCGCTCCAACTGCACAATGCTGACATCATGCCAATTTCCTCGTCTCAAAGATGTGCTTCAGGCATTGCGCCGGCGCGGCGGCTTACGACAATTTAATCTCTTGGTTACTGGATTCCGCGCCGTGGAGGATGCATTCTCAAAGCCATGCTCCCTGGGGGCGTTCAAAAAACGGAACG
>DASTWX010000021.1:0-5217 GCA_035765795.1 Pseudolabrys sp. | reverse complement strand
GTGGCGCAGTACGTCATCACGACCGTGCCCGAGCCGGAAGCGACCCTCGACGAATTCGCTCGCGTGCTGCGCCCCGGCGGCGAGATCGTGCTCGTCAACCATATCGGCGCCGAGAGCGGACCTCGCCGGCTGCTCGAGCAGGGTATTGCGCCGATCGCGCGCTGGCTCGGCTGGCGGCCGGAATTCCCTTTTGCCCGGCTGGCCGCCTGGGCCGCCCGCCATCGCGACGTGCGCGTGCTCGAACGCCGCGCGATGCCGCCTCTCGGCCATTTCTCGCTGATCCGGTTCGAACGTCTGTCCACGGCGCCTGCGGTCGCCGGCGGGTGAGCACGGAATACGGAACCCCCTCGGAACGCGGACCGTCAGTTCGCCGTTAACTCGCTGCGTTCACCGGCTTGAACGGAGGAGCAAGCGATGGATCGGCACATCCGCAACATGGGGCTTGCCCTGCTCGCCGGCGCATTGCTGATACCGGCGGCCTCGTTCGCGCAATCGCCGCCGAAACCGAAGCCGCCGGGAACCGCGCATCAACAGCAAAGCAACCCCAAGGATTGCGTCAATACGCGCACCACCGACGGGAGCGGGAAGAGTGGCGACGTTCAGGTGGAGAAGCCATCAGGCCAGTCGCTCAGCAATCAACTCGCCCAGTCGAACGGCGTCATCTGTCCGCCGTCTCAAGTCGATCCCGAGATGAAGAAGCCGGCGCCGGGGGGAGGCAAGATGCCGGTGATTCCGCCGCCGGGAACCCCCGGCGGCAAGCCGGGTCCGCAGCCGAAATAGGCCGCGGTTTCCGGCATGGCGCTTCGGCGGCGCGGCTTGCTTGACAGCCTTCACGCAGGCTTCCTATATCGGGCCACTCTGGCACGCGCCGGAAGCGTGGCGGCGGGGTAGCTCAGTTGGTTAGAGCAGCGGAATCATAATCCGCGTGTCGGGGGTTCAAATCCCTCCCCCGCTACCAGGTTCACGTGTATTTCGCCGAAAAGAAGTGCTCCATACCCAATTCGTCGCATCCGGTTGATAATATCCGGCTGAGCGCATCGCGAAATTCGCTGGCGAGCAGCCTTCGTCCCCGCGTGAGGGCCTCACGCCATGCTGGTCCACGATCCCACGCTTCTTTGAATGCCTGCGCAAAATCAGCTCCACCTCGCGTGGTCTCGATCGCGGCGGCTAATAGGCCTGCCTGCCGTAGGTCTTTTTCCCTTTTAAGAACGCCTGCATGATCTTCGCGGCGGCGTACGGCGACGATTATTTTGTGAATGGCGAAGCGCTCCGGCGACGGGACCAATACCGAGATTCCTCCCTTGTGCAGCATGACGCCCCGCGTCGGGTCCGTGATCAGGAAGTCCAGAAAGCGGAGCGGCGTGGCAGCGGCGCCGCCGAACGCTGGCATGATTGTTAGTTGGCCTTCGTGATCGGCGCTTCCGCGGTTGGGTGTCAAGAATTCGACCTTGAAGTGTTTGTCGTTGATAAATTGAGCCGCCTGTCGGTTATCAGCCATATGCGGGACCTCGCGGAATGACGGATCGACCTCCCGCAGCACGTCCAGCACCGGAGGGAGCGTGGCTTCGACGGAAGCTGACACCGAATGAAATTGTGCGAAGTCGATGTCGCCAGTTTGCATCGGCGCCGATGGAAATTTAAGTCCCAATAGGCCGGAATAGCACGGGAACGCAGCGGTGCCGACGAGCACAGCCCGGAGCCGAAAGATCCCGTTTTTCCAGAATGCCTCCACAATATCGCCCGTAAAGCGGTCCGGAGCGGGAAGTCCCGCTTCGCGGGTCAGAGTCGAGACCAGTTTACGTCTTGCTTTGTAGTTGTCCTTGACGATCTGGAAAGCGGCCACCCGTTTCGCAATTTCGGGGTCGGCGTCAGGGCCGACGTAACGGCGAACGGGTTTCCCTCCGGGCTCTTGTCGGTCCTCGAAATACCAGTAGTTCCGCCCCTTCACGGGGACCTCGCGGAAGCGGCCGCTCTCAGGAAAGTCGCGATCAAACTCAGCGTCAAGACATCGCTGGCCGAGTTCAGCGAGCATGGTTCGGTAGACGAGATCGATTTCCTTTAGCATCGCCTAGCTATACTAGTTTTTCGAAAATAGTATAATAACCAGGATCATTGTGAAATTATACTGTTTCTGTGGAAATATTATAACCCAAGCCGGCATGGGACCTCTTCCGACCGTGAGTGGCTAGGCGGTCCGCACGATGCTACGCAAGCGGGCGAGGAACGCTACCTCCCGTCCCGACCCAAGGAACACTCATGATCGGCGGCCTGCTGTCGCTGCTCTCGGCGATCATCTTCGCCTACTCCAGCGCCTTCGTCCGGCGTGGCGTATTGACCGGGACAGTCTTCCAGGCAATGGCCATCAGCCTGCCGATCGGGCTGCCGATCTTCGCGATCGTGATGTTGATGACCGGCGGCTTCGGTGCACTGGCGGATTTTTCGAACGTGAGCATCGCGCTGTTGGCTCTTGTCGGCGTCATTCATTTCGGCGCCGCGCGCTATTGCAATTATCGTGCGACAAAGGCCATGGGCACAAACCTCGTTGCGCCGGTGCAGCAATTCAGCCTGGTCATCACCCTCGTGCTCGCGGTGGCGTGGCTGGACGAGCGCATGACCGTACTGCGGCTCATCGGCATCGCGCTGGTGATCGCCGGGCCCGCGCTGATGCTGGTGCCGGAGAGGCGCAAGATGAAGCCGGTCTCGCTGTCCGCGGCCGCCGATGAAAGCGTGGGCCGCTTCAAGCCCAATTTGGCCGAAGGCTACTTTTTTGCCACCGTCTCGTCGTTCGGCTTCGGGCTCAGCCCCATCCTCATTCGCATGGCCTTCGAGGCGAAGGGCATCGCCGTGGGAGTCGCCGGCGGCTTCGTCTCCTATGTGGCGGCGACCCTCGCCGTCGGTCTGCTCTTGCTCGCTCCCGAGCGGCGGCGTCGGGAAAGCCGGATTGATGCCGTCGCCGCCAAATGGTTCGCGGTGTCCGGCGTTGCGATATGCTTTTCTCAGTTGTTCCGCTATATGGCGCTGGGGATCGCGCCTGTCTCTGTGGTGATCCCGATCCAGCGGCTTTCAGTAATTTTCCGCGTCTATTTCGGCTGGATAATGAATCCGCAGCATGAAGTGTTCAACGGCCGTATGATTTCCGCGACCGTAACCTCGCTGATCGGCGCGCTGGCCCTATCGGTAAGCACCGACAGCATAGCCCAATTCGTGCCGCTGCCGGCGTGGTCAGTTCCGGTGCTCGCTTGGCATTGGCCGTGATGTCCGATCTTTTCGGGCGTTCCGAGCGCGGCGCCGATCGCCGATTTACCACATCGATTCACTGGGCGCTGTTCGCTCCGTTTAACCTTGCTTCCGCTTCCCGCGCGGCTTCCTCCATCGGCATGAACACCGCGCCCTCGGCGACCAGCCGGTCGACCATCTTCTCCAGCGCCAGCATGCGGTAGCCGCGGCCGATGACGTACGGATGCATGGTGTAGGTCAGGACACCCCAATCGACAGTCTGTTTCATATAGAGGAATTCGTCGAGCCAGTTCTCCATCACCGCGCGCGCCGATTGCAGGCCCTGCATGATCGTATTCGGCATGCGCAGAAATTCGAAATGGGGAAAATCGTCGAGCGACCAGCTGATTGGCATTTCAATCAGGGAAGTTTCCCCGCCGAAGCGAAAGGGCTCACCCAGCTTCGCAACGTCGCCGCGCCGGGCGCGGTAGGGCTCGTAGTCCGAGCCCATCAGGCTCGATTCGTAGCGGAAGCCGTGCGCGAGCAAGAGATCGACGGTGTGCTCGCTGAGGTCCCATGAAGGCGAGCGATAGCCGCGCGCCTTTTGGCCGGTGAGTTGCGCGATAGCCTCGTTGGCGCGGACCAGATCCGCCTCCTCTTCGCCGCGCGTCTGCATTGCCGGCGGGATGTGCGCCCAACTGTGGTGGCCGATCTCGTGGCCGCCGGCCACCACGGCCTCGCATTGGCGCGGCCAACTTGCGATGGTGAAGCCGGGCACGAACCAGGTCGCACGGATATCGCGGGATTTCAGGAGCGCGAGAATGCGCTGCGCGCCGATGGCGCCGAATTCGCCACGTGAAAGCGGGGTGGGCGTCGTCAACCCCCGTGCAATGAATCCGCATTGGGTGTCGAAATCGAAGGTAAGGCAAACGATGTGGCGGGACACGGGCGATCCACAATCATGGTGTTTCAAGCGAGCTGCGGCATGATAGAAGGGGGCTCATGGGGGTCAAGGAACTCGGCATCATCGTCCACGGCGCCACCGGGCGCATCGGCTCGACGCAGCATCTCGCCAATGCGCTGGCGCCGATTTGCGCCGAAGGCGGCGTTGTGTGCGGCACTAACCGCATCCTGCCAAAGCTGCTGCTGGTCGGCCGCAATGCCGAGCGGCTCGCGGTCGTCGCCGGCCGGCACGGCATAACCGAATGGACGACAGACATCGACGCCGCCTTGGGGCGGCCGGACTATTCCGTCTTTCTCGATGCGGCGACCACCCGCCAGCGCGTCGATGTTCTGCACAAGGCCATCGCCGCCGGTAAGCACATCTACAGCGAAAAGCCGGTGGCGCCGACCGTCGAAGAGGGACTGGCGCTTCTGCGCGCCGCGCAAGCGCGCGGCCTTAAGCACGCTGCGGTCGAAGACAAGGTGTATCTGCCCGGCCTGCAAAAGCTGATGGCCTTGGCGCGCGAGGATTTCTTCGGGCGCATTACCGGCTTCCGGCTTGATTTCGGCTGGTGGGTATTCGATGGCGCGGAGCGCCCGAGCCAGCGGCCGAGCTGGAACTACCGGCGCGCCGGCGGCGGGGGCATGACTTCCGATATGTATCCGCATTGGCGCTACGTGATCGAAAGCATCCTCGGCCCTATTCGCCGCGTCGTCGCGGCGACCGCGACGGGGATTCCCGGGCGGGTCGACGAAAACGGCGACCGCTTCGCCGTCGATGTCGATGATGTCTCGATGACGCTCGCCGAACTCGCGAGCGGGGCCATTGGCGCCGTCATCTGCTCATGGGCGACGCGCGTGCGCCGCGATGACCTTCTCACCTTACAGGTGGACGGCACTCGCGGTTCGGCGGTTGCCGGCGTGCATCGCTGCTGGATGCAGAGCGCCGCGGAGACGCCCACCGTGCGCCACATCAACCCGGACGTCGATCTCGGCGTCGATTATCGGCAGGGCTGGCGTGAGGCGCCGGGCGCGAAGCGCTATTCGAATCCTTACCGC